>NZ_JAAHHT010000036.1:30973-62743 GCF_010672085.1 Okeania sp. SIO3I5
AGACCACAGTAGGGACGTTCCATGGAACGTCCCTACTAGGTTTTGCTTGTGAATATGTGGTTCATCAATCTGAAAAGGGCTGTAAATTTTGGTTTAACTCCAACGTTATAGTTATTAGATTTTAGATTAAGTCGGGAAGCGATCGCTCGGTTAATTAAATTTTGGTTTAACTCCAACGTTACAGTTATTAGATTTTAGAGCGAGTCGGGAAGCGATCGCTCGGTTAATTAAATTTTGGTTTAACTCCAACGTTATAGTTATTAGATTTTAGATCAAGTCGGGAAGCGATCGTTTGGTTAATTAAATTTTGGTATAACTCCAACGTTATAGTTATTAGATTTTAGATCAAGTCGGGAAGCGATCGCTGCCACATTTTGATGAAATTTTTGTTCAACTTCCCACACTTCCCACACTTCCCCATTTTCCCACACTTCCCACACTTCCCACCCTTCCCCCACTCCCTACTCCTACTGTCCAAAAAATGCAGGATAAACAAAAGCAAAAGCAGTGGAACTAGGAATAATCGTACTATCAAGTTTTTCAACAATAACAGTTTCCATTTGACTATCCCATTTAGCGCGAATTTTTCGCCCATTAAACTCCACAATTTTTTCTCCTAGTTGCTT
This sequence comes from Okeania sp. SIO3I5, assembly GCF_010672085.1. Classification (GTDB taxonomy): domain Bacteria; phylum Cyanobacteriota; class Cyanobacteriia; order Cyanobacteriales; family Microcoleaceae; genus Trichodesmium. The sequence continues at coordinate 31,600 of NZ_JAAHHT010000036.1, forward strand.
AATTTCTGAGTGTAAAAATTGAACACTACTACCAGAGAAATTATTTTGAGGCGTTTCTCTATCTGGTTCCCAAACATAAGTAACAATAGACTTAGGATGTTCCTTAAGTTGGTCTTGATTTCTGACAGGAAAAATCAATCTTTTATCAGTATAATAACTGCCGTAAGGATAATTAAAATAATCACGTTTATAACCAGTATTTGTAGAGAGAATTTTACTATTAGGATGTGCTGCTAACCAAGCGCCAAGAGTAGTTTTAATAGCAGGAATTCTCTTTAAACTTCGATTAACATTCTGACCAATAATACCAAAAGACCAAGGTTGAGAATAAAGAGTATCATTAGCACGTTCATACATAACTAAACAACTTTGATAAAGTTTGCCAGAAACACCATAAGTTGTACTGCCACGTTCAAATGTTACTATAGTGTCACAAAGAGGGCAATAAGAAACAGTAATATTAACTCCTCCTACTGTATCATTAACAATTTCATGCCAATTCATAATGCCAAAAGGGTAAGCAACCGCCTCACCATTTATTTCTACGCCAATCACTTTTTCATTAGCAGGAAAAGCTGTTGTTTTAGCAGTATCAAATTTCGGATTATCAATAGAAGGAATACCATCTTTTGGCGGTCCGCCATTTAATAGTTGACTTAAATTAATGCGACTATATTTCTGAGGATCGAGATTTTGTGCTTGAAGATTTTGAAGTTCTCTATTTTGATTATTGAGATATTGTGTGAGACCAAAATAGTGGAGTTTGAAGTTATCTAAACTACCTGCTTTTACTAGCATAGCACTCAAACCTAAGCTAGCAAATAAAGCAGTATTGATGATAATTTTAGGTAGTGTTTTCATAACCTATTTTGAATCAAGAATGAGTAAGAACAAATAAAGAAGTAATAACCCCTTTATAACTATTTTTTGAATTCAAAATTCAAAGTTCAAAAAATTTGTTTATGTTTATAAGTGAATTTCAAGAATTGTTTAATTAAGAATTCAAGCCTCGTTCTTCAGAGAGTGAAAAAATCAAAAATATTTTCCTTATTTTAAGCATCTGCCTAAAGTCAGAGGTTATAATTTTGCATTAATAATTTTGAATTTATTTGACAGAATAATTTAGAAAAGTATTGTTTGTAATATTGTGGCAATTTGTTTGAATGTTTAATCCTTTTGATTGACACTTGTTCTAATTTTTTACATAAAGTTATTGGCATTGAAGATCCCGATAATTATTGGTTATTGGTAGATTATCCTTTTTAGATTATTGAGCATATTGTCTGAATATTTTCTCTCTAATTATGGAGCTTTGATACCTTAATTTTTTTTAATAGCAGTTTTCAAATTGAAGCAATTACTCATATTTTTTAAGTTAATTTCTTTATATTTATATTTTAATGGTATTCTATATACCTTAAATTAAACTGAGTTAGAAATTAACTGAAGATAAGTAATTACTAGACTTTTGGCAAAAGTCAGAGAATAGGGAATAGGGAATTAAATTGTTGATTTCATATCTTGAATTGATTTCATTTTTTATTTTTGGAGATGTCTACTATAAAAAATATGAAACTTTTACAAAAAAATCTGGTCTAAAACCTCCCCTTTTAAGGGGAAAAAACTGTTGTTTCCACTGTCGCCGACAGCCGAAAATGCTATATCCAATTTCCCCTCGATAAATATTTGGTTCATTATTTCAATGCCAATGGTTCACGCTTGAGGTAGTGTTAAGGCAGTTCCGACTATAGGAGACTAACTGATAACTGATATAGCTAAGAAAGAGTTGGTTCTTGACAATTACTGATGATAAATCTAAGACTAGGAAATGTTTTTCTAACTGTTCCCTGTTCCCTGTTCCCTGTTCCCTGCTATAACTGATAACTGAAATAACTTTGTGCATAGGACTATATCTAATAGACATCTCCGATAATCAAAAATTAAATCAATTCTTATTGATAAATTATCAATTACTCCCGCCTGTTCCCTGTTCCTTGTTCCCTGTTAGCTGTTCACTCTTTTCTGGAGATATCTAATCAACTCGCATCCATCTAAACACAGAATTAATTGCTTTATCTAGGAAATTATTTGGTCTTTCTTTCAATAGTTTACGTTGTGCTATATCTCTTTCTAATTCCAGTTCAGCTATTAATTTTTCTCCTTCCTGTTCTCTCACTAAAGGAATTAAATAATTATGAACTAATTGATAGCGATTGTCTGGTAACTCTGGCAATAATAAAACTAATCCTTGAGAAACTAATACATCTAAAACTAAATCTAATTTACTAGATTCTGTTAACAAATCTGATGCTAATTCAACAGAAGTTTTGAGAGGGCGAGTACCATGTTCATTAGTTAACAAGTATAAAACGAGTATAGCTGTTTTTTCATTGAGAGAACCACAATCTTTAATCGCTGTATCTAAAAATTTTATAGTGAGTTTTTTAAGGGGATTATTTCCTAGTTTATGGTATGCCTTAAGAGTTCTAATTCCTGCTTCTTGAAGTTGCCTACCTACTACTTGTAATTGAATTGGGTGTACTGTATTTTCTGCTGCACTTAAATCTTTTGCTACTTGATCGATTAAATCTGCTTCCCAATTTAACTGAGCAATTTCAGTTAAATTTTTGATTATTTCGTGAGTCTTATTTAGCTCAAAATCACTTATGTAGTAAAGAGTTTGTTTAGATAAAACTTCATGGTTAATTACTGCTTCTAAATTTGTCTGGCGTTCCCATTCTAATAGATAATGTAAATAATCTGTTTGTAGCGATAAAATTACTTTGACAGAATTCAAAGTTAAACACTCATGTAAAAATTGATAGAGTGGCAGTCTTTGATTGATTTTTGGACAGACACTAAATAGCTCTTCAAACTGATCTAAGATTAATAGTTTTAAATTATTTTGTTGATTATTTTTGCGCAATGTCTCTAATACATATTCCAGATTCCAAGTAGTGGGGTCAGAGTTTCTAATCCAATCACTATAGACTCGCAATGGTATGGGCAAAATTGCTTGATTATCCTTTGATTCTTCTGCAAGTAAAGTAGGTATTAAACCTGCATTAAGTAAAGAACTTTTACCTACACCAGATGCACCATATATTACTATGAGTTTCTGGTCTTTACTTTTAATTCTTGCCACTAAATTATTCACATCTTCTCGACGACCAGAAACTTCTATTTCTCTAGGAATTATGACTTGATTATCATAATTTTGTTGTGGTTGTAATTGATTTATACCTACAAAAGCTCTTAAGCCATACTGATACTCTATTTTAAATTTTTCTTCTTTAATTATGGCAGATTTTAGATATTTATCTTGTTCAAAATAAAGTTTTATTAATGCTTTTAATATGGAAAGATAAGATTGTAAATCATGGTCTGGGTTGGTTTCCCGTCGCGCTTTTTCTAGTTGATTAATAGTACCTTGCCACTCATTCAGACTACGCTGAGATTCACTTAAAATTGACAGGTAAGCATTTTGATCTTGGGCAATTTCTAAAGGATCTCCCATAGATTGACTTTGAATGGCAATTGCTAACTCTGCTAATTGACTAGCATGAGCCCATTTTGATTCGTGCATTGCAGCTTCAGCTAAAAATCCGTAATCTTGAGCAATTTGCTCTTCTTTTCCATAAGTTAGATGTAAATCTAAAGCTTGTTGAGCCAGGTTATATAAATCACTCCATAGTTCTAATTTTTGCAGAACTTCGCCTTTTTTACTAATAAATTTAGCTACTAATTCTTGTCGATCTATTTGAGCAAATAATTCTAAGCTTTCCTGGAAATTATTTTGTGCTTGCTGCCAACAATTCTTTTTTTGTTTTGTTTTTTTATTTAAATTTCCTAGATGGAAGTAACATAATCCTATATGAAAAAGAACTACACCTAATTTTTCTAAATGTTGATTTGTTTGTTGATTTGAGACTTCTCCAGGTAAAATTTTTGTGCTATTTTGCCAGACGACTAGGCTGTTTTGAAAATGTGTTAATGCTAGCTCTATTTGATTATTAGCATAATTATCTCGACCAAGGATAAAATCTAGATTTGCTCCTAGAAGAGGTGGTAATTCCTGATTTTCGTAATTAATCTGTAAATCTTTAATAGCTGTTGCCAGTAGTTGACTTTCTCTGATGTCTAGAATATCTGAATTATTTTGAATTTGAATAATATTATGGTCTAAAATATGAGCTAATATTTTAGTGGCACAATCTTCGATTATATTAATAGCTGTCAGAGAATTAGATGGATCTATATTTTCTTGTATTTCTCGATTTTTCATAGCTAAAATTATTAATTTTGAGTAATTAGTAATCCGCTCAATAGTCTTGATTGAGCTTTGTTAATTATGGAAGTTAGAGCATCTTCGGATAGTTAGTTATAAATCAAATATTATGGTAGGGAATTTTGATGGAACATCTCTATTTTCCCTGATGTTAGGTGTTCCCTATTCCCTATTATTATTTATAAGCATTCGACCGAACATGGTATTAGTTGTAATCTTCATTCATTCTAACACTTGTGATGATTATAAATTATACAAATTTTATTAAAAAATGTTGCTAAACTGTGATTCTAGGGAATAAGCATTTGTAGCAAATAGTTACCAAATTATATCAAAGAAAATTTTCACCCCAAACCAAACCTAAATATATGAAATAGACATCTCCGGAAAAGAGGGAACAGGGAACAGGAAACAGGGAACAGGGAACAGGGAACAGGGAACAGGGAACAGGGAACAGGGAGATATAATTGATAATTTATGGATAGCAATTTATTTTATTTTTAATTTTCGGAGATGTCTAATACTAAAATACTTGCTATATATTTCCTATTTTTTAAAAGGGGTAATTTAAGTTATCAGTTAGTAGTGACACTTCGCTAGTAGTGACACTTCGCGAAGTGTCAGTCAGTACATCAGTTATCAGTACCTCTAGCTAAAGCTTCGGGATTGACATAAGGAATATTCTCTTTTCTCTTGGTCAATCCTCTCCTTTTTAGGGGGAGGTAATTATCAATTATCAATTATCCATTATCCATTATTAAATATGAGCTAAAGGTAACAGTAATCGACTTTCTACTAAACCACCTTCCCGCAAATGTAACTCAAAATCTCCTCCCATTTGTTGAATGACTCGCCGACAAATAATTAAATGTTTGCCAGGGGGTATAACTAAAGCAGAAACTTCTAATATATCAGGTATAGAACCAGCATTAAATTCAGCAATTAATTGGGGGCTAATATTACCTTGATCAAGAATATAAATTTCTAGCCATTCTTCATCTAAAGTTTGGCATTTAATATCTATTTTTCCTCCTGTTGTAGAACGACGACAAGCATTAATCAAAAGCTCATATACAACCAATTCTAATTTAATACTATCCCCATAAATAGTTAAATTTCCTTCCCGATGCACTTCTAATTGTAATTTTCTTTTTTTGATTTGAGAATCAATGCGAGTCAGCGATCGCCTCAACAAATTAGCCACAGATACAACATCATAATTTGCCTGTAAACGCCATTTTTCTTCCTTCAATAATGAGGTAGTAGATGATAAAACATTGCCAATTTGCCGTAGTAATTGTTGATAACGTAAATTTGCTAGAATATCTTTTTGTTGAGTAGAATTTTCAGTAGGAGTATGATTTAGTTCACTTAATTGTTTAAAACCAGATCCAACACTACGATAAAGTTCTTCCAAACGCCTTTGTTTGTACCAATTTAACCACTCTAATTCTTCTCGCTGAGATTCCAAAGTAGTCTTGACAATTAAATAGCGACGTGACCATGCAAACTGAGTCACCAAAGTAGTGAGTAAATTTTTTAAAGTTTCAGTAGGAGAATTTTCTAACTGTGGAACTTCTGTTTTTTGCCATAAAATCCCGTAAGGATCTGCTAATAAGAATATACCTGTTGGTTGATGTTCGCTAGCAGTACGCAAAGCAGTCACTACAACCTGACCTTCATCAAGAATATTTAACCACCGCAAAGTTTTAGCTGGCACCTCACTGACATTCAAATGCAACCAATCATTTGTAGAAAGTATTTGTTGAATCCAAGTATCGTTACGAACTGGAATCGAAATTTTGCCAGTGGTACTAATACTAGAGTCGCCATAACTATAGCTCATAATTCTCCCTGTTTGCGACACAGGATGCCAACTAATCAAAGCAATTATGGGAACAGTTTGGCGATCTATCTCTCCTATTTCCGTAATTGCTTGTGCAGTAAATTCGATAAAACTACGTTCGAGACGATCTAGGGATAAATTTTCTAATACGCTTTGTTCTCCCAGTGGTGCCAAATCTTTAACTTCTTGGAAAAATGAGGAATTGGAAGAGTCAATCAATACTTTTGTTGAGTTTCCGAGTATTGTGGTTGGTTGCAAAGTAGTTAAACCAGACTGAAGATATTCAATATATTGCTGTTGCCGATCGAATCGCTGATTAATATCTCTTTGATGCAGAATAAAACCTAACTGTTGACTGGCAATTTGTACTAATTCTCGCTCATTGCGATTCCAGATGTGAGGTGTATCATAACCAATAATGACAAGTTCTAAGGAGCGATCGTACTTATTGTCTTGATGCTCTGTACTAGATTCGTCTTCCTCCTGTTTCCTAGTTCCTCTTGTATTGGACAATAGAAGAGAACGCACTCCTGCTTTCTCAAAATTTTCTTGCCAAGCATTCAATATATGATTATCTGACCAATTTTCAATTCCTACTACTTCAGTATTTTTCTCTAGTAGCATCATATCTTCCTTACTGAGTGGGGGGAGAGAACTTGTGAGTATTCGATTTTGCAGAGAATGACTTTGATAAATAACCTCAAAGCGATCTCTATTCCAGATAATCAACATAAAATATTGAGAACCTAAGCGTTGAGATAATTTATCCGCTGTTGTCTTGATAATTTTTTGCCAGTCACGATCGCCATAAATAGCGCGAGTTATATCTGCTGTTAAACTCCGATCTAGTTTGACTTGGCGAATTTTGTCTTCCATTTCTGAGAGGGGAGAAGTTAAAGCTACCAGTTGAGCGACTCCATGCAAATAGTTTCTTTCATTATCTTGCCACTGACGGTTGTGTTGTTCTTCTATAGTGATAAACCCTAATAATTCCTCTTCTAAGATAATCGGTGCTACTAATACAGAAGCAGCTCTGATTTGTTGGAGCAGTAGTTGAGTAATCTTGTTGTTTGTGGATCTGTAATATTCTCCGACGCAAACAATTTCCCCTTTTACTAATATCTGATATAACTCACCTAAATCTTGCAGTGTAATACCAGAAGCAGGACGTTTTAAATCATTCCATTCTACGATTACTTGACGATTACTTGCACGACGCCAGAAGTACCCTCCATTGGGATAATACCAGTAAATATTCGTGCGCGATGGTTGTAAAAATTTCTGAGTTATTTCTACAACGACTTCCAGACGTTGATCTAGGGTTACTAATTCTCCTAATTGAGAAAGTAATGAAAGCATGGGTTCATCAGGTCTTTTAATTTGCTTTTGTTGCCATTCTTTTTGCATTTTGTCTAATGTTTGCCCCAGTTCTCCCCAGATTAAAGATAGTAGTGCTTTTGCTCCTGACTCTAGAGATATGCCCTTATTTTGTGAACCCATTAACACAACGCCAAAACATATTTCCTTATAAGATATCGGAAATAAAATTGTTCCTTTAACTTGATAAGTTTGAGCTATTTTGACCCATTCTCCTACTTGCTTTTCAGCGCTTAAATCAGCTATTTTAAGTGCTTGACCTGATATTAATACTTGTTCTAATACATCTCCATCACTAATTGGAAATTTTTGTTTGAGAATAGAAATTTCACCATTAGGAGTAATTCCTCCTTTGCCAACTATTTTATTTCCTAGGCGATCGTATAAACCCACCCAAATTAAACTAAAATCAAACTCTGAGTGAAAATAAATAATAATTTTTTTGATGATAATATCTATATCTTCTTCTTCTCTTATTGTCCTGATTATACTTTCCAACTCAATCAGATTATTTTCATTATTTTCCGATATGTTTTTTTTCAACATACATTAATTCTCCTACTTAATTTTGATTCTATAAATAATATTTATTTGGTAAACATTCAGCTATTAGCAGTCAGCTCTTCAGCAATGAGTAATGAGTAATTAGTAAGGAGTAAGGAGTAAGGAGTAAGGAGTAATGAGTAAGAATTAAAATCAAGCCCGAATATGATTGTTTAAAGCCTCTTCATTCATGCAGAAAAATTCTTGCGTATTCATCATTTTTTAAATCCTCTGACTTGACTGCGGAATGCTGCGCAAACAGGCAGAGGTATTACTTATTAGTTATTACTTATTACTTATTAGTTATTACTTATTACTCCTTACTCATTACTCCTTACTCCTTACTCATTACTTAACACTTATTACTTGTGAAATTCCCCAAAATCAATAGCTGATAGCTGATCACTAATAGCTGACGGCTGAATGCTTACTTTATTTGAGCTACTCAAAGTTAATTTAATTATTAATTTTACGATTTTCAACCAAATCAATGATATTTTAATGAAAACAATTAATTACTTTATTTCATTAATATCTAACCAAATCTCCTCAAGATTATAAAATTTAGTCTTTTTTTAAGTTTTAAATTGTTAATTTCATAAGCAAAATTAATTACACATTCCCTGTTCCCTGTTCCCTATCTTAACTAGGAAATTGATTTTGTACGACTACATTAACTACTATTGAGAATAAAATGTTAAATATTTATCGTTCTGTCCTACTGCCGATTATATTTTCTGGACTAAAAGCCGATCCAGAAAGGATACATAATCAAGTTCTAAATATGCTCAGTTTTATGGATACTTATTCCGACTCTAAACTGATAAGTGGGGTTCAGACAATGATGGAGAAATTATTCTGTTTTGAAGATACTCGCCTAGAGCAAAATTTATGGGAATTAAACTTTAAAAATCCGCTAGGTTTAGCCGCAGGATATGATAAGAATGGTCTGGCAATTAACACCTGGCCCCGATTAGGTTTTGGGTTTGCTGAACTTGGTACAGTCACTTTCCATGAACAACCTGGAAATCCCCAACCAAGATTATTTCGTTTACCAAAAGATCGGGCTGTTTTAAATCGAATGGGATTTAATAATCAAGGAGCTGCTGCTTTAGCTAAAAGATTACAAAGTCAAAGTAAAACTAATTTTTTTATTCCTCCTTCTTTCTTTCCTTATGGTATAAATATTGGTAAATCTAAGATAACCTCTTTAGAGGCAGCAGCAACAGATTATTTAGAGAGTTTTCGATTGTTAAAAAGTTGGGGAAATTATTTCGTTGTTAATGTATCTTCTCCTAATACCCCAGGCTTACGTTCCCTACAAAATACCGATAATTTAAGTAAAATTTTAGCAGTTTTGCAAGCAGAAAATCAAGGAACTAAGCCAATTTTAGTTAAGATTGCACCAGATTTAGAAAATGAAGCGCTACCCTCAATACTAGACTTAATTAAAGAATATAAAATATCTGGCATAATTGCCACTAACACAACTATTAATCGTGAGGGATTAAAAACTAAAATTATTCCAGTAACAGGTAAACTTGTTACCGAAGAAGCAGGTGGAATTAGTGGCACACCATTAACCAAAAGATCGACAGAAATAATTAAATTCATCTGGCAAGAAACAGAGGGAAAATTACCAATAATTGGTGTAGGTGGTATATTTACAGCGGAAGATGCGTGGGATAAAATTACTGCAGGCGCCAGTCTAATTCAACTTTATACAGGATGGGTATATCAAGGGCCGGGAATAATCAAACAAATTCTCCAAGGATTACTACAAAAGTTAGATGAACATGAATTAAATTCTATTTCTGAAGCGGTTGGTTTAGCAAATAAATAGGAGTCAGGAGTCAGGACTCAGGAGTCAGGAGGGAAGAGAATTTAGTAAAGTTGAAATGGATTAAATTCTATTTCTGAAGTTGTTGCTTTAGAGGTAGCGACATTCCATGGCAACGTCCTTCAATAATTAATAATTATTCGGTAATATTTTATCGTAGGGGTTTGGTTTCCAAACCTCAACAAAAATGGGATTGGAAAACCCAACCCCTACAATCTTTTTTCATATAAATAGGGAGTAGGGAAAAATAATTGATTTAATTTTTTATTATTGGAAATGTCTCATAAAAAAGTTGTCATATTTGAGCCTAGGGGTTTGGTTTCCTTTCCCCAAGCCAAAATGGGATTGGAAAACTAAACCCCTACAATCTTTTTTCATATAAATAGGGAGTAGGGAAAAATAATTGATTTAATTTTTTATTATTGGAAATGTCTCATAAAAAAGTTGTCATATTTGAGCCTAGGGGTTTGGTTTCCTTTCCCCAAGCCAAAATGGGATTGGAAAACTAAACCCCTACAGTCTTTTTTCATATAAATAGGGAGTAGGGAAAAATAATTGATTTAATTTTTTATTATTGGAAATGTCTCATAAAAAAGTTGTCATATTTGAGCCTAGGGGTTTGGTCTCCAAACCTCAACAAAAATGGGATTGATATAACCAAACCCATAAAGTATTTTTTTAGAAATCATTTAATATTGCTATATGTTACCTAAATTTTTTTTACTCAACCAACGCTTATTTTTTTTGCTTTTAGTATTAACAATACTACTAATTCCTCTAGCTTTAAACTTTTATATCAAAGTAGCAACAAGCAAATATCGCTACAAAAATCCACAAGAAATTCCTGCTCAACCTATTGCCATAGTTTTTGGAGCAGGAATTTGGGAAGATGGTACTCCCACACCAATGTTAGCTGACAGAGTGCAAGGAGCAGTTAATCTATATAATATTGGTAGTATTAAAAAAATTTTGATGACTGGTGATAATAGCACCCCTAATTATAATGAGGTAAAAGCAATGCAAGAATATGCAATTAATCGTGGTGTATCTGTTGAAAATATTACTCTAGATTATGCTGGTTTTAGCACTTATGAAAGTTGTTATCGGGCAAAAGAAATATTTGGTATTACCCAAGCAGTTTTAGTAACTCAAAACTATCATTTACCTCGTGCAGTTTATACCTGTCGTCAACTAGGAATAGATGCTCTAGGTTTAGGTACCCAAGATTGGGGAAAATTCAGAAATGATTCTATGAGACGTTATTCTATCCGTGAATTTTTAGCAGTATTAAAAGCATTATGGGAAGTTCATATTACTCGTCCTAAGCCAACTTTTTTAGGACCTTTTGAAGGAATTAGTTAATAATTAATAATGTAAGAGACTGTTTGTAAAAGGAATATTAAATCGAGGCGTAGGGTGGGGAGGGTAAGGCGACAATAAGCACGAATCGTAGCCAAACTCCTTACGGGTAAGATGCCCGCACTACGCCGTAACCCACCGAACATTAAGCACTCTGGCCGTCTTAATCTTTAGTTGTGCATTCACTCTCTAATAGACATAGGCGTGAAAATTAAAAATTAAATCAATTATCATCCAGAAATTATCTATTCTTTCTTTCTGTTCCCTGTTCCCTGTTCTCTTCAAAATTAAGAGAAGTAGAACAACTGGACAACTTATCAGAAAAAAAACAAAATTAGAACCTGAACTTGTTGATAAATTCTCTATTCTTGCTGAACAATGGGAGAGAGAAAATCCTATCAAACCAGAACAACGAGGGCGAGTTAAGCAGATGGCAGAAGCTTGGTTAGAGTGGGGTAATTCTGGAAACTATGCAACTTGTTATATTCTCCCACCAGGGTTATAATTTTAATAATTTGACAATTATTTAGGTCGTTTTTATGAACATATCTTTAAGTCTAGAAGCACGAAAATTTATTGAGGAACAAGTTAATAGTGGTAGGTATTCATCTGCTACAGAAGTAGTGGGAGAAGCATTGCGACTCTTATCAGAAAAAGAGAGTATTCGCGCCAAACATTTTGTTGAGTTAAAAGAAAAAATAAGAATGGGAATAGAAGAACTAGATCGCGGTGAAGGAATTGATGGAGAAGAAGTATTTGCAGAATTAGAGGCAGATATTAACCGCATTGAAACTGAAATGAAACAAGAGATAATTAAATAATGAGTCGATTTATTTTTTGTCCTTTGACAAAACAGGAACTAAAGGAAATTAACAGCTATATTGCCCGATTTAATTCTAATGCTGCTAGAAGACTTATTAATAGAATCAAACAGCAGTGTAAACTGTTAGCTGATTTTCCCTAAATGGGGCAAAAATGCGATGAGTTAGAACCTAGTCTCAGAAGTTTTCCAGTAGAAAATTACATCATTTTCTATCGCCCAATAGATGATGGGGTGCAAATTGTGAGGATAATTAGCGGTTATCAAGATTTGGATGTGATTTTCTCTAGGGATATTGATGGATAGGTAGGTTAGCGATCGCTTAAAAAAAGTCGAATTTAATCAACAAATTTTTTTGGAGAAATGGGATGAGTATTTCAACACCTCAAGCTGATGAGCGAGTTAAAAATGTACAAATACAAGAGGATACTTTCAGTGTTGAACTAATGGATGGACGTACTATTACAGTTCCTTTAGCTTGGTATCCTCGTCTATTAAAAGCAACTGCTGAACAACTACAAGCATGGGAAATATGTGGTGGTGGTTATGGTATTCATTGGGAAGAAATAGACGAAGATATTAGCACTGAGGGATTATTACGAGGTGCCCCTGCTCCTGGTAGTCAAGTACGTTCGTTGGTATGAAATAGCAAGTATTTTTAGTTTGGTTATGGTAGCGAGCGCTATTGTGATGAGGAGAGCGATCGCCTACTTATCTACACCAATATTGACTGTATTTTTCATGCAGGAATTTCTCGTCCTAACTTTTGAGCAATTTCTATTTATCCTTTTAAATTATTCATCAACTTCAAATAAAGAACGAGGTAATCCCGACTGACGAATAATAGATTGTAAAGTACCTATTTTTAATTCTTTGTAGTTAGAAACGGGAACAGGAAAGTAATAACTGATAACTGATAACTGATAACTGAAATAACCTCTACTTGCTCTACAAAAACTTCATTATTTAAGCGACGTTCAATTTCTGAATTATTGGCAGTTTCAAAAAAAAGTTCTAATGCTTCAATTAAATTAGACTTTGCTTCTTCTACTGTTTCACCTTGACTAGCAAGATCGAGTTCTGGACATAAGGATACATATCCGTCACCTTCTCGTTCAATAATTACTGTTAGTTGTTTGGTTTGTTTCATTTTAAAATTAATTTATTCAATATAAATAATACCAAATTCAAAAAAGGCTGTTACATTCCAATTTGTGATTTATTCCGACAATTTAATACTTTATCGCTTGCATTCATTGTCAAAATTAAAGTTTTTTCCTCCATTTTTTGTCTATTTATCTTTCCTGGTTCCGACGTTCCTTATCTCCTTTCACCTGTTCTGTGACTGTAGCAATATTTTATGAAAATGGTATAACATCACCTTGGTTCAGACTTTCTAAAGTTTGATTTACTTCAATCATTAAAAGTTTCAAAGTTTCCAGACGGTTATCTTTAGCAATTAAAACGATTATCATTAAATCAATTTGTTGAAGATTTTGCTGTGAAGTTAAATTTTGGTCTCCCGTAATAAAAGCATCAAAACTTTCTGATGCTAATTTTAACAATTCTCCATTTTTTCTGGCTGCCAAACCTTGTTATGGAACTGTTATTACTTGATTATTTATGATTTCTCTTTTGAGCTTTTTAGGTAAACATTCATCCAGCAATATTTTCATAAGTTTGCTTTAATAATGTTTCTTGAGCTAATTTTAATAGAGAAACTGCTTGTTCTTGAGTCACCGTAGGAAAATCATCAAGAAAGTCTGCTATAGTTTCTCCTGCACTTAAATAATCAATAAGAGTTTTAACCGGAACACGAGTATCTTTAAAGACTGGTGTACCTGATAATATTTCTGGAGATGTTTCTATTAAATTATTGCTCATAGTCTTTGCTCTTTTGTGTTTGAATTTTTGTGGTAATACCTTAATTTATTGAAAATAATCTGCAGGTAATAAAACCAATTTTATCCATGGAGTTTTTTTGTTTAACTACAATTTATAATCAATTAAATGGTAGAAATTAACTGCATCAACTCCAATGCTTTGTAAATAATTTGCCAATGGAAAATCGTTAGTTAATACTAAATATTTTCCTTTTGCTAAACTGATAATTCCACTGTCAGTTAAACCATATTTGGTAAATTTTTCCACTTGAGTTGCGGTGCTACTTTCGACATAAAATTCATCCCATTTAGTTACCGCTTTTGCCAAAAGTTCTACAGATTGAGAACGTTCTGGTTCACCCAGTTGATTAATTAAATTATTAACTTCGGTGAGAATATTAGGAGTGACAACAATTTTGGAAAAATACGATATTATTTCTACTAATAAATCATAATCTTCTGGTGAAAAATTTTCGGTACGGTTAAATTTAGAAATGCGCTCTTTATTAACCGAACCAACAAACAATAAAAGGAGAATGTTTGTATCAAATATAACCCCTTGGCGTTTATATTTGCCAAACAATTTACGAATATAATCTGTCATAATTCACGAATTTTCATTGACTCAACTTCACTTGTTTCAGCATTAATTTTAAATACTTTATAATCCCTCTCTTTTTTGGAGAAAAAACTTTCTTCTTCTCCTGGTGTAATAGTAAGAAATCCTAGTGTAATTAACCAATATTTTCTATCTTCTGATAATTCCACTTCTTCCAGTCTTAAGTCTTTAATTTCATATTCCAATAAACCTCGAAGAGACTGCAAGTATTTCTTGGCAGCTAACAAAGCACCACGAACATCTATTCTCTTATTTGTTGTTTGATTTTCCATAATTTTCACTCCTTGATTTGATTCTTTTTTGTAGGCAATTACAATTATATTTTATTTTCTAGCAAATTGTAGAACATAGTTTTATTTCTATTTCTATTTCCTTATATATATTCCACTCTACCTATCATTTCCTCTGGAGTATAAACCTCATAAATTAAAATCAGACATCTGATAATTTCACCAATGGAACGAGAGCTAGGTGAACAATAAGCAATTCCGGGGTGTTCGTTTGTTTGACTAGCGATAATCAGAAAGTCGTCATCGTGAGTCACCATCACTCGTTTTTCACTGCGGATAAATTCTAAGTGCGACTCATCACTTTGAGTTCTTAACCCAGTCTCTACAGTTGTTGTTACATCTATACCGTAACGACGCAACCCACTTGCAATGCTATTGTCGATGTGTTCGTCTAAATGAAATTTAATTCGATCGCTCATCTCTAATTGCCTTTAATTTTGCTTGTAGTGGAGATGGAGGACTATTTCGTTTTAATTCTTCTACCTTAGCTCGACTTTCAGCAGTATGTCTGTCTATTTCTTCTCGGCGATCGTAATAATATGCCATTGCTGCATGAACTGCTGCTAAAGGTAAATTGTATTTACCTGCAATTTCTTCTATAGATATTCCCATTTTCAGATACATTTCAGCTACATGAGCGACTGAAATACGATGGCCAGCAATGCATGGTTTGCCTCCTAAAACACCAGGGGTGATGTCAATATATTCTGTAATTACTGATTGTATGGGCATTTTTTAATATTTTTGTTTATTTGCTTTTTAATTTAGCATAATTTTACCATCAATATTATAATAGATAAAAATAGCCAAAATTAGGAGAGGAAAAACGAGTAACAACTTCGACGACTTAGCCAACTACAGAAAGCAACTTGGTTTACCGCCAGCAGGTAGTGAAACCGATAGATCGACTATAGCTAAATTAGAAATAAGCAATTGTGCTTTCTTCGGTATCAACTCTGGAAGCAACCCTTATTCTCGAAAGGTGACATTAAAAGTTAATCCTATTAGCAAAACTCATGCAGAAGCAGACGCTTTTCAGCAAGCAGCAGATGCAGGTGTTAGAGGGGGAAAAGCGCGTTTAATAGTAGACAGGGAATTATGTGCTGCTTGCGGTATCCGAGGTGGAGTCAATTCGATGGCCTGGCAGTTAGGTATAGAAGAACTAGAAATTGTGACTCCTAGTGGCACGAAGACGATAACGGTTAAACCACCAAAAAGAAGGAGGGAATAAATGTTTGTATTAGACTTATCAGTGGAAAAGTGGGTTGGTAATCAAGATGAGGGCGACTTCATAGAAAACCCTACTTGGCAACAAATAGAGTCAGCGATCGGGGAATTAAATGGCACAAGCAAAACTTTAGTAACTTTAGGTGCAGATGAAGAAATTTACATGAGTGTTGGCGGTGGTGCAGGAGGTCAATATATTGTCAATGTTACTTTTGATAATCTGACTTTCTATAATTTAGTCGATTTATCCCAACTAGAAGAAGTACAACAACTGGTTGTAGGAGGACAATTGGGGAATTATCAGGCTAAAATTTGTGTAGATTTACAGACTGCTTTGTTGGCAGCTAAAACTTTTGCTCTTGCGGGGGAACTTGAGGAATCTGTGAGTTGGGAGGTAGATGAGTCTTTAGTGGAGGTGGGGTGAAAAATAGCGATCGCTCTTGTCATCAGGAGGACGATATAGCTGCCGCGAGGCTCTGCCTTTTCCTGACGGAATGCTCCGCAAACATGTTGGCGACAGCCGAAACGCGACAGCGGAACGGAGTTCTATCGCCTACCTTATCTACACCAATATTTACTGTATTTTTCGTGCAGGAATTTTTCGTCCTAATTGTTGAGCAGTTTCTATCCATTCTTGCATAATTCTTTCTACCTAAATTGCAATGCTTGACCATATATGCTATTAATAAAGTAAATTTTAGTGGTAAAAAACGCCAACTGTGAATCAAAAACCAAAATTAATAGAACAAAACCTACAAATAGACTCTAAACTTGTTAACAAATTTTTTACTCTTGCCGAACAATGGGAAAGAGAAGTAGAGGGAATGTCATCAACTGCTCGAATGTCTCAACATCCTGCATACCAAGAAATTATCCAGATGGGAACTCAAATAGTGCCTTTGTTACTCCAAGAATTGAAACGAAATCCTCTATACTGGTTATCAGCATTAGAGGAAATAACAGGAGAAAATCCCATCAAACCAGAACAACGAGGGCGAATTAAACAGATGGCAGAAGCTTGGTTAAAGTGGGGAAAAGAGCGGGGTTACCAAATAATTAATAATTAATAATTAATAATTCAGGTTTAAAGCTTCCCCTTTCAAGGGAAAAAAGAAATTTTTTTCTTTGATTTTCAATCCTCTCTCTCAAAGGGAAAGGTAATTATTAATTGTTAATTGCTGAAAGAGTTTAAATGTACAGAAGACCAGAACTAGAGCTTAAGTGGCCTAATTTGTCTGATACTGACTACAGGGTGACTAGCTCCAAATCTCAAGAGTACAACTGTTTTGCTTATGCAGCAGGAGAGATAGATCGCTGGTGGCAAGCAACACCAGGCGATCGCCTATTTTATCTATGTCAATATTGACCGTATTTTGACACTTTTGACTGAATATTTGAGTTTTTTTTAACTACCATTGATAATCAATTAAATAGTTGAAATTAACTGTATCAACTCCAATGCTTTGTAAATAATTTGCTAAGGGAAAATCGTCAGTTAATACTAAATATTTTCCTTGCACTAAACTGATAATTCCACTGTCAGTTAAACCAAATTTAGTAAATTTTTCCTCTTGACTTACAGTGCTACTTTTTAGATAACATTCATCTAGTTTAGTAACTTCTTTAGCTAAAATACTGAGGCATTTTGAGCGGTCTGGTTCGCCCATTTGATTAATTAAACTATTCACTTCTGTCAGAATATTAGGGGTGGTCACAATTTTGGCAAACTTTAATAGTCTATCTAATAATTGATAATGTTCTGGTAGAAATTTTTTAGTGCGATTAAATCGAGAAATGCGCTTTTGATTAACTCTACCAACAAACCATAAAAGCAAAATATTTGTATCAACTAAAATACCTTTGCTTTGATATTTTTTTAACAGTTTAGTCTCAATTATCATAACTCGCGGATTTTCATAGATTCAACTGCACCTGTCTGAGCATTCACTGTAAAAATTTTATAATCTCGTTCTATGCCAATAAATTCGGGAGATAAGTCGCTATAATCAACTTCATCAGGTAAAGCAAGGTCTTTTCTGCGGTTATATCCGAGTGTAATTAACCAAAATTGTTCGTTTTCAGATAATTCAACTTCTTCTAGTCTAATATCTTGCGTTCCTCCTAATAAATCTCTCATTGAAATTAAGTAATTCTTGGCGGCAGACACGGCAGCACGAACATCTATTCTAGTAGCTGCTTTTGCCATTTTTTCTATAGGGTTTTCCATGATTTTCACTCCTTGATTTGATTGTTTTTTCTAGGCAATATCTATTTTAGGATAGCACAAAAAGTTGTAATAAAAAAAGGTAGCGATCGCCTGTTTTATCTACACCAATATTGACCTAATTTTTGGTGTCGGAATTTATCGCCCTAATTCTTGAGCAGTTTCTATCCACTATTGCATAATTATTTCTACATTTTGTAGTGCTGACTGATAGGTTTCTCCATCAGCAATACAACCTGGTAATTCTGAAACTTCTGCTATAAATGCTTGGTCTTCTTGACTCCAGTAGAAAATAGTTTCGTTATTCTTACTTAAATAAAAATACTGATATTTAGAACGATAATCTATTTAAAAATCAGTATTCATACCATTTTTGATAGAAAAACAAAGTGAGATAATAAATGAAGATAAACTTAACTGTAATTCGTAAAAATCAACAAATTAGGCATAAAATTCATGGCGATTTTAGTACCAGATGATTTGACAACTTTACCTCAAAAACTTACAGCAGGTGAAAAAGCATTAACAGATGCTTTGTGCAAAGTTCTTGATGATAAGTGGACTGTGTATGTTCAACCTTACTTAAATGGTTTACGACCTGATATTATCATATTTTGCGAGGATGCTGGTATGGGAATTTTTGAAGTCAAAGATTGGACCCCAGATGTTCATAGAATTCAAGGCAACAAGAAAGACGGATATCAGTGGGAAGTTCGCGCCAAAGATACTGGTAAATGGCACAAAGAAGAATGTCCTTTAAAACAGGTGGATAAGTATCGCGATTCTATTTTTAAATATGAAATACCTATTTTAGGTTCTAAGAAAATACTTAACCAGAAACTTCTTAGTTTAATTCAACCTTTTGTTTATTTTCACAAACATAAAACTGCTGATATTAACAAGCGATTAGAAAAAATATTACATGAATATTCTAATGTTTTTGGATGGGATTATCTTGAACCTAAAAATCTCAAAAAAATCCTAGAAAAACGTCATCTGAAACACGGTTCTAAATTTGCAAAGTTAATGCAGGAAATAGGATTAGCAGATCGTTTAGCTAATGCACTAGCTTTGCCTAAACATGGCATGACAAATATTGAACATTTACTTAACCTGACTAAAAAGCAACGGGAAATACTAAATAAGCAAAAAAACTCTCGCCGTACTAGAGTGAAAGGTGCTGCTGGTTCTGGAAAAACATTATTGTTAGCTCACAAAGCAGCAATAGCAGCTTCAGAAGAAAAAAGGGTTCTTGTAGTTTGCTTTAATATTACATTGGTAAATTACATTAAGGACTTAGTAAAACGTCTAGCTCGTTATTATGGTAAAAAAAATGGTAAGCTAGATTCCTATCGCAAGATTGAAGTAGGTCACTATCACCGTATCTTTACAGATGAGAATTCATCAGAGGAGGAGATAACTGACGAAGAGAAAATTGATCGGAAAAATACAAGAGAAAATAATCTAAATGATAAAACACCTGTAGATGTATTACTCATTGATGAAGGTCAAGATTTTGAAACTGCTTGGATTTATGATTTATTAAGTCTTTGTCAAGACAACTATGAGTTTATGTATGTTGCAGATAGTCGGCAAAATATATATGGTCGTGAAGAAATAAATTCACCAGTAATACCCATTAGAGGTCGTCCTACAGAACTTAATGAGTCTTTTAGAATCTCAGAACAAACAGCAAAACTAGCTAATTTTCTTGCTAATTATCCTCAACTAAAAATGGAAGATAATGTGAAATCAATTAAACCACTTCAAGGCAATCTTTTGGTGCGCAATTTCTGGTTTCATGGTACATATAAAGAATCAATTGAAGCTTTAAAAGTAGACATTAAAAATTTAACTAAACATAGAAATAATGCTCGTCCAGATATAGCAATTCTAGTTTGCTCTGTAAAAGATGGGTGGGAAGTATGTAAAGTTTTAAATCAACTCAGTCTACCTTATCAAGCTGCTTTTGAGTCTCAAGAAGAAAATGAGAAGCTGAAAAAAAAATATGCTGGGGATTCAAAAAAAATCGAAGATAAGGTCGATGAAATAAGACGGAGGTACAAAACTGCTTTTTGGATGCAAGGAGGAAGGATAAAGGTTGCTACTATCCATAGTTTCAAAGGATGGGAATTAAGTAATATATTGGTGTTTTTTAACCCTGATAAAAAGCGACAAAATGAACACAGCAAAGAGCTTCTCTATACAGCGATAACTAGAAGTCAAGAATGTCTAACTGTTTACAATGCTAGCTCTTTGTTTAAAGATTTTGGTGATGTAGCTATTTCAGAAGGTTGTATTGAAGCACATCCCATGTATCGAAAATAGGTATTAAGGAATATTGACAAAATTAAAAAAGGGCGGGCAAATATTCACCCACCCTACCAATAGATAATTAATAATTAGAGATACTTCTCATTATCCATTATCAATTATCCATTAATTACTCTATTCCTTCAATCCGATCCTCCACTTGCTGATACAACTCTCTCAACCGATCCAAATTACTCTCACTCGTCTCCCAATAACCACGTCCGTTCACTTCCAACAACGTCGTCACCATTTTCCGGAACGAATGCGGATTCAAATTCAACAACCGCTGCTGCATCTGCTCATCCTTTATAAACGTCTCATTCACATCTTCATAAACCCAATTATCAACGGCACCTGCAGTCGCACTCCATCCCATGGTATTCACGAGACGCTTTGACAACTCCCGCACTCCTTCATAACCATGAGACAACATTCCCTCATACCATTTCGGATTCAACATCTTAGTCCGCGCATCCAAACGCACGGTCTCAGACAATGAACGCACTTGAGCATTTGCAGTCGTGGTATCGGCAATATAAGAAGCTGGTTGTTTACCATCTTTCCTCAGACTCGCCACAATTTTTGTCGGATCGGAATCAAAATAATGACTCACATCTGTCAAACTAATTTCGGACGAATCTAAATTCTGGAATGTCGCGTCGGCAGTTTTCAACGCTGACTCAAATACTTTCCGGTTATCTTCCATCATTCCTGGGTTATCAGAATTAAACGCAAACGACTTGCGCTTCAAATACATTTCCTGTAATTCTGATTCATCTTCCCAGGTACTATTCTCCACTGCCAAGTTAACGTTAGCAGCATAAGAACCAGAAGCATTGGAAAATACCCGCGTTGCAGCTTGACGTAAATTTACTCCTAATTCTTCTGCTTGCTTGAGAGCGTGCTTCCGGACAAAATTCATCTCTTCCGGTTCCTCTGCTTCTGCTGCCATTTTCACAGCTTTATCCAAAAGATTCATTTGATTGATAAATAAATCTCGGAATACACCGGAACAGTTAATCACCACATCAACGCGCGGACGACCTAATTCCTCTAATGGAATTAATTCCAATTTATTCACCCTACCCAAAGCATCAGGAACAGGTTTCACACCTACCATCCACATCACTTGAGCAAGAGATTCGCCGTAAGTCTTGATATTATCAGTTCCCCACAACACAACAGCGATCGTTTCTGGATACTGCCCACCATTCTCTTGCATTTGTCGCGCCAACAAACGGTCAACCACAATTTTTGCCGACTTAACAGCAGCAGCAGTGGGAATAGACTGGGGATCGAGAGCGTGCATATTCTTACCAGTCGGCAACACATCCGGGTTCCGAATCGGGTCGCCACCAGGTCCGGGTAAAATATATTCCCCTTCCAACGCTCGCAACAGAGAACCTAACTCGTTATCAGCACAAACCTGCTCCAAGCAAAATTCCAAATATTCAAACAGAGGTTTAATAAGTTCGGCATCAACATCAGGAAAACCTGCCGTTTCCAGAGCTTCTATCCAAGGTACTTTTTTCATCATGTTGAAGAAATTAAGTTTGCTCACCATAGAAACTCGACCATCAGCATCGGTTTGTTGTTGCACCAACGCAGCAACAGCAGCACGAGTCGCTTCGGTAATATTCTGAACTAACTCCACATCTGCCAAAATACCCTGATTATTATTTTGGTAAAGTTCCTCAATATCGCGGTTGAGACTATTAGCAATAATTCGAGGTAAACCAGTTATCCCTTCCTCTTCTCTGTCGAGACTAGCAATATTTACCAAAGTAGCGATCGCTTCCTCAGCACTAGGAGGTTTACCAATAATGTGCAAACCACAAGGCAACAACCGAGACTCAATTTCCATCAGTCGGCGATAAACATCCCCAACTACTCGATCGCGTTCCTCAGCAGTCAACTCCTGAGCATCTTTTTCTGGCAGCGTCACATCCTGGTCTAAATTCACTATTCGACACTTATCCATAATAGTGTTCACAATAGGAATACCCCGTCCGCTATCCTTCAAAGTTTGATAGGAACCGATCAACTCGTTCAACTCCTGCAAACCTTTATATAAACCAGCATTTTCGGCAGGGGGAGTTAAGTAAGAAATAGTCTCAGCATAACTCCGACGTTTAGCAATAGTCGCCTCACTAGGATTATTTGCTGCATAATAATAGATGTTGGGAATGCTACCAATGAGATTATCTGGATAACAATCTCCAGACATTCCAATTTGCTTCCCAGGCATAAATTCCAGAGAACCGTGAGTCCCGAAATGCAGCACTGCATCAGCTTGCCAAACTTGTTCTAAATAGGTGTAGTAAGCAGCAAAACCATGATGAGGACTAGCAGAACGGGAGAACAACAACCGCATCGGATCACCTTCATAACCAAATGTTGGTTGTACACCAATAAAAAGGTTGCCGAAACTCTTACCGTAGATTAATAAATTTTCTCCATCGCTATTCAGGTTTCCTGGAGGCGGTCCCCAATTTTCGTGCAAGCGTTCGGAGTATGGAGTCAGACGTTCATATTGTTCCACTGACATCCGGTGAGCAATATTCAGCTCCGGACTTTGATATTGAGCAGTAGCATCGTGAATAACTTGCTTCATCAACTCTTCTGCGGACTCTGGCAAGTCTTGAATATCGTAACCATTACCTCTCAGTGCTTTTACAACTTCGTAGATAGAACCGAAGACATCTAAATATGCAGCAGTACCCACATTCCCTTTATCTGGAGGAAAACTGAAAATAGTAATAGCAACTTTTTTATCCAGTTTAGGTTTGCGTCTGAGAGTTGCCCACTTCAGAGCGCGTTGAGCAACAGCTTCGATCCGGTCTTGGAGAGCGATCGCTTTTCCAGTCATCCCATCCCGTCCAGACATAATAATCGGTTCGATCGCTCCATCAAGTTCGGGAATAGCTATTTGCAAAGCTACTTGTATTGGGTGGAGACCAAGTTCGCTTTCTTCCCATTCTTCGGTAGTTTGGAAAACCAGAGGCAAAGCAACCATATATGGTCTGTTCAACCGTTTCAAAGATTCGATCGCCTTCGGATGGTCTTGTCTTGCAGGTCCCCCAACCAATGCAAAACCAGTCAAAGAAATAACTGCATCTACTAATGGCGTAGGTTCAACTCCCTTAGCAGCAGTTTCCCAAAAATAAGCATCGACTGGTTTAGAAAAATCTAACCCTCCAGCAAATACAGGAATAACTCTAGCTCCCATTGCTTCCAACTCTTGCAACATGGCAACGTAGTGAGCATCATCTCCCGTAACTAAGTGGGTGCGCTGCAATACCAAACCAACACAGGGAGCGAGGGGGTCTTTCAAATCTTCAGAAATATCTTTACGTTCGTTGTACCAGTTGAGATATTCTTTGACATCCTCAAACATTTTCGGTGCGAGGGGATGCCAAACACCCATGTCGGGATAAACTACTGGATCGACATATTGAAAAGAACTTTTTTTCTCATTCTTGAAAACATATTTATCTGCCAACATTAGCAGGAAGTTTTCCAGGTTTTCCGACGAACCTCCTAACCAATATTGGAAACTGAGCATAAAGTTCCTAGCATCCTGCGCTTTGTCGATCGGCATATATTTCAAAACTTTCGGCAAAGTTTGCAGCAACTTCAACATTCCATCTTGGAAAGAAGAACCAGATTTTTCCTTGCGCTTCCGCATAAATTGAGCGATCGCGCTCTTACTCTGGCCTAGTTGTGCCATTGAGAAGCTACCCATTTTATTCAGGCGCATCACTTGTGGCATGGAAGGGAAAACCACAGCAGCGTCCAGTTTGTCCCGGTGGGGGGTGACAGCTTCCACTACTTTTTCGGCCAAGTCTTCAATGAAAATTAGAGAGGCGATAAAAATGTTCGCTTCAGAAACTTCTTTTTTAAAATTTTCGTAATTTTTGGGGTCCCGTAGTTCTTCTATTAAATAGCCACTAATTTCGATGGCCAAGTTGGGATTCTTTTCGTTAATAGAACGTACTGCTCCAGAGAGGGCACTTTGATATTGTGCCTCTAAAACGATATATACGACTTTCAGGAGCGATCGCCCTTTCAAGTCTTCTGGGACAATGTGGCGAACGGCGGGTTTAACAGATGTGAACATTAAGTATTGCTCCTTGAGGATAATTGCTGATACTTAATGGGTATTTTTACCATAAAATGGTAACAAAAAGTAGACTAAGCTCTTATTTTGATATATTTCTATAAAAAACTTCAAATTTTTCCTTATTTATATTTATTGACAAAATGCCGAGTATATACTCCCTGATTTTTTTGAAAAAATTAACTTGACATTTTGCTCTAAATATGGATACAAGAAAAAAATAATAATTAGAGTTTGCTGAAAAAGTCTGATGGGTGAGGGTAGGAGTCAGGAGTCGTAGGGGCGAACGGCCGTTTGCCCCTACAGGAGGAATAGGGAATTTAGAGGAGGCAGTGAGGAAGAATCACTCTTACAATTCTTACTCCTACCTCCTCTCTCATTCTCATTTATCCTGACTCCTGACTCCTGACTCCTACCCCTGCTAAAAGACTTTTTCAGCAAACCCTAATTACCTCTAAAAATATCCTAAGCTATTAAGATTTAAGTTCATTTTTCCCCAATAAAATATTTTTTAATAATGTAAGTAATTGCTACACAAAAAGGGGTGTACTTACCTTGATAATCCAATTTATTCAAACCATCTATTAACTGCTTAATTTCTGATTCTTCAAGATTTTCTACAGCCTCTAATATACCGTTAATTGCTTGACGGCGCATTGCATTCAACTTATCAATATCCAATCCTAACTTATCAATTGTTGTAACAGCAGCCTCTTTTTTATCTAAAACATTAGTCGGTAATATTTCTCCAGAACCAGTATAGAGAAAAAAATCGCTACAGTCAGATTCTAAAGGCGAAACTATCAAATTTTCGTCATACCAATCTGCTTTTTTAACACCACAATGAACAGGTTCATTTTTTTCCCTTTCACGTTGGCACGATGCTAATAAATTATTATAATTTAGCTCCTCCTCTGGAAAAACACTACGGGGTTTGAGGTGTTCTATATGACTATTTCCTGTATCAATTCCCATGCCACAGTAACAACAAATATAACCCTGTTCCTGAAGTAAATTTTGATGAATATTTGTTTTTTCTGTACCCCTTAAGTCATTATAAGTAGGTTTCCAATCTTCATTAGCAGATGCTTTAAAATTTGCTAAATCTTCAGGTTCATCACGCTTTTTTATATACTTCACTTATTCAAAATCTCCCGCCGACGCATCAAAATATCTGCTCTAACAAATTCCGGTTCATCACCACCTATTTCTCTCTCAATTTCTAGCCGTAATTGTTTAGCTTCCTCAAGATTTCCAGCATCTATTAATCGAAATAATTCCATCAATTTTTCCTTAATTTCTTGTGGACGTTCAGGAACCTTCATTAAATCTTCTAAAATACGATTACTATCTCTACCGAAGGAACTAGAAGGATGTTTAACAACAACATTATCATCAATTTTCTCTAAAATATAAACACTATTTGGTTTAATTTGACTGACAACTTGTGGAGAGTGAGTAGTAATAATAAATTGACAATTAGGAAAAGTTTCTGTCAGTTTAGGAATTACTTCACGTTGCCAAGCAGGATGTAAATGTTGTTCAATTTCATCTATTAATACCACACTACTAGCTGTCAAAGGAGCATCCAAACTAGGATTAGCTATTGCTAAACGTCTTGCTAAGTCACCTACTAATGCTAATAAGCTTTTTTCTCCATCAGATAGTTGTTGAATATCAAGTTCTTGGTCTTGTTTTTTTATTGTCATTCTTGGGTAAGGTTTTCGGCGCACTCTCATATCCTTAAAATCATTTTTTCCTAATATAGAATAGATAGCTTCTCTGACTGCTTGAAGTTGGCGATCGCGATATTCAATATCATCTCGACGTTCTTCATTTTCAGTTTCTTCTATTACTCTAAACCATTTAAAAAAGCTATCAAAATTAATTTGTATTCCATCAAGTGCTTGTTTATAAGCATCAACTTGTCTAAAGGCATAATTGTCTTTGATTTCTAGAGGTACATCAAGTACAGAACGATTAACAGGATAGTAAACAATTAGAGGAATATCAAGTTGAGAATTATTTTCCAATTTAGTACGAATATTATCTGCTATTGATGGTACATTTAGAGGCATCTTTTTACTTCTATTGTTGTTTTTACTACCAAAACTTATGTTCTCCTCTAAATCATCAATTGAAAAAATAATTTTACAATAAGTTTCTTCATATCCATTTGTAATATCCTGTTGACTAAAATATTTCCCTTTCGATGGATCTTTTTGATTGTACCTAGGGATATACCTTATTTCAGGGTCATACTGAATTCTAACTAAAAGCCAAGAAAAGAGAATTGCTATACAGTCTAAAATACTAGATTTTCCTACTCCATTAATTCCAATAAATACAGTAGGTTCTGTAGTAGCAAAATCAATAGTTAAATTCTTTATTCCTCTAAAATAATTGATTTCTAAACGTTGAAGTTTCATCAGTTCTAAAGGAGTTGGAATATCGCCCTCATCAATAACTCTTCCCATAATAAATGATTTGTGAAAAAAAACTGTAGGGGTTTGCTCTCCAAACCTAAACACAAATGGAATTTGGAAACCAAAACCTGCATTTATAAAATCTTACAATATAAACTAGCTTCTGTAGTAACATTCATCAATAGTTAAATTCTTTATTCCTCTCAAACAATTGATTTCTAAACCTTTAAGTTTCATCAGTTAAAAATTCCAAGTTTTCAGATAGCCATACAGCAATTTTTACCTCAATCAATCACATTCAAAAAAATGATAACTCTGTAGAGATGTTGCATACAAAATCCCTACTTTGTAGTCTACTGAAATAAAAAGTGCTGTCAGAAATTTCGTGAGAAAAAACTGTAGGAGTTTGGTCTCCAAACCCAAACGCAAATGAAATTTAGAAACCCAACCCCATTAGATAAAATATTACAACATAAACTAGGTTATGCAGTAACAAAATCAATAGTTAAATTCTTTATTCCTCTCAAACAATTGATTTCTAAACGTTTAAGTTTCATCAGTTATAAAGGAGTTAGAATATCGCCCTCATTAACAACTCTTCCCATAAGAAATGATTCGTGAAAAAAAACTGTAGGGGTTTGGTCTCAAAACCTAAACGCAAATGGGATTTGGAAACCAAATCCTGCATTTATAAAATCTTACAACATAAACTAGCTTCTACAGTAACATTCATCAATAGTTAAATTCTTTATTCCTCTCAAACAATTGATTTCTAAATGTTTAAGTTTCATCAGTTAAAAATTAGAAGTTTTAATATAGCTATACGGCAGTTTTCACGTCAATGAATCACATTAAAAAAAATGATAACCCCGTAGGGACGTTGCATGCAACATCCCTACTTTGTAGTTTACTGAAATGAAAAGTGCTGTCAGAAATTTCGTGAAAAAAATTGTAGGACTTTGGTCTCCTTTCCCCAAACACAAATCAGATTTGAAAACTAAACCCCATTAGATAAAATATTACAACATCAGGGCAGATTGCCATACATTTAAAAATTCTCCTTTACCAAAACATAAAGTCTGAAACCTCCCCTTTCAAGGGAATGAAAAAATCTCTTTATATGTATTTCAAGCCTTCCTATTCCATAGAGGTACTGATAACTAATAACTGAAATAACTCCCCTACTTTTAAGATTAGAATCAGATTTTTTCCATCATCAAATCTTTCCATCCATTCCTCCTAGGGTGGAAAACCACCAACATTTTCATTCTGTGAAGCTCCCGAAAAAAATCGCGCGTCAAAGGATTTTCGGCTCCATTCTCACAATTTTTGTGATATCATAAATATTAACTGGGGTCGCTCTCCCCTACGCATGACTTTTTATTCAATCAAATTTCCTGACTCAGAGACTTTTCCAGATTCAGAAATTTTTCCCAGGGGCAATAGCAGCGACATTTTCCTAAATGTGAAGCACTCCATAAATACTTGCTTTGCCCTCATCAAACCTTTCCATCTATCCCTCCTTATTTTTTTCAATTATCAATTATCAGTTATCCGCCTTCAACTCAAATTATTAGATATTTTCCAGATGAATGGAAAATCACAAACATTTTCATTGTATGAAGCTCACGAAAAAAAATTGCGTGTCAAAAGATTTTCGGCTCCATCCTCACAATTTTTGTGATATCATAAATACTAACTGGAGTTTCTCGCCCCTGTACATGACTTTTTATTCAACCAAACTTCCTCACTGAAAGACTTTTCAAGATTCAGAAATTTTTCCCAGGGGCAATAGCAGAAACATCTTCATCTTGGAAAGCACCCCAGAAATACTTGTTTTGCCTTGATCAAATCTTTCCATCCATCCCTCCTTCTTTTTTTCAGTTATCAATTATCAGTTATCCACTTCAACTCAAATTATTAGATATTTTCAAGATGAATGGAAAACCAGAAACATTGTCATTCTCTGAAGCTCCCGAAAAAAATCGCGCGTCAAAGAATTTTCGGCTCCATCCTTACAATTTTTGTGATATTCTAAATGTTAGAGGGGGTCGTTCGCCCCTACGCATGACTCTTTATTCAACTAAATTTCCTCACTGAAAGACTTTTCCAGAATAAGATACTTTTCCGAGGAGCAATAGCAGAAACATTTTCCTAAATGTGAAGCACCCCATAAATGCTTGTTTTGTTCTCATCAAACCTTTCCATCTATCCCTCTTTATTTTTTTCAGTTATCAATTATCAGTTATCCACCTTCAACTCAAATTACTGATATTTTCATGCTGGAATGGAAAACCACCAACATTTTCATTCTCTGAAGCTCCCGAAAAAAATCGGCGCGCCAAAGAATTTTCGGCTACATTCTCACAATTTTTGTGATATTCTAAATGTTAAAGGTGGTTGTTCGCCCCTACGCATGACTCTTTATTCAACCCAATTTCCTCACTGAAAGACTTTTCCAGATTTAGAAATTTTTCCCATGAGCAATAGCAGAAATATTTTCATTTTGTAAAGCACCCATAAATACTTGCTTTGTCATCATCAAATCTTTCCATCCATCGTTCCTTAGCAAAAACCACCAACATTTTTATTCTCTGAAGCTCCCGAAAAAAAATCGCGCGCCAAAGAATTTTCGGCTACATTCTCACAATTTTTGTGATATTCTAAATGTTAGAGGGGGTCGTTCGCCCCTACGCATGACTCTTTATTCAACCCAATTTCCTCAGTGAAAGACTTTTCCAGATTCAGAAATTTTTCCCATCAGCAATAGCAGAAACATTTTCATTTTGTGAAGCACCCATAAATACTTGTTTTGCCCTCATCAAATCTTTCCATCCATCCCTCCCTCCCTCCTTCTTTTTTTTCAGTTATCAATTATCAATTATCAGTTATTCACCTTCAACTCAAATTACTGATATTTTCATGCTGGAATGGAAAACCACCAACATTTTCATTTTCATTCTCTGAAGCTCCCGAAAAAAAATCGGCGCGTCAAAGAATTTTCGGCTACATTCTCACAATTTTTGTGATATTCTAAATGTTAGAGGGGGTCGTTCGCCCCTACGCATGACTTTTTATTCAATACAAATATTAGACTTTTCATTCATTTACGAATGTTGCTATAAAGGAAAATCAATGTCAAAGCCACCAAATGGGTTTTATAGCAAAAAAAAAAGCTAAGTAACTTTTAACTACCTAGCTTTTTTCAATCTTAAATTTTCAAATGGCGGGAGGCGGATTTGAACCACCGACCTTCGGGTTATGCTTACCACCACAGCTTTCACTGCCTTAACTCTAAAAACATTAGAATTAGTTTGTGGTCTGGACTGTCCCTTTACCCTCAGCTTCTATAAAACTAAAACTGTTAGGGTACTTGCCAACCAGTCTCTACACCTTCTCCTAAACCTTGGAGCTTGGCTCGGGATTACCCCGCTAACGGCTTCCCCGAATTTGACAAGTAATCACATACAAGTTTCCTTATATGCCGCCCTTTATAAAGTAAAGATTCAAGCTGGCCGACTAGCGGTTTCGATTTATGCTTGGTTTAACTTATCTTTCCTTATAACTTGAGCCCGACGAGCTACCAGACTGCTCTATCCCGCGTCAACTTTTATATTATAACCATAACTAAATAAAAATTGCAACCCCTTAGTCAAATATTCTCAGATTTTTTTTCCAAATGTCCACTTATAGCAGTTTTCAAGTCAATGAACCACATAAAAAAACAATAACCTAGTAGAGAGCTTGTATGCCAAGTCCCTACTTTGTGGTCTACTAATTTATGAAAAACGCTGTATATAGTTATCGCATTTACTTCTCAATCAAGACAGACCTTACTCGGTATAGTTTCTAAATATATAGAAAAATATTCTAATATTCAGTTCAGACCAAATTAATTAATCTTGGATGAACTACAACACCCTCTATCCCATTGCTAATAGCGTTTGGGACTACTTTACGATCTGCCGA
>NZ_JAAHHT010000360.1 GCF_010672085.1 Okeania sp. SIO3I5
TGACTTTTAAACCTTTTCCATTCAAGCTTTTCGAGTCTAGAGCATCTGCACCTGGTAAAGTCAAATGAGAGAAATTTTCCAATAAACTCAAGTTAACTTCTGTTTGCGCTTGAGCTACTCCACGCAAGATTTCTTCAGCAAGTTCTGCATCATTAGCCAAAACTGGAACCATAACCACAATAGTATAGTAATCAGCACCCATCTCTTCTAAAATTGCATTATTGAGATATATTAAAGTTTCTGGATCTTTTCGTTCTCTATCCCAACTTTCCTCAAGATATTTCGCAGCCTCCCGATAACTTTTTTTAGTGTGAAAACAATCATCCCATTGTTGTCGAATATTACTCTTCCAAATGGGTAGAAAATGATTCAATGGTTTCTGACATTTAGCAACTGCTTCTACACCCCTTTGTTTGTCTCGTGGTTTAGATCGTGCCAGAAGAATTTCCTCACCTTTACTGGTGTTATCTTCAAGCGCTTCAGATTTGGGAATTCGTCGGTAAATTGCCAAAAAACCAATGATAATCAACAAAAACAGAACTATCTGCATTATCTGCCTGGGTGTTATTGGCAACTGCGTTAGAGGTTTAGCTTCGGGTTCGGGTTGAGGCCAATAAAGTT
Organism: Okeania sp. SIO3I5; assembly: GCF_010672085.1. Classification (GTDB taxonomy): domain Bacteria; phylum Cyanobacteriota; class Cyanobacteriia; order Cyanobacteriales; family Microcoleaceae; genus Trichodesmium. The sequence continues at coordinate 622 of NZ_JAAHHT010000360.1, forward strand.
CAGGTGTAGTAGGATTTTGGATGAGTACAGGCAGTTTAGATGCTCTTGGATAAAACAATTTATTTGGAATAGGAAGTTCCAGTTGTTGCAAACGTCTCCGTGCTTCTCTAACAGAGGCGTGAAGAGGTTGCCCTTTAGTAAATTCGTCCAGGAAAAATTTTAAAAAACGTTGTGCTACCAGATCGGGAACATATTCTCGCATCACAATCATATTGGGAATATCAAAATCAGCTAAATATTCACCAATATCAAGTCCATCACAGGAATTAAAAATTGCCAGCTTTAATCTTGAGGCTGCTTTCCTCAGAGGTTCTCTTAAAGCATTAATTGGTACGTTTAAACCATCACCGACTTGAATAGTCCCACCAGAACTGTGCCCACTATAAAAAATAATATCCCAATTTCCTTGCCAAAGAGTATTAAATAGGTCTTCATAAGTCAGGGACTTTCCACTCTCTGGAATAGAGTTAATACTTGCCCCATGTCTTCTTAAGTTATCAATCAGTTTCCGATCTTGGTCTAGTTGTAATCCCCTCCCGCTCCCAAAAATTGCCAGAATATTAATCGGTTTCTCCAAGATTTCTGTTGGTGGATTATCCTGAAAATATTGAGATAAGAGGGTAAATTCTGCCTGGGGTAAAAAACCCTTTTTCTGAAATAAATCCCAAGAATCCCAGGATAACTTACGCAGATAATCATTTGACGTATCGATGATAACTCGTACTGATTTATTTGGAGTTCCATTCTTTAGTCTTCCTAAAATTTTTCCTGTTATGTCTCCAAAGATAGGTTGCTCCAACCAATTTTTTATCCTAGATTCTAGGGTTCGAGTGGCTTTTTCACACTCTTCTAAACTGGAAACATGGGTAATTTGCTCCTGTTGTATCTCTATCGCTCGTACTTCTAGTCCCAACTCAGTATAAATATTTTTCCATTCATCATAAACTCTAGGAAAATCTTGGTTAGGGGGTAATGAAGAACATTTTTCTCTGTCAATGATTCTACCATCTTCCCAAAACTCCAGGGAAACAGGAAAACCTGATTTAAAACTGCCTTCTTCTATTCTGATAACAACTTGTTTAACCATTATTCTTAATTCATTACTTTAGTTTTAACATTATATTCGATTCAATAGTTAATAACCAAAAATTTGCTTTTTGTAGGTTGGGTTTCGTGTCCTCAACCCAACACCTAATCTCAAGGCCACAAGGATATTATGCCATTTAAAAAAAAGAATGCTACCAATAATAAAAACTATCAAAAGACTTTACTGGAGATTTACCTTTAACAAAAAAGATAATTGACGACATAAAAACGGTATTTAAACCATTCATTATGATTTCTGACTCCTAAAAAATTCCCTAGCTATTTGTAGCAAACATTTAGAAAGGTATTATATTCAGGACTTACGCATGGACACTAAATCCAGTGAGGGCGAATGCCATTCGCCCCTACAGATGTTTGTACGATATTTTTCTTGCAGGCCAATATTTTTAGACATTGTTGTTGGGTTGCGCTAGCGCTTAACCCAACCTACAATTTTATTGCTTTTTTATTCAAATAACAAACTGCTTTGTCACAGTAGCAGAATTAAGGGTAACTTGAAGACTAAAGCGATCGCCTGGATCGGCAGTAAATTTGAACTGAATATAATCATCTCGTTGTCTAGCACGAATTTCAAATAGAGATTCCCCGTTTTCATCTAAACCAATAAGTTTTAAATTTGCTGGTAAAAAACGTTGTTCTTGCATAGGATAAACCCTGGAAAGAACAGCAAACCTTTGATTCGGTTTAGGTAAAATTGCTATCATTAGTGCCACCGGAACTCGTGCCAGTTGCATTCCTAGATCCATAGCGCGACGTACACCTGCTGCTGGATGACTAGGATCAATTTCCCATAACAATTCAGCAATTTGCCAGCGTGTTTCTTCATCTTCTGTTGTTTGTAAAATTTGTACAAGAGCTTTATTTACTTCTGTGTCTGAGAGTTCAGGTTGAGATAAATCTGCCTGTATTTTGTCTCTTGGTTGTTGAGTTATTTGGAATTGTTTAAGAAAATTTTTAACTACTTTAGGAGACAATTGTTCTGTTGTTCGATCTAAACGAAAAGCCATTTGAATAATCGGTTTGCGATTTGCTAGGACTTCTTCGAGTGGTTGCCAACCTTCTGTCAAAATACCTTCTAACCAATTTGTTAATTTTTCCCAAGGTTTAGATTCAGGCAAGGTATTTTCTGGAAGTTTAATAGCTGCCGGACTCAAATATTTTAAATTTAAAATTAACTGACTGGAATCATAATTTAGTTGATTCAAAGAAAGTTGATAATTTCCTATTTCGTTTTTTTGTAAAGACAAATTTTTGAATTGATCGTGCCGTATAAATCCAATTAAAAGAGCTGCTTCTGACTCTATTAAAACCTGGAGCAAGATATATAAATGAGCAGCAAATTCTGGGGAATAAATCATTTTTTCGGGGATTTCAATTCCTTCATTTACTATATTCTCATCTGTCAGCAAGCAAACTTTAAACCCACCAACTTGCAGAGGGCAAATTGGTTCGGAACTGATAATTTGATCGGGTGGCAAAGATTCAATTTGATTATCCAATCTTAAATGGCGATCGCTCAACCATTTTTTTAGTGCTAATAAACCCAATATTTTCACATAAGCTTGCCATTGTTGGGATTCGTTATTAAAGCGATCGCTCAAAAGAGTTGCTTGCTGAAAATCTTCAGGTTCTAAATCAATAGTTTCTAAGTGCAATTCTCGGTGATACAGTCTGTTTATTCGCTCAGAATTAGTCATATTAATTCTCCGGGTTATTGTTGTAATTTCAAATTTTATTTTGGCAATCTATGGAATAATTAATGTAGTTGTCTTACTACTTATTATTCTATCAAATATGCTAACTATATTTAAGATGATAGCGCATTTTTTCAGCGAACAAACTTGTCATTCTTTTGTACTTCCTTCCAGCAGAAATTTCTTTAGTCGCCTCTATAAAAACCGTTTCATCTAAATACTTAGTTAATTGTTCAATTAAAGAATCAAGAGCATTTGGATCTAAAACCCCTTGACTTGAATTTAACCCTGCTTGATTCAACAAAATTTGCAGCATTTTCTCCATTACCTGTTCTCGAATTTGCTTCAGTATTTGCGTAAGTTTTAAGATACGACTAACTTGAGATTGATTATTCATATTTAATTGTCGAGCTACTTCAGTTTGAGATTTATTTTCACAATAAATTAGTCGTAAACTAGGCAAAAAATTATGCGCCAATTCACGATACCTACCTTTTTGTAATTTCTGCAAACGTTGAGAAAGTTCCTCCTTAATAGCATCCATAATAGATTGATCGCGATGTTCCTGTAGCAATTTAATTAAGGCAGCAAAATCATCATCAGAAGATCCTGAAGTTTCAGTCGGATCTAAAGTTTGTTCCTCTAGACTTAATGTTTGTTCCTGCAGAGACTGAGCAATGGCGATCAATTGTTCAAATAGCTCTGAAGAATTATATACAATTCCTCTAGGGAAAAGGCGATTGCGCATTTCCTGAAGTTGAGACTCAGAAGGTTCAGGACATTTGCCCCTTGCTCCCTGTTCTCGTCTATCGCGCCGATACACCCCATGAAATACCTCTACTACATCCCGTTCTTGACGTGAAAGATTTTTCATTTGGTAACGCTTAATATCATTTAGTTTTGCCCAAGGAGTCGCTAAAGATAAACCAAATTCTACCCATAAAGTTTGATTTAGTTCTGGGTGACGACGAGTGCGAAAATTAGTCCAATACCAGAGTCCACTTTGCTCGGGATTGAAATTTATCAGAATTTCCTCCCAAAAATAGCAGTAAGAAGACTGAGAGTTTTCCTGAAGATGCTTAATGTTTTTTGTCTTACCATCATCAGTGAGTACCAGATACAACACATCTCGGAGGCGAACCCGATAGCGATCGCCAAATTCTTGAACCAGTTTTTGACAAGCGGAAACAATGGCATGGGAAATGTAACAACGCAAAGAAAGTCCTGCTGTTATCCTCAATGGGTTAGAATCAGCAGAATTTTGAGAGCGAAAGTAAGATAATAAAGTAGCTTGAATTTTTCGATCATCTTGAGAGGAGAGTTCTTTGAGTTCAGCAATAGTTTGAAATTGTTGCTGAACATCCGATAGTATCTCCTGTCGATATCCCTTCTGAGAACCAGAAATATCAGAGCTAGTTAAATCAATTTTGCATAATGTCCAGTAGTTCTGGGTGAGAACCATTTTTCATCCTCCTATACTCCTCACATACTATTATTCAACTTGATTGAATTAGTATTGATGCTGATTAGCACTCACAATACATTTTCTTAAAAGTTCTATTTTACTCTAGTGTTGATGATTTTGAACTTATGCACTTTTGAGAAATATAATGATAATATTAAGAAGTTCATTTAGTTTTCTTGATTTATCAGTAAAAATGTCCCCAGAACAATTTGTATCATCCAGTGTTTGGCGTGCTAAAATGAAGACCTACTTCAAACTTATGGACGTCGATAAAAATGGGGTTTTAACCCTGTCCGACTATGAAGAAATTGCAAATCGTTTAATTCAACTTCAAAGTGATTCATCAAAGGATGAAGAAATTCGTAAAATGTGTCGTTCTCTGTTTCAGAGTTTTATGGCAGGAGGAGAAGCAGTTGATGATAATACTAAAGTTACTGAAGAAGATTTAATCGCTAAAGCTGCAAAGATGGTATCATCAACTGAACCATCAGTACTTGAAGTAGGTAGAAAGAAAAACGAAATTTTTTTCGATATCATTGACACCGATCATTCTGGACAAATATCTCGTGAAGAGTACCGAAAGTACCTAGCAGTATACACTGGAGTAGAGCAACCTGACCATGCTAACCAAGCTTTTGATAGTATTGACTCAGATAAGTCAGGTTTTATTAGTCGTGAGGAGTTTGTCGAAGCTCATATACGCTACTGGTTTGAACCTGGCGACGATCGAGAAAACCCTCCTCTTCCCTATGGACTATTAGTCGGTTCATAGAATAATTGATAATGGATAATTGATAATGGATAATTACCTATGGTTAAAACCGTTCTTGATTGAAAATTCGGGAAACCTCGCCATCCCATCCTACGGAAAGCTTTCCTAGGGAATGCTCCGCAAACGCTTTTCATGTCGCGTTTTCCTGACGGAATGCTACGCAAACATGTCGCGCAGCGAAAGCGTTTTCCTGACGGAATGCTCCGCAAATATGTCGGATATTAGCCGAAAATGACCGCTTTTTGCCTTAGTAAGGAGAGGTTTTTCACCTGAATTATTTAATTAATAATTATTATAGCAGTCGAAGCAAAGATTAGGACATAGACTGATGATGAATCTTATACTAGGAAACACTTTTCCAACTGTTCCCTGTTCCCTGTTCCCTGTTCCCTGCTATAATTATTAGGTAAGATATCCTTGTACGAATAGGTAAACCACAGTAGGGATGTTCCATGGAATGTTCCTACAAAGTTCCTGTTTATTACTAATTATGTAAAGACTTCTTGCAGAAGTCAGGAATAGGGAATAGGGAATAGGAATTTGTATAATAACTAATCACTGATAACTAATAGACATCTCCAAAGATAAAAATTCAAATCAATTATTATCCATAAATTATCAATTATTCCCCTGCTGGGAGGGGTTATATAGAATCCGGGTAATTAGTTATCGTATTACTGAGGAGTAATGAGTAATGAGTAATGAGTAATGAGTAAGGAGTAAGGAGTAAGGAGTAATATCAAATCCAGTTGAATACAAGAGTGTATTGTTGGGGGAGATGGGGAGATAGTCCGATTTAATAATGAACATATACTATATAACCGGATTCTATATTAGGCGTGGGTTCCCTGTTCCCTGTTCCCTGTTCCCTGTTCCCTCTTTTCTGGAAATGTCTAATAACTAATAACTAATAACTAATAACTAATAACTAATAACTGATAACTGATAACTGATATAGCGTTTCTCAAATTGGTGAGATACAGTTTTAGATCCCCCCTGCCCCCCTTAAAAAGGGGGGAGTCTTCAAAGTCCCCCTTTTCAAGGGGGATTTAGGGGGATCGTAACTGTACCTCATCTTTATGAGAAATGCTATAACTGA
>NZ_JAAHHT010000361.1 GCF_010672085.1 Okeania sp. SIO3I5
TCCTCTCAAATTTATCACAGCAAGAATTTAACTTCTCAATTCTAGATTCAGAAGTTAAATTCTCAATTCAGCGTTCTAGCATGAGAGTAACTATTCAATTTGTAGAACAGTTTATAGTTAAACTTCTTAAGAGTCTAACTTTCCCAAATCAACAGATTATTCCAGAAACAAAATAGGATTTTTGACAGAATAGTGTAGGGATTAGTCTAAGTTTTTTTTCAGCAAAACATCAAGAACTAAAGCAGTCTTCAGGGAGTTGAGGAAATTCTCGAACCTATCAAATTTATCACAGCAAGAATTTAACTTCTCAATTCTAGATTCAGAAGTTAAATTCTCAATTCAGCGTTCTAGCATGAGAGTAACTATTCAATTTGTAGAACAGTTTATAGTTAAACTTCTTAAGAGTCTAACTTTCCCAAATCAACAGATTATTCCAGAAACAAAATAGGATTTTTGACAGAATAGTGTAGGGATTAGTCTAAATTTTTTTTCAGCAAAACATAAAGAACTAAAGCAGTCTTCAGGGAGTTGAGGAAATTCTCGCTCCTCTCAAATTTATCACAGCAAAAATTTAACTTCTGAATTGATAATTTTGAATTCTGAATTCTCAATTCAGCGTTCTAGCATGAGAGTAACTATTCAATTTTTAGAACAGTTTATAGTTAAACTTCTGAAGAGTCTAACTTTCCCAAATCAACAGATTATTCCAGAAGCAAAATAGGATTTTTGACAGAATAGTGTAGGGATTAATCTAAGTTTTTTTTAGCAAAACACAAAAATTAATAACCCTACCAAAAAATCAGGTCCAAAAGGAGATGAAAAAAATATTTAACTCAGTATTTCAAGCCTCCTAGTTGAGTCGGAGGTATTGATAACTGATAACTGATAACTGATAACTGATAACTGAAATGACACTATCAATCTATTTTTGTTGAGAACCCAGGGCAGCAACAGCTACTCCAACTAATAAAATAACAGCTCCCAATAAAACAATTAGAGAAGGCACTTCACCAAACAATAAATAACCCAAAAAACTAGCTCCAACAGGTTCAAATAAAATTGCCAAAGTAACCAAAGTAGGAGAAACCCAACGCACTGCCCAATTAAAACTTGTATGTCCTATTAATTGAGGCACTAACGCCATTAATAATAAATAAAAATAGACTAAACCAGAATAACCAAAGTAGCCAACACCCGAAAACAAGGGAATAGGCAATAATACAATTGCAGCTACACCATAGACTACCACAATATAGCCCCCAATACCAAACCCCTTGCTTTGAGCTTCACGTCCCAGAAGCATATATAAACTAGCTGTCCAAGCTCCCATGAGGGCTAAAAAATTTCCGAGGAATGGGTTACTACCAGTAGTTGTACCACTAATATCTGCTAAACCGATCGTTAGTCCTCCAGTCATAGCTACTACTATACCAATAACTGTCCGGCGAGAAAGTCTTTCCTTAAACCACCACCATGACAACAAAGCTACCCAGATGGGGTTAGTTGTGACGAGGGTAGTAGAAGCTGCGATCGAAGTGTAAGATAAAGAAGTAATCCAAAGAGGAAAATGAGCGGCGAGGCAAACTCCCGCTGCTCCTGCATAGACTATTGCCCCTGGTTGGAGATTTTGCCACTGAATTTTTGACCATGTTGGTACTAATAATAAAGAGGCGATCGCCACCCGCGAGGCAGCTATGACAAGACTAAATCCTATCCCACTTATTCCTGCAGATAGACTTGCCAACCTGATTAATATTGCACCAGTAGATATTGCCAAAACACCGATAGTTAGAACTAATATAATTAACCAGTTAGAAGGTTTCATAAGTCAATAAAAAATGGTATGATTAAGTTTATCCCATTATTAGTTGAGTATGCTAAGGCTAACTATTATAGTTTTAATTATTCTCATAGGTTCTGCCCTTTGTTCTGCTACTGAAACAGCTTTACTTTCAGTTTCTCCTATTAAAGTACAACAGTTAGCACAGTCTAAAAAAACAACAGCATTAGCACTGTGGGGAATTAAGAAAAAAATTAACCGCCCCATTGCTACTGTTGTGATTATTAATAACATTTTTAATATTGTTGGCAGTATCTTAATTGGTAATATTGCAGCTTCAGTTTTAGGGAATGCTTGGTTAGGAGTTTTTTCTGCTCTTTTGACATTTTTAGTAATAATTTTTGGCGAAATTATTCCGAAAACTTTAGGGGAACGCTATGCGATGAGATTTGCCTTAACTATAGCTTTACCTGTACAAGGATTAACTTTTATATTTACTCCCATAGTCTGGTTTATGGAAAAAATTACATCACCTTTTACTCAAGGAAAAAAATTACCTACTACTAATGAAGCAGAAATCATGTTTTTGACGAGAATAGGATATAAAGAGGGAGTTATTGAAGGTGATGAAGCTGAAATGATTAGAAGAGTATTTCGGCTAAATGATAAAAGTGCATGGGATATTATGACGCCTCGAATAGCGACTACTTATTTAGATAGTAATTCAACTCTAGTTGAGGTAAAGTCAGATATTATTAATTCTCAGCATAGCCGAATTATTGTGATTGGAGATTCTATTGATGATGTACTTGGTTTGGTTTTAAAACATGAATTACTTAAGGCTATGATTGAGGGAAAAGACAATCAAAAAATTGTTGATTTTATGCGAGATGTTAGATTTATTCCAGATACATTAAGAGTTGATTTATTATTGAAAGAATTTCAAAAATATCGTCAACATTTGATGGTTGTTTTAGATGAATATGGGGGAATGTCGGGAGTGGTAACTTTGGAGGATGTGTTGGAAGAATTAACTGGTGAAATTGTTGATGAGACTGATCAAAGTGTTGACTTACAAGTTGTGGCAAGAATGAGAGGAAAAATTAAGTTAAAGGATGAGTAATTCTCAGTTATCAGTTATCAGTTATCAGCTATTAATTATCAGTACCTCTGGGTGAAATTAGAGGTGTGAAAAAAATGTAGGGAGGTTCCATGGCACCTTCCTAGATAGGTAATTTCAGTTATCAGTATCTCTAGCTGAAGCAAAAAGCTTGAAATACCGAATCTTCTTTTTTTATCCTCTTAAAAGAGGAGACTACAGATACAAATTTTTCGGTGCGAGAAGAGGTTTCTTGATTTTATGGAAATGTCTAAATAAAGAAGGTTCATTAACTATCTAAATATAATACCAATTACTAAAAGTAATGCTACGCTTCAGCTATATTTCAAAAGTCAAATAGTTACCAAGGTTTAAAGTATTTTTTTGACAATTATTAATCGTTTAGTATTGATTATTTCTAGTTTTACTTCTTCCCCAACCCCCCACACTCCCCACACTTCCCCACTCAGTTAGATATAGCATTCATGCATGAGAAATGGTATAATTACCCTGAACATTTTTCATGGGTTACTTTATTTTACCTGAGAATTGCGTTACACTAATTATCACAAATCTAAAATTTTGAATATTCTCCAAAAAATTATGCTGCCAACTGTTTTAATTACTGGTGCTTCTCAAGGTTGTGGTAGAGAAACAGCACTTTTATTTGCGAGAAAAGGATATAACGTTGTCTTAGCTGCTAGAAAGTTAGATAGATTAGCAGCAACAGCAAATGAAATTAGAGAAATTGGTAAATCTGCTTTAGCTATTCCTACTGATGTTACTGATGCTAAACAAGTAGAATATTTGGTGCAAAAAGCCATAGAATTCTATGAAAAAATTGATGTATTAGTTAATAATGCTGGTATCTGTCTGACTGGTGCAATGGAACATACAACTTTAGAAGATTTTCAACAGTTAATGGATGTCAATTTTTTCGGTTATGTGAATACAATTAAAGCTTTATTACCACATTTTTTGTCAAGAAAATCTGGCACAATTATTAACGTTGGTTCCTTTGGAGGAAAAATGCCTTTGCCAAAAATGACTGCTTATTGTGCTAGTAAATATGCAGTTACTGGATTAACTGATACTTTACGTTTGGAATTACAGTCAAAAGGAATTAATGTTAGTTCCGTACAACCAGGGGTTATTAATAGCGATTTTCTGGAAAGAGCGCAGTTTCGAGGTGGAGATAATTCGGGAGTAGAAGCTAGTCGCCAACAAATGAATTTGGCTTTAGAATCTAATTTTGTTAGTCAGCCAAAAGATATCGCTGAAGCTGTCTGGAATGTTGTTAAAAATAAGCAGTCAGAAGTAGTAGTAGGTCCGGCTGTTTTAGCAACAGAAATTTATCGCTTATTCCCTGGTTTAGTTCAGTCTATGATAGGGAAAAATTTAGGGTAGTTGATGATGAGATAGTCTGATTTAATTTGATATTTATATATCATCCTCAATCAGAACAATGGATATAAAATTTATGGCAAAAAAGAAAACAAAGGAAGAAATATTATCTGAATTTATTAAAGTTCATGGTGATTATTATGACTACTCTAAAGTGGAGTATATAAACACATCAACTAAAATCAAAGTCATATGTCCTAAGCATGGATTATTTGAGATTACACCAGGTCATCATAAAAATGGTGTTGGATGTCGTAAATGTTATTTTGAGTCTCAAAAAATAACAAAAGAGGAATTTGTTAAAAGGTCACAAAAGCATTTTGGCGATCGCTATGATTATTCTCTTTTTAATACGCTTCCTCCTGCTGGTGAAATGGTAGAAATTTTATGTGTTGAACATGGTAAAAACTTTTTACAAGAACCTAGAAATCACATGAGAGGTTATACAGGATGTTCTATATGTCAATCTCGGAAATTATCAGGTTCCATTGAAGATAGAGGGACAATAAAAAGTCAAAAAGAACTAACTCAAAAATTTATTAAACGCGCTCAAGAAATTCATGGAGATACTTATGATTACAGTAAGTTTGAATATATAAATTCCAGCACTAAGGGAAAAATTATATGTTCAATACATGGTGATTTTTTTCAAACTCCTAGCAACCATCTGAAGGGTACAAAGTGTCCAAAATGTTCTATTGAAAAACAGAAAGAAAACTCTTTTAAAAAGTTATGCAATGAAAAAAATGTAAATTATTATAGAGCTTTAAAAAGACGAGAAGCAGGATTACCTGAAGAAAAAATATTTGCAGAAGGTTTTGTTAGAAATACTCGTGAAATTAATCAAGTAACTGTTTTTGGTGAAACTTATCCCAATTTAGAGGAAGCTATCAGGATTTTGCAACCTCAAGCTAGTAGTAGAACTATCAAAAGATGGATAAAAGAGGGAATGACACCAGAAGAAGCTTTTCAAAGAATACCTAATCCTGGATATGCTCAAGGATTAATATATTTAATAACTAATAAGGTAACTGATAAAAAATATGTTGGGTTAACAGTTCAAAAATTAGAGCGTCGTTGGGAATATCATGTTCAGCAAGCAAGAGCTAATTACATAAAGAGTGGTGAGTCTTTGCACACTGCTCTCAGAGAATATGGAGAAGATGCTTTTGAGATTAAAGCTATTGATAAAGGCACAACAAAAAAAGATTTAGAAGTTAAAGAACGTAAATGGATCGAGGAATTAAATACTTTAGTACCATACGGATATAATATATCTAAAGGAGGGGTTAGTGGTGGTTCTCATAAGAAACCTACTACGATAGATAATATCTGTTTTGAAAGTGTTAAAAAAGCTGCTGAATACTTAGCAAAATCAAGAAATATTTCGATCGCAGCAGCGGAAAAAAGAATTCATACAGGTAGAGTAGATGTAAAAAAAACAGCAAAACCAGGACAAAGCTTAATCAAAACAAAGGCTTATAAAGCATGGAGTAGAATAATTCATGGAGCATTAAATCCCAACTCAAAAGAATACATACCTGATATTACTATTGATGAAAACTGGCGTGACTTCAATCATTTTTTTCGAGATGTTGGAAATCCACCCGAGCAAGGTATGGCTTTTACTAGACTCGATAAAAGTCAGGGATTTTTTCCAAGCAACTGTGCATGGTTAACAAAAAGTGAAGCTAGCAAACTCAATGCTGCATATATGAAAAAAATAGGTAAACTGACTGGGAATAAAAAGAAAAATAAATTGAATGATCTGGCTAGAATAAATTAGATTACAATGGTTACATTATTCAGGAGCAAAACACAAAATGCAATACAAATTATTAGGAAAAAGCGGCTTAAGAGTATCGGAACTTTGTTTAGGTACAATGACTTTTGGCGACGACTGGGGTTGGGGTTCCTCTCAACAAGAAAGTAAAACAATTTACGATTCTTTTCGCGAGGCAGGCGCCAATTTTATTGATACTGCTAATGTTTATACTAATGGCACCAGTGAAAAATTTCTTGGTGAATTTATTGCTTCCGAAAGAGATGCTGTTGTTTTAGCAACCAAATACACTAACGGTTTGGGAGATAAGAATCCTAATGGTGGTGGAAACCAACGTAAAAATATGGTGCAGTCGGTAGAAGCTAGTCTCAAACGTCTAAATACTGACTATATCGATCTGTTATGGTTGCACATTTGGGATTTTATGACCCCTGCTGAGGAAGTAATGCGAGCATTTGACGATTTAGTCAGAGCAGGAAAAGTATTATATATCGGTATTTCCGATGCACCTGCTTGGGTTGTTGCTCAATGTAATACCTTGGCAGAATTAAGGGGATGGACTCAATTTGTTGGTTTGCAAATCGAATATAGTTTAATTCAGCGCACCCCGGAAAGGGAACTTTTACCAATGTCTCGTACTTTTGATATCGGTGTTACTGCTTGGTCTCCTCTTGCTGGTGGTTGGTTGAGT
>NZ_JAAHHT010000362.1 GCF_010672085.1 Okeania sp. SIO3I5
AAATTTGGTAGTCCTGCTGAGGAATGGCGAAGATACATAAGTTTTGTAATTTCTTCCGACACTTCCGACACTTCCGACACTTCCGACACTTCCGACACCTCCCACACCTCCCACACTCTCTCTACCATTCCTCAGCACCACCACCTGAAATTTTTCTTCTATCTATAACTTCTATATACAATCCCCCTATCTCCCCCAACTATATAATAAGTATTCAACCAGATTTGATATTAGCGGAAGGGTTTGGAGACCAAACCCCTACGGATTATTTTTATTTATCAGTATTTAAGTGAATTGGTATTAGCAAATGGAAAATATTGAAATTCACGAATTTAGCACAGGTATAATTCCCGAAATCTTACCCGATGGTAAATGGATTTCCAGAGGATTTAAAGTAGGAGAATATATGAATTTAACCTTGCCTAAAGTTCCCCATTTTTTAGGCAGAGCAATTGCTAATAAAGGATTTGAAGTAGGCAAAAATCGTAATAGTCAAGAACCTACTTTTGTGGGGCGAGTTGTCTTGAGTATGAGTCAAGAAGAACCAGATTATTCGGTAGTTGCTGTAGTCACATCTGGGCAAGATGAATATGGTCGATCGACTGCTTTTTATCGTTATTTTTTCTGTGCTGGAAAAGATAATATTTGGCAAATATTAGATTGGATCAAGACTCAGCAGCAAGAGGGAATTAATCCGATATTTAATCCATCTGAAACTAAAGAAATTGGCAAACCAAACCAACATCAAGTTACCAGTAAACCAGAAATAAATTTACCTACAGATTGGCAAAATTGGTTGAATATTCAAACTTTGCCAGCGATTGTGCCTACTGAATTATCTGACTTACAAATTATTAATAAAATGGCTGAAGTAAAAGCCAATGGTCACCCTATATCATGGGTTTATAATGTGGAAACTGTTGAACGACCAGAACAATTTATAATTATTCATCCTGCCAATGCGGAAGTAGCAGCAAGTCTGGCAGAAATACAGAAAAAAATAATGAAAAATTCCTCTACAAATATCTCAAATAATATAGATGAAGCTGCTATAGAAACGGCAATTAAAGGATTAATTAGTGGTTCTAAAATTAAGCAGGAATGGATAGAAAATTTAATTGTAAAATTACAGACTGGTCAAGTTACATCAGAATATTTAAACAACTTATTTGATAATCTGGGAGCGAGTAATGCTGTTCAACAAGGAAATGCTAATGCTCAGATGGTTAGATTATTAACTTTAAGGGCAATTTTTATTCCAGAAACTTTACCAGAATATCTGCATTGGTTAAATATTAATGGGGATGGAAAGAAAGAAGATGAAAAGCCAAAAATTTCCCTACAATTACAATCCCAACTGAGAAATTATCAAAATTTATTAGAACCATTAATTTTAGGAGGATCAGACCGCGCCTTTTCTCAAATATTAGGGAAAAAAATATCTGTTACTGCTTATTGTTGGTTGTTAAAAAGTCAAGGCAGTTTATGGTCAAAATATTCCCAGAAAATCAAACAACAAGTTCGCCACGATCTAGAATATTTAGCAAATAGTTTATTAAACAAAAGTCTCGGTCAAGAAACAGATAAATTAGTCTACGGAAATGCTATCTGGAAAAAGTTAATTTCTTGGTTAAAGTCTCGTCGTTATCCCTGCAATTATTATCAACCTTTTGCCGATTTATTTTCTCAACTGCCTGATTATGAGTTAGCAGCTTATTTTCACCAAGTTAGTAATGGAAAAGTACCAAAAGAAATTTTCACTACAGCGTTTCCGAAATTAAAGTCTACTTATGAAACAATTATTTTTGGGTTAACTGTTCATCAGGAATTAGCTTTTTCTGACCATATTACTATATTAATTAAAAAGTATGGACGACCAGTAGCAGTAACTGTTCTGATTATGCTTTCTCATGGTTTATTTTTTGCTTTGGGATACCAGGTAGGTAAGTTTAATAGTGAAAATATTACTGATGGGGAAAGTCTAGAAGAACCCCTTGCTTCAGAAGAAATATTAACTGATGTAGAAACAACTACTGTGATTAAAATTTCGACAGAAAAAATGGAAAGAGCTATTGATAAATTTCCCACTACTAGCAGCGTAATTCAAGAAATTGTCCGGGAACTTGAGGCAGAAATATTAGCTCAAAATTCTACATTAGTTACAACAGAAGAGGCACGTTTAGAGATTATTCAAGCAATTAATAAAATTATAGAAAATGATGTAAAACTTCAGTATTTTGGGGTGATAGAAGATGAGTTTCTGGGCGATTCACTTAAATATATGGAAGCTAAAAAACAATGGATTGCTGCGATTTATTTCTATCAGAAAAACTTTTTTAGTGATGGTTTTGGTTACATAGAACCGAATAAGAAAACGGCAGATAAATTAAAGTGTGATGTGGCGGATTTGTTAGAAATTGAATTACAAATACGACCTCGACGTTGTGCTGATAGCTGACAACTGAATGCTGACTGAAAAATAAAGGTATAAAGCTTTCTATTTCAAGAGAAAAAAGTGCTAGGATATTTTCTTATATTCAATCCTCTCGGTTTTCCTTAAGGTAATTATGCATTATCCATTATCAATTAATGAAACTGCTATAATAATTTAAAAGGTAATATAGGGAAAATTATTCTATGAAACCTGCCTAAATCTTTAACTTTCAAATTAATATGAATCCAATAACTAAACTACCAGAAAAATCCTCTGATTTATCGCCAACTGCTGATTTACCAAAAAGCTTACCAGACCATACTCAACTTCCCGACAAGGATGATAACTTTGTGAAAAACTTTCAAGAACCCCCAGAAGGAGACTTATTAACTGATTCCATTACTCCTATTTTGCAACAAATTCATCCCGATCGCCAATACTGTGTCGGTCGAGATAGTGGCATTTATTGGCGCTTAACTGAATCGCCAGAACCACTAGAAAAAGGTTCTGTTGCCCCTGATTGGTTTTATGTGCCGAATGTACCACAAAAATTAGATGGTCAATTGCGTCGTTCCTATGTTTTATGGAAGGAATTTGTTGCCCCTTTAATTGTATTGGAATTTGTTTCTGGAGATGGATTAGAAGAAAGAGACAAAACACCAGGAACAGGTAAATTTTGGGTTTATGAACAAGCAATTCGCGTACCTTTTTATGGTATATATGAAGTTCAAAAAGGAACCATCGAAGTATATAATTTGGTAAATGGTCGCTATCAACAAATGATACCAAATGAACATAAGCGTTATCTCATAGAACCTTTAGGCGTAGAATTGGGTATTTGGGAAGGCGAATATCAAAGCCAAGTCTGGCCTTGGTTGCGTTGGTGGGATACCCAGGGAAATCTTTTGCTGACAGGAGATGAACGTGCAGAACAAGAACGTCAACGTGCCGATCGCTTGGCAGAGCAGTTAAAAGCTTTGGGTGTAGAACCGGAGTTGTAGATACTGGGAAGATGTTGGCGGAGTCTAGCGGCAGCTATATCGCTACTTTAATTTGAAAAGAGCGATCGCCTATTCCAGATTGCTTGTTGTAACAAACATTTATCAAATTGGTATAAGTACCATTAGGGAGTAGTCGTTTCGCTGCCCGACATGAAAGGTGGAGCAAGTACGGCGGTACATTGCTCAGAGATATTTACAGCAGTTTTCATTTTTGTAGACTACAGTAGGGGCGATTTCCGTTTGTCATGCTCCTAATTACGCGGAAAGCGACAGCATTCGGAACGAAATCGCCTCTACAGGGTTTTGGTTGTAACGATGTGGTTCATCAATCTGAAAAGCGCAGTCAAATCTGCATTTACAGCAGTTTCGGAGTTAGTGAGCTACACAGTTCGATCGCTTTAGTAAATAGAGATTAGTTTTCAAGTGTACTTCACCATCCTAAAAACTGCTGTAAGTATTCTTGGAGATGTCTAATGGTAGGCAACCTATTTTTTGTCTTGACTCTGTGTTTAGAATTACATTATTTTAGAGTAGATTTTAGTTAATAGCAATATATTCCGATTTATTAGTAATTGCCGATTATTGGCAGTTTCTTTCCGTAAAAAGTCTATGGAATTCTGCCAAACATTTTTGATTTGGGAGCGATCCTGTCCTTGATTCCGTGTTAAGAATTGCATTATTTTAAAGTAGATTTTAGTTAATAGCAATATATTCCGATTTATTAGTAATTGACGATTCTCGGCAACTTCTTTTCGTAAAAAGTCTATATAATTATGCCAAACATTTTGGGTTTTGGGGTGATTATATCCGAACCTTTTAGAAAAAATCAGCATCGCTTTTAGATAAAGTTCTTCAGCTTTATCATATCGCCCTTGAGCACAATAGAGATTTGCTAGATTCTTGCAACTGAGAGCAACATCCGGATGTAATTTTCCTAATAGCTGCTGTCTGATAGTCAAAGCTTGCTTATACAGGGGTTTAGCTTCTTTATACCTTCCTTGAGAGCAATAGAGACTACCTAAATTGTTGAGACTATCAGCAATACGAGGATGACTATTTCCGAATAGCTGCCGATACAGAGCTAAAGCTTCCTTCAACAGCGATTCTGCTTCTTCATACTTCCCTTGAGCGCAGTAGAGACTGCCTAAATTATATAGGTTATCAGCGATGTAGGGATGACTGTTTCCAAATAGCTGCTGATACAAGTCTAAGGTTTGCTCAAACAAAGGTTCAGCTTCCTCATATCGCTTTTGGGAATTGTAGAATATGGCTAAATTCCAGAGACTGGGAACAATATCAGGATGGCTTTCTCCCAAGAGATGTTGCCTCATAGCTAAGGCTTGCTGAAATAGAGATTCAGCTTTGTCATACATCTCTCGATCGCTGTATAGACTGGCTAAACTATTAAGATTACGCGCGACATCAGGATGAGTGTTTCCAAATAGTCTCTGATACAGAGCTAACGATTGCTGAAATAGGGATTCGGCTTCCTCATATTCCCCTTGAGCATGATAGACTGAGGCTAAATTGTGGAGACTGGTAGCAACATCGGGGTGGGAATCTCCTAAGAGCTGCTGTCTCATAGTCAAGGCTTTGTGAAACAGAGGTTCGGCTTTCAAGTATTTTCCTTCAGCGTGATAAAGTGAGGCTAAACTCTCGAAACAGGTAGCTATAGAAGGATGATTGCTTGTGAATAGCTTCTGGTACATAGCCAAAGTTTGTCGGTAGAGGACTTTAGTTTCCTCATACCTCCCTTGAGTACCGTAGAGATTTGCTAGTTTGTGAAGGCTGCGTACAACATCAAGATGGTCGTTTCCTAATAACTGCTGTCTCATAGCTAAAGCTTGTTGAAACAGGGATTCAGATTCCTGATATTTCCCTTGAACATGATAGACTGAGGCTAAATTGTGGAAGCTAGTGGCGACATGAACATGGGTTTTTCCCAATCGACGTTGGCATATTTCCAGACATTTTTCTATCCAAGGTTCAGCTTCGTAGTAAAATCCTTGCCCTTGATAGAACCTACCTAAAGCTACAAATGGAAAGATTAAGTCCCAATCTGTTAGCCAATTCGTCAGGTTGGCAGCAACTTCGATTAGGTGAGGAATGGCAGGAGCGATCGCCATAATATCTGCTTTAATCGGAGTATCAGGAATCCTTTGTGCCACATTTACCATAGCACTACAGAATACTTGCTTTAGTTCATTTGGTTCAGTTCTTTGTTCAATATCAGGTTGTACATCCGTTTCTCTAGTTTCTAGCTTACTTCTAAAAAATTCTCGAATTAATGGATGTAAACGGTAAGTGTCTTCTCCCACTTCTTGAAGTAAATAAAAGCGTAATAGTTGTCGCCGAGATGATGTCATGTCCTCTGCTAAAAACTCTTGTCTCTGAGGATACATTTCAAAATATTTTTGCCCAAATGCTTCTACCATCTCCCAGGAAATAGGAGCTAGTGCAAACAAACTGAGCAATTTACCTAGATACTGACTCTTTCGAGCTAACATTTCCCAACTTAAATCAAAAGCAGATTCGACACCCCTTTGAGCAGTCGATATCCAGGCAGGATCATTTTCTGCTCGCACCAGTGCTTCATCTTTTAATGCCTGACGTTGTTCTGCTTTTCTCTGTAAACGAGATAGCATATTAGCCAAAGAGAGGTTTGATTCCATCGCTAAATATCGACCAACCAACTCCAACCCCAGAGGCAAGTATCCCAACCATTCACACAGAGTATTAGCAATTTCTCGCTCGGCAGCAATTCGCTCTTGACTAATCAGAGATTCCAGTAGCTCTAAAGATTGCTCTAAACTCAGAACATCCAAAGAAAGCACTTTGATCGGCGGACTAAACTTGATTCGTGTCGTCATTAAGACCTTAAATCTTGATTCTTCCGGTGGTAAATAAGGTTCAATATCTCTGTAATTAATCACATCATCTAACACAATCAATACATTTCCCGGTAGCCAATTACGCCAGCAAAATCTCACCCGATCTAGAAGTTCTAATCCATCAGGTACATTTAATCCCTGAACTTGAGCATAACCAATTATCTGACTACCAACGTTGAATTCCCTGGCATACAACCAACAGATTCCACCAGGATAAGTACCTTTGTTTTTATACAGTTTGGCATATTGTAAAGCCAGTTCTGTTTTACCAACACCACCCATACCAGCAATAGAAGAAATTGCCACCTTTTCTGTCTCTTGTAATTGCTGGTGGAGGATCTATAAAATCTGTTCGCGACCTACGCATTTCATTACA
>NZ_JAAHHT010000363.1 GCF_010672085.1 Okeania sp. SIO3I5
CTCAGATGTCTGTTCGAGAGCAATATTTTTGCTTCAAGAAATAGGGAAAAATTTTCCTGCTTTAGCAGTTGTAGCAGTGGCAAAAGGAATATCTAGAGAAGAAATTAATTGTTTAATTCAACGTTATATTAATCCAGACGATCCAGTTGCTCATCCTACATCTTTGTTAAATGGAAATGATTTAATTGCAGCTTTAAAATTACCTAAAGGTCCGATAGTTGGTCAGCTTTTAACAGAAATTAAAATAGCACGAGCTGAAGAGAAGATTTTTACTAAAGCTGAAGCAATTAAATTAGCAGAAAAATTAATTCAATCAAAATAGGGAATAGGGAATAGGGAATAGGGAATAGGGAATAGGGAATAGGGAGCAGGGGAAAATTAAAAATAAGAATAATTAACAATAAATGATGTGCTAATTATCAAAAAGTTTCTATGTGCCTGTGTTAATTACTTAATAATTGAAGTATCACTAAAGTCTAGGATTCTTTTTTAAAATTGGTAGAAAAATAGTTTTGATGATTTTTAAATTCCTGGCGATCGATAAAGTTAATTTTGAATAGTAGAAGTCATTCGCTAATGGATAATGGATAATGGATAATTACCTCTCCCTAAAAGTTAATATTATCCTTAAATATATTAATACTAATTTCTAGTCTCAAGACAATGAATTAATAACTAATAACTGATAACTGAAATGACATACTTTTTTATTGGTGGATGTCCTCGTTCTGGAACTACTTTATTACAAAATATTATTTGCTCCGATACCAAAGTTAATCCGTTAATTGGAGAAATAGGTTATCTGTATCATTTAGTTAATGCTTATAGTACGGGTAAAATGGATTTTGAAAGCCAGAGTAAATATTATTTTTCTGATCTAGCAGAACTCAGAAATTTTAGTGCGGAATTAGTCAATAAATTTTTAAAACATATTCGTAAACGTTATATTGATGCTACTCATATTATTCTCAAATATCCTCTCATAGGAGAATTATTTCCAGAGATTTATGAGTTGGTAGAAGATGTGAAATTTATATTGATTATTAGAGATCCACGAGATACTATTGCTTCTTTAATTAATGTCGGAAATAAAATGGCAAGTTTGGGTGAAACTACACATTTAACTCCCATGTTTACAGAAAGAAAATTATCAGAATTTCTCGAATTTTATCGTCGTGCTTATGCACCTTCCTGGAATTGTCAATTAGTAAGTTTTCAAACTAAGGTTGCTTATATCAAATATGAACATTTGGTACTTAATCCTACTGTAGCTATTCAACAACTTCAAGATTTTACTGGTTTAAATTTAAGTAACTCTATAAAAAATGATAAATGGCAGCGGAGTCAAGTTAATTATACTCAGTTAAGTGATGCAGAAAAACCTTGGTATTCAGAACTTTATGGCAAAGGAATATCACCTACAAGTGTGGGGCGTTATCGTCAGGTTTTGCGACAGGAAGAAATTAATTTTATTCAGAGAGAGGGAGTAGATATATTCAGAATTTTTGGTTATTAAAAAGTAGCGATCGCCAGTTCAAAATCATCTCTGACTGAGTTTTTATAGCGCTACGCGAAGCGTGAATAGGGAATAGTAAACTGTCAAAGAGTTTTTCTTATAGAACCCATTTGATATCTCTAGAAAAGAGGGAGTAGGGGAGCGCTCGTTTTGCCATTGTTCATTCATTGTCTGAGCTAGAATATTTACAACCCTATATTTTTTGAGTCCTGTACGGACTAGACTCTCCACACCTCCTATACGAACCAACTTCCCACACCTCCTACACGAACCAACCTCCCACACGAACCAACTTCCCACACTTCCTACACGAACCAACTTCCCAATCATAGATCCAAAATGGGTTCTATAGGGAAATGCTCCACAAACAAGATTTAGGAATGTCCTAACCTTAATGCGTAGTGCTATACTAATGCCTAATTTTGACTATCTGAACTTTTGGAAGTAACCAGGAAAAAAATTTATAGGAAACACCTGTCATTTCAGTTATCAGTTATCAGTACCTCTAGATGTTTGCGCAGCATTCCGTAAGAAACCTTTGGGATTGACATCAGGAATAGTCTCTTTTTTTTATCCCTTTAAAAAGAGAGGTTTTATACCATGCATGAAAAAAGAATGTTACGAATAATAAGGGTGATAAAAAGATTTTACAGGAGATTTCCCTTGGATAAAAAAGATAATTTACCACCTAAAAAATGGTATTGAACCCATTCCCATAAGACTCCTGACTCCTGACTCCTAAGAAGTTCCCTAGCTATTTGTAGCAAACATTTATAAATTTGGTATTAGACCACAATTTTTCGGTAAAAAATGCTTCTAAGGTTTCTGTAAAATTTGTCAAAGGTTTATGAGAATAACGTTTTCTCAGCCCTCCCATTAATTGTTAGTATTGATATAATATAAGGTTATTTAAAAACTATTTATAGAGGCCCTTAATTCTGAAGTCTTAGGAAAAACTTTATATACATATAGTGTATTCTTCTCTTATAATGAAAATTCTTCACTATATATAGAGTGCATTATTAAATGAACCCCAATCCCGAAGCACAAATTAATTATTTCCGAGAATGGACTAATAGTTGTGTTGATTACCAATTAATCCACCTGAATGTTGTCCCATTAGAAGGACAAGAACCTTATGAATTTTTATTTTATTCTAATGCCATTCCGCGACGAAATGATGGCCGAGTAACGAGCGAAATATTAAAGCGATACCAACATATTGAAGAAGGTGGATGGTGGTGTTCTGGAATTGATTTACTATCAGGAGAAGAAGACCTTTGGGGTTGTTTTAAACCTAGTCAACCACGTCATAGTTACGACCAAAAAAAGTTAATTAAATACGAACATCCTCCGAAAACTCCTACCAGTTTATTTGCTCTAAAAATTCCTCTACATTTATGGCAGAAAATAGCTAGTCGTTATCAATTAGAAATTCTCCCGGAAGATATTGATAATAATCAACCAGATCTCGGTTTTTGGCAGTGGTTTATTAAGCATCCTCAGATACCTTTATGTATTACTGAAGGAGCGAAAAAAGCAGGAGCTTTACTAACAGCATCTTATGTAGCTATTGCTTTGCCAGGAGTATTTGGTGGATACCGAGTTTTGAGAGACGAATATGGAAACCGTATTGGCAAACCAAATTTAATTCCCCAGTTAGAAAAGCTGATTAATAATCATCGAGAAGTTTATATTGTATTTGACCAAGATACTAAACCTAAAACTATTAAAAATGTTAATGCTGCCATTAGAAAAACTGGATATTTACTCACGAGAAAAGGATGTAACGTTAAAGTAATTTGCTGGAATCCAGAATTAGGTAAAGGAGTAGATGATTTAATCGCTAATCAGGGAAAAAATGTTTTTGATGAAGCTTATGAAAAGGCATTACCTTTAGAACTTTGGAAAGCAAAATCATTTAGTCGCCTCACATATCCCGTAAATTTAAGAGTTAATAGTCGCTATCTTTCAGAAGAAAATATTTTTGGTTATTTAGGCAGTAATAATTTGCAGAAATTAGATAATCTCGATTTAGCTTATAGTACAAATTTTCCAGCCAAACTTGTAGGCATAAAATCTGCTAAAGGAACTGGAAAAACTAAGTTGTTAGAAAAAATAGTTGCTGAAGCTATAACTCGGAATCAAAAAGTTTTAGTTATCGGTCATCGGGTGCAATTAGTACAGGAATTATGTCAACGTTTTGGATTGAAATATATTACAGAAGTTGACTCAGAATCTCCAGATAAATTATTAGGTTTAGGTTTATGTATTGACTCTTTGCATCCTAATTCCCAAGCAAACTTTAATCCCGAAACTTGGTCAGATGGAATAGTAATTATTGATGAAGTTGAACAGGTAATTTGGCATGGTTTAAATTCCAATACTTGTCGGAAAAGCAGAGTAGAAATTCTCAGATGCTTCAAAACATTAATGCAAAATGTTTTAGGAGGTATAGGTCAAGTATTTATAGCTGATGCTGACCTCAGCGATATTTCCATAAATTATTTAGCAGCTTTAGCAGGAGTAAAAGTAGAACCTTTTATTATTCAAAATGATTGGTTGCCTGGAGAAAAAGAAGCTTGGCAAATTTTTAATTATCCAGAAACAACCCCCAAAAGATTAATAGCAGATTTACACAAACATATTCGTGAAGGTGGCAAACCAATGGTTTGTTTATCAGCACAAAAACTAACAAGTAAATGGGGGACTCGTGCTTTAGAAGCTTATCTGAAAAAACAGTTTCCCCAATTAAAAATTCTGAGAATAGATTCCGAATCTTTAGCAGAAACAAATCATCCTGCCTATGGTTGTATTAAATCATTAAATCAAGTCTTACCAAAATATGATATTGTCTTAACTTCTCCTTCAATTGAAACTGGAGTTAGTATCGATATTCAAGGGCATTTTACTTCAGTTTGGGGAATTGCTCAAGGGGTGCTGGGAGCAACTTCTGTTTGTCAATCTTTGGGGAGAGTTCGTGAGAATATTCCCAGATATTTATGGGTGGCAAATTCTGGTTTTAATAAGGTCGGTAATGGTTCGACTTCTATCACTTCTTTGCTCAATTCCGAACAACGTTTAACTCAACTGAATATTAGATTATTACAACAATCTGATTTCGATAGTTTGGACGATTTAGAAGTAAACTTTCAACCAGAATCTTTTTTGTGTTGGGCAAAAATGGCGGTACGTTTTAATGCTGGAATGAATAAATATCGAGAGTCTGTTTTAGAATTTTTACGAAAAGAAGGGCATCAGATTAGAGAAATTTCTGCAGAAGTTTTATCCGATAATTCAGAAGCAGAAAAATTATCAGAAACTCCCACAGAAGTTAATAATTTCCAGGAAGTTATAGCTACCGTAATTAAACAAAATTATCAGAGAGAATGTGAAGCTATCGCTACGGCAAAAAATATTAGTTCATCTGAGTATGAGAAACTCAAAAAAAGATTATCAAAACCAATTCAAAAACAACGGGAACAACGGAAATTTCAATTAATGTTACGTTATAATATTCCCATAACTACTGAATTAGTTGAAAAAGATGATGAAGGTTGGTACGAACAGTTAGAATTACATTATTTTATGACAGTAGGGCGACCATATTTAGGAGTACGGGATAAGGAAGTCGCAAAAAAATTGTTGGATTTAGGTAAAGGTAATATTTTTATTCCTGATTTTAATGATTGTTTATTAGGAGCAATTATTGGAGTAATGGAATTATTAAAAATCCCGTCATTATTGCAGGATAAAAAACGGGAATTGAAAAATATAGATGCAGATTTACAGTTGTTAGGAAAAACAGCTTTATCAAACCGAACAGAAATTAAAACTATATTAGGAATAGGTTTAGCTGCTAATTCGAGTCCGATTATAATTGTGCGACGTTTTTTAGAGAAAATTGGTTATAGTTTGGAATTTTTAAGAACAGAAACTCATCATAAAAAACGATTGAGGATTTATCGTATTGTTAATCCTGATGATGGTAGATTTGAAATATTTCAGCAGTGGTTAAATGGGAGGATAATTGACTCAAGTAGGGTGCGTTAGGTGCTAGCCGGAACGCACCATATTAAATTAATTTCAAAGTCATAGTAAGGATTAATAATCGAGTGATTTTTAGGTATATTAATAATTACTAAAAGATGGTGCGTTACGCTTTCCTGCCGAATGCTACGCAAACGCCAACACACCCTGCTAGCTATAAATTTTGGAATTAATTCGCTTTAATTTTATATTTATTATATCTGACTCAGGGTATGCTATCCTTATTTTATAACCAGATGAAAGTTAAGAATAAATTCTAAATATATACTAGCGGAGATAAAATCAATGACAACTAATATAGACATTATAAAAGATACAAGAGCTAATTGTTATTCTGCAATGATTCAGTTGAATGTAGCAGAATATTTAGAAATGGTAGAAAAAGTATTTAAAGAGAAAGGAGGTTTAGAAGGACAAAGAGACACTTTAAAAACAACGACAGCTATTAGGATTCGCAAGAGGATGATTGAAGATTTGGAAAAAGGAGCTATACTACCGCCAATTGTTCTAGGAGTTATTATTTCAGAAAAAGAGTTATCCACTATCGATAAATTAGATATAAATGAATTACTAAATATTATCAGAAATCCTGAAAATAGCATATCTATAATTGATGGAATGCAAAGAACAACTGCTTTATCTGAGGTTGAAAAAGAGACTGATATTAGTGCAAATAAAGTTCGGGTAGAATTTTGGATAGCATCTAAAGTGAATAGCTTAATCTATCGAATGTTAGTATTAAATACAGGGCAAATTCCTTGGAACTTGAGAAGACAAATTGAAACTGTTTTTCAGGCAAATTTAAAGGAACTAAAGAACAAATTTCCAGATATAGAAATATTCAAAGTTGATGACCAAGGAAAGCGTATAAATGCTCGTCAGTATCACGCCGATAAAGTTATTGAGTTATTTTTAGTATTTGGCGCTAGAAAGGAAAAAGTCGACCTAAAAGAGAGATTAGCTGATGAATTTACCAGACAAGATTTTATAGAATCAGTAGCTAATCCTAATTTTACAAATATTTTCTATGAAGTGATAGGATATTTAGCTGACTTCGATAAAGTTATATCTGCATATAAAAATACAGAAGAAGAGGGATATTTTAAAGAA
>NZ_JAAHHT010000364.1 GCF_010672085.1 Okeania sp. SIO3I5
ATACTACGAAAAGCAGTCCCAAACGCTTTTAGCAATGGGATAGAGGGTGTTGTAGTTCACCCCGTTAAGGTAACACTTAATTAAAACACTTGTCTAGGAATATTTTTCTATAGATTTAGTAACTATATCATTACAAAAGAATATTTATTTGCTTAAAGCAGCTCTACTGACGATAACTTCAGACAATTTCTGCTGTTTACTTATGGGAAATTGCAGCTTGGTATCCAGAAGATATTGATTATTCATCCCATTCTTGTCTGATTTTTACCTGAAATTCCAGAGCATCATTTTCAATAATTAATAATTAACAATTAATAATTAATAATTACCTCTTATTTTTAAGAAGAGGATTGGTTAAAAAGGAAATTTTTTTCTTCTCTTGGTCGATTGGATATGGCGCCGGTAACCCATCCATCCCACCCTTCGGGAAGCGAGCGTTCATGTCGCGCTGGCTATAAGTTTCATGTCGGCTCTTAGCCGTTAACGTTTGCGGAGCATTCCGTCAGGAAAGTTATGCGAAGCGCAAAAACGACCGCTTTTTTCTGATTGAAAGGAGAGGCTTTAAACCTTTATTTTTCGGTAACTTTTTATCCACGAGAACTGTATTGTCTCTAATATTATTGTTAAAAGTTTTGCAGGAGGTTTTGTTATGAATCAATCTTCAGAAATTCAACAGGTAAAAAAATATAAACCATTACTTTATATTACTCCTAATGATCAATCCAGTTTACAACAATCTCTATCTTCAGCAATTAATACTGTAACTATTGAAAAAGATGATGAGCAGTCAAATAGTTTTAAATCAAGTTTGTTAAAAGCATTAGAAAATGAAACTTCTATAGAAATATTTTTTTCAGTTTTATTTCCCTATTATTCTGTTTCCAAGTCTGTTTCCAGCTTCATAGTAAAAAAACTGATTGCCGATCAAAAAAACACTCAAGGTAGCGAACAAGTAAAACTCGACGAAAATACAAAATTAGCCTTAAATGAATTTAATTTAGAAGGTTGGTCAGAATTTATTACAGAAACTCCCTACTCAGAAATACCAGAAGATTTTGATTTTCCTCCCGGTCATCCATTACCAGGAAAATTATATAGAGCGCATCCCTTAAAATCAAAAAGTAATAAATATATTCCTATAGAAGTATTTGACTCTTTACTTTATGCAGAAAGAGAAGCTGAACTAATTCGCTTATTGGTAGATTTAGGAGCAACTAAAATTACAATTAAAGAAAAAAAAGTCGGTAAAACAGCAACAGAAATAGAAGCAAATGCTCAACTTACCGAAAAATTTTGGTTTAAAGCCTCCCCTTGGATAGGGGATAAGAAATAAAAATTTTCATGATTAGTCAATCCTATCAGTTTCAAGGAGAGGTAATTATTCATTATTCATTATTCATTATTCATTGTTGAACGGAGCAGGTGGAGTAGAAGGTAAAATAGAAGGAGATGCTAATAGCTCGGATGAATCAATCAGAAATTTATCGCTTGAAGGAAAACCTTGGAATTCGGAAATAGTAGAAAAATTTGACGAAAAAAATTATAGTTGGCTTCCTTATGAACCTGCATGGACAGCAGTTGCTCATAGTCGTTTATACGGAAAATGTTTAACAGCTTCCATTGAATTAACTAATGATGACTCTTATTCTATTTCAGGAAAAATAGGACTAGCAGAAGGATTACTGCAAAACTTAACTGACTTAAATTTAGGAGCATCATTTATTCGTAATCAAAATAAAACAAGTCTAATTTATGTCGAATTTGCTCCTCAAGAAAAAAATTGATATTGATAATTTTTTATCTAAGCTTCCTTGTATTCAGAGAATTATTGATCATCTTTTTAAGAAATTAACTAAGCATTCATTTAACTTCTACTAAATTTTTAACCAGAAATTCGTCCAGTCGAAGATTAGATTAAATTGAGGTCGAGAGTCAATGCTTACAAACTTTCAATTGTTTTTCCAACTTTTCCCAATTAAGTGCTAGAAAAAAATGATGGTGCAATGGATTACTAATTTTCAAGGCGAACTAGCTGCCTTAAGTGGTGCATTTTTGTGGGCTATATCTTCCGCAATTTATAGCTTACTTGGTCAAAAAATATCTCCCTTAAAATTAAACTTATTCAAAGGCTTAATAGCGATCGCTCTGATTTTTCTGACTTTAATTATTAGTGGCAAACTTCAGACAGAACTAAATTTAGTTACTATTAGTTTATTTCTAATTAGTGGTGTTCTTGGTATTGGTTTAGGAGATACTGCATTTTTTTCTGCCCTCAAAAATATGGGTGCAAGAAGAACTCTCCTGATGGCAACTCTATCTCCTCCAATGACTGCTTTATTAGGTTTAATTTTTTTAAAAGAACAATTAACTTTTGGTGCTTGGTGCGGAATTTTAATTACAGGAATAGGTGTAGCTTGGGTAATTTCAGAAAGAACTCCCGGTGCAGCAATTACTAATATTAATATCAAACAAGGAATCATCTGGGCAATATTAGCAGAAATAGCTAATTCTAGTGGTGCAATTATTTCCCGTTTTGCTTTACTTTCCTCAGATATTAGTCCTTTATGGAGCAGTTTATTCAGATTAACCGGAGGCGCAATTATTGTTGTATTGTTGTTATTTTTGCAGAGGAGAAAACCAAGTAAATTAGGAAAAATAAACTGGTCAACGAAACTTATTGGAGGAATTTTTGTTACAACTTTTGGCGGTACTTATTTAGGTATTTGGTTACAACAAATTTCTCTCAAATTTGCTCCCGTAGGTATTGCTCAAACTCTTTTAGCTACAAGTCCAATATTTATCATTCCTATTGCTGCTCAAATGGGAGAAAAAATAAGTATTAGGTCAATTTTGGGAGTATTAGTCGCAGTAGTTGGAATTAGTTTATTATTTAATTTTCAGTAATAAATTTAGATAGGATATTTGTGTGGGAAATATTATGTGCGCGAAGCTATAAATCTTAACTTTCTCCTATTGTCAAACTAATTTATCTTCTACTCTTAAATTTTGAGTCCTAAATTATAGGATGACTAATATGGAATCTAGGGCTATTTAATTCTAGAATAAAGTGACAATTTTACTAGCTTTTAGAGATTGGTTGATATCAACTTCAATCCTTGAAAAGCCATATTTTGGTTAATGCACAAAAAGTCAGAAATTAGAACGAAATAGCCCTATATGAAATCAGATTATATCAAGGGTAAAAAAAGAATGTTTAATATCAAATCCACTTAATTGAGTATAAAAAATGTTCCATAAAAAGCCATTGCCAAATCTTTCTTTATATCCCTCCCCAAACTCTCCAAACTCCCTACATTCCTCTAATTACACTGATGCTACCGGAGTTGATATAATTTAGGTGAAACTTGAATTATTAAGTAGACATCTCCAGAAAAGAAGGAATAGAGAATAGGGAGAAATAATTGATAATTTCTGTACGATAAATAATTTAATTTTTTATTGTTGGAGATGTCTAGTAATTAACACCGACTTTTTAACCCTATTCCCTAAAAATTACGAATTTTGTACCTTACCAGTATAGGAATTGCTATATCTATAATTCTGTTTTTTTAAGAGAACAGAAAAATTTACTAAAATTTACTTCAACTATAGCAGTCGAAGCAAAGATTAGGACATAGACTGATGATGAATCTTATACTAGGAAACACTTTTCCAACTGTTCCCTGTTCCCTGTTCCCTGTTCCCTGCTATACTACAATTTTTGCTGTAAATATTTGCACCAATTAACAGCTAAATCAATATCTGTAAACGGAATTTGAATATTTTTAGAATCAGAAAAAATAAACTCCAAAACTACTTTACCTTGACTTGGTGGATTTTCCAGAGCTACTAGCTTATTATTAACCAATAATTGTAGCGATCGCACATTTTGTAAAGAAAAAGTCTCCAAATTAACAGGTCCTTTGCGTGTAGGTTTTCCCCAAGTAATACTTTCACCATTCTGACCCAATACTGCATAAATATCATATTTTGCTTGCTCAAAAGATTCTGCCCAAACACGGTAAGCTTCCAACTTTTGATACTCATTCCAACCTGCCCAACTGAGGCAAATAAACACACCCAATAGGGGCAACCACAATAAACCTCTTTCCATTTTAGTTCTCAGATTTTCTACTTATAGTAATTAATTAGGAGTTATACCAAGCGTGATAAATGTTTGCTACAAATATCTCGTTTTTTTAAGGAGTAAGGAGGTAGGGACGTTAGCATTAATGCTCAAGCAACGTCCGTAGGTCCTAAGGAGTCAAATGGGAATAGCTTCGACGCCATTCTTAGTTCATAACTTATTGAATTCGTCAAAAAAACATCTCAATCAGCAAGTTTTTTTATCGCCCTTATTATTGGCAACATTCTTTTTGCACGCTTGGTATTACTTCAGCAATTAAAAATTAACGATTAACAATTAATAATTACCTCTCCCTTTTAGAGAGAGGATTGAGGATAAAAGAAAAAATTTCTTTCTCTAGGGGAGATTGGTTCTGGTTAGGTAACCCATTCATCCAACCCTACGGGAAACTTTCCTTACGGAATGCTGTCGCAAACGTTAACGACCGCTTTTTCCCCTTTCTTGGGAAAGCTTTAAACCTAAATTATTTAATTATTAATTATTAATATAGCCCATCGTGATTTAGCCGAACGCTAATATTGTCATGCCCGAGCGCCTAAATTATGACACTCTCAATGCCTCAAATTCAAGTTTATTTTTACATAAGAAAAGTATTATAACATTATCTAAGTAGGTAGGCACGAAAAAAATTAAACTTTTGAGATAGTTCCTTGCCTAACATGACACAAGCAATGTGATTTGTTTGAATTTTATTGAGATATTTTTACGTCTTAGATAAATCGTGGTACTATCAAACGGCTTTCTTATATCCCAAGCCAAGAAGACTCGAAAAAAATGCTACAATCCTTCCCTCAAAAAAGAACTGTTCATAATTTTCCCAATGTGATTGAGGTGCAAAGGCTATCGTGTCAAAGTGATTTTTTCACACCAAACCTTAAAGACATCAATCTCAAGCATAAAAACCTAGAGGACTATTTTCGTTCGCCAACAGTTGGCTTGCTTTTACCTCTGGGATCTAAACGAGAAAGTTACTCCTTCCCTCAAACCTTGAACTATGCCCTAGAGTTAGGCATAGCACCAGAGAGAGTGATAGTAGTCCACTCACCTAAGACCAAAACTGTTGTCGATGATTTAGGGCTAAAGAAAAAAGGCTGTTTAGTCCTCAACGAAGCGGATTTACTTAAGTTGTTCGATGCCGAGCGCATTCACTCACGCTTTGCAGTTGATATTGCTAAACATACAGGTAAAGGAAGAGCCTTTGCAATGGCTTTTGCTTACCTCAAGTACGTTTCTTCCTGGAAAACACTGAAGGATTTATTCTTTCTAGATGTTGATGCCAACGCTAATCAGTTCCAGCCACTTCATTATTTGGGGTATGCCCAGGCTATTTTTCCAGACGATCAGCGTTTGTTTCTACTCACCGCCCAAAACAATGCACTCAGAGATAATCACTATCTTTTTGTGATGCGCGAGTATTGGCGACATGAAAGTGACTTGGGGCGACACTATGCTGCACATTTCGACCAGCTCGTTTGGTCGCTAACAGGCGAAATAATGCTCAGATGGGATATTGCCGAACAGATTCCTTTTGCCATCAGCTATGGCATAGAGAGCGTATGGCAGCTATTTGCGGCAGATTGGGTTGCATCTTCCCTCTCAGACAGTCAATATAAAATTGCCCAAGTCGTTAACCCGCAAACTAAAAGAGACGGTGGTACTGTGGGGCAAAGTGGGCGTTGCTATGATGCTACTATGTATCGCCAATTGAATCTAATGGCTTGGTTTCTGATTAAACATGGCAAGCCCCTATCTCAGTTTACGGCAGAAGATTACCATACCGTTAATACTTGTTTAAGTAAGGCAGATCGGACTGTAATATTGCCAGATAATGAAGACCACGGACTGCCTTATAGCGTACAACTAAAGTCAGACCTTTTTATCCCACCGCTGGCAATGCTAGCCTCTGAAGATTGTTTGCGTATTTAGGAATTTCTGTCCTAGCATTTTTAACTTTCCTGGCGGGAAGTCCGGCGCTCTCCATCCCCCCTAACCCCCCTTTGGAAGGGGGGAGGGGAGCGTCGGGATGAAAGCCTGGGTCCGGATTCGGATACCTTCATAAGCTAAAGGTTCATAGGCCCAAGACACAAGCTAGGAGCATTTTGTTATTATCAATGTCAACACAGGAGGAGGACATCACCTCTGTCATGCGCAG
Source organism: Okeania sp. SIO3I5 (assembly GCF_010672085.1). Taxonomy (GTDB): domain Bacteria; phylum Cyanobacteriota; class Cyanobacteriia; order Cyanobacteriales; family Microcoleaceae; genus Trichodesmium. The sequence continues at coordinate 6,300 of NZ_JAAHHT010000364.1, forward strand.
CGGTCAGGGTTTCCCAGACGCTCAGAATCCCTATTTTTCCCGTAAGGGCAACGTCGGGAGTATGTCAAGCAATAGATATCTCCAGAAAAGAGGGAACAGAGAACAGGGAAAAGGGAACAGGGAGACCCCACCCCTAATATAGAATCCGGTTATATAGTATATGTTCATTATTAAATCGGACAATCGGACCATCTCCCCCAACAATACACTCTTGTATTCAACCGGATTTGATATTACTCCTTACTCCTTACTCCTTACTCCTTACTCATTACTCATTACTCATTACTCCTCAGTAATACGATAACTAA
>NZ_JAAHHT010000365.1 GCF_010672085.1 Okeania sp. SIO3I5
GTCGGGATGAAAGCCAGGGCCAGGATTCGGATACCTTCATAAGCTAAACATTCATAGGCCCAAGACACAAGCTAGGAGAATTTTGTTATTATCAATGTCAACACAGGGGGAGGACATCACCTCTGTCTAAACAGCGGTCAGGGTTTCCCAGACTGAAGAATCCCTATAAGTCCCGTAAGGGCAACGTCGGGAGTATGTCAACAAAGCTAAACAGAATTCTATCGCTGATTTAATATTGGCCGCACTACCCAATAGCCGGCACCAAATGCAGTAATTACAATCAGACAAACAGCAACTACTAACCATATTCCATTCAAATTAGATACTTGGGTAGTACTTGTAAATCTATTGTGCCGACTTTCGTCTGGTTCTTCTGTAAATAGATGTTCTGGAAAATTTGGCTCTGTTACTCTAGGTTCAGTAAATGGTAGAGAAGGAGAAGGAGAGGGAAGTGATATTTCAGAATCTACCTCAAAATCAGAACTTAAATAATTAGAACTAACAGCATCAACCCTAGATTGAGAGTTAGGAAAAGAAGGTATTTGTGGTTTGGCTAACTGGGTGACTGACTGGGCAGTATTTAAAGTTTCTTGTAACTGGATTGCGGAGTTAAGAATTTTTTCAATTTCTTTTGTAAGTCTTTGATTTTGCTGCATTAACTGTTCATTATGAACTTTGAGGGATTCTAGCTTGATCTGAGCTGATTGTAGTTCAGCGGTGGCTTCTCTATATACAGAAATAGGTACAGATGGAGAATAGTTATTTTCTGATAATGGTCCATTTTTACCAGATTTACTAATATTTTGCATTATGTTACGATATAATACTAATTTGATGGATATTTTTCAATAATTATGACTGATAATTAGTGCAATTAGACCAAGAAAACAGAAATTCGTCAAATAAATTCAAAATTATAACCTCTGCCTGTTTGCGCAGCATTCCGTAGGAAAATATTGGGATTGAAATAAGGAAAATATTTTTGATTTTTTTTCAGGTACGAACGAGAAAAAGAATCCTTAATTAAACAATTATTGAAATTCACTTAGAACCAAAATTTTTGAACTTTGAATGCGTGAATTTTGAATTCAAAAAATGGTCAAGTCACAACTTCAAAAATTTACTCAAATAAATTGTATTTTCAAATAGCTGAATTTTTTTTGATTAATATCTATGAATTACTCTGAAACTAATAATGAACTATCTCAAGATTCAAATTTGCAAGAACTTAAATATGGAGAACGGAATATATTAGAAGGAGAGTTAATTACTTTTCCAAATCCCCGTATAGGACGACGTTATGAAATAAATATTAGTTTACCAGAGTTTACTTGTAAATGTCCTTTTTCTGGTTATCCAGATTTTGCCACAATTGACATTAAATATATTCCTAATGAACGAGTAGTCGAGTTAAAAGCTATAAAGTTATATATCAACAGTTATCGCGATCGCTACATTTCCCATGAAGAATCAGTCAATCAAATTTTAGATGATTTTGTAGCAGCTTGCGACCCTTTAGAAGTCAAAATTAAAGGTGATTTTTCTCCACGAGGAAATGTTCATACAACTATCGAAGTTGAACATTATAAAAAGTAAGCTAGTTCAGTTATCAGTTATCAGTTATCAGTACCACCTCTAAATTTCCATTTCTCCTGACTGCTGACTACTGACTATTGACTACTACAAAGAGCAAAAATACTTTTTCAGCAAACCCTAATTAGGGTTTGCTGATTAAATTTTAAAGCATTGTACAGATAAAGGTAAGTGCCTTTTTAGGTTTGGAAAAAGTACAAGGTTTTTGCTCTATAGAGCTGCAAAAAGTTAGGATTTGGGGTTACGCGAGGCAGAAAAATCAAGGGATAATTCTTCCTCCTGCCTCCTCTAAATTCCTTACTCCTCCTGTCTCCTGTCTCCTGTCTCCTGTCTCCTGTCTCCTATCTCCTGTCTCCTGTCTCCTGTCTCCTGACTCCTACCCTCACCCATAAAACTTTTTCAGCAAACCCTAATTAATATCCATATCCTGACTATCAACCTCTGGTTGAGAAGAGAAACTATCAATTAGTTCATCTGATGTAATTAGGTTTACTTTTTCCTCTGCTTCATCATCTAAAACTACATTAACAACTTCCTCAGTTTCTAACTCCTCTAATTCACAAACATTGATTTGATCTAAACGCGGCCCTTCCGCAGAGATAATAGTAAATTCAAGATTTTTGTAGCGTAACTTTTCGCCTTGAGTAGGAATTTTTTGTAATTGATAAATCAAAAATCCTCCCAAAGTTTGATAATCCTCAGTCACTGGTAAATCCAAATTTAAGAGTTCATTAACTTCTTCAACACTTAACTGTGCCTGTACAATAAAAGTCCGATCGTCTAACATTTGTAAGGGGAATTCTTCAGTGTCAGTTACTTCATAACTATCACCACTAATAATTTCAGCAATTAAATCCTCCCGCGTAATTAATCCGGCAGTTCCACCAAACTCATCAACTACTATTACCATTTCTGAGTGCTGAGGACTATTTGGAATTTGACCCATTCTTTGCATTAATGATAATAACTCATTCAGATACGTTTGTTCAGAAACGAATCTTGCAGGACGAATCCAAGACAAAATTAAAGTTTGTGGAGATAATAATCCTTGCCCTAAAGGTTTGGCCAATTCTTTAAAATCAATAATACCCTGAATATCATCTATTGATTCACCAACTACAGGATATTTAGAATAACCAGATTGCTGAATTTCATCTAACAAATCTTGAAAAGTGGCTGTACTAGAAATAGTATTTATATTTGTCCGTGGAACCATAATTTCTACAGCTAATACTTCCCCAAATTCAAATACATTACTAAGCAGTTGTCGTTCTTTTGCCTTTAAACCTGTTGATTCAGTAGAAGTAGAGATAATTAATTGCAATTCTTCTGGAGTAACAGGTGACCTCCAGGCACTAGCGGTATATTTAATTCCAACTATTCTTAATAACCAACGAGTTGATCGATTTAAAATCCAAATAAATGGATTAAAAAAACGAGAGATGGCTAGACTCAGAGGACCTAATAATTTAGATAACTGTTCTGAATAAATAAGCGCTACTGACTTTGGGGATAATTCTCCTAGCACAATTTGCAGGTAAGCCAAAATAAAAAAAGTGACAATAGGAATAGCTAGGGAGTGAGCGATCGCTTTACTAAGATAATCAGGTAGTGGTAGATCTGTTATAGTTTCTCTAACAATTATTACCATAGTTGCTTCGCCAATCCAACCCAAGGCCAAACTAGATAAAGTAATACCTAATTGAGTTGTTGAGAGAAGTCGTTCTATGCGTCTTTGAAGTTGCTGAACGATTTTTGCTTGAACATCACCTGCATCTACTAATTGATTAATACGTGACCTTCGCACAGAAACAATAGAAAATTCTGCCAGTACAAAAAAGGCATTAATAGTAATTAATAAAAACACTAACAAAAGTCGTAACAGTACATCTGTCCGTGTCAGTATATTTAAGCCTGGTATCTCTCCCAAACTTACTGCCATTGATTCTGCCTCAGACCTATGAATATTTTTATGTTTAAAATATACAATTTTTTATACTCTTAGGTAAAATTCCCAAAATTATATTTTATTATAGTTGTTGCTTATATGGGAATCCTAAATGATTTGTGAAAATTTTTATAGTAGTTAATATTAAGGCAAAACCTTGAAATTTATGACTGTACGTCGCCAATCCGACGGACGGTTCACCTTCCTAACTCATGTAGGGGCGATTTCCTACGAAATGCTCGGCAAACGCAAATCGCCCCTACCACCAAAATATTACAATTGAAATAGGATTGCTATATATGCTGGGTGAAAAAGTAGGACAACTATTGCTTTCTTAAACCTTTTTGCTATCTTTGAAAGATGCTTTATATTATTGCTCCCTCTAAGTTTTAGGAATTTTTTCAATCTATTTAGGAACAAGTATATTAATTGTCATGCCCTGTTTTTTATTTTCCAGGTTCAGCTCGGATTCAGGTTAATTTGGTAGATTTCTTTTGCTCTCCAAAACTAACTATTTAACTTAAGCAAAAAAACTGGGTTTAAAGCTTCGTGACACTAGGGAATTTTGACTTTTGAATTCATTTAAAAGGTATACTTAGCTTAGTTATATAGCAATCTTTATAACTCTTAGGATATTTCAATTCCCTAAAAATTAGACAAAGCAGAATTCTTTCTTCCGACTTCTACCTTATGCTAGAAATTATTATAGAGATATAGGGTTTCTCAAATTAGTGAGCTACATTTTTGCTTCTTATTTCCTCTCCCCTAAAACTTCAAACTTAAAACCTAAAATTTTCCACCTCACCATTATGATAATTGCCATAAATTAAGGAGTTTAAGTAGAGGCAACTTATTTTTATAGCTAGGAAAGAATTAGCTCTTGACAATTACTGATGATGAATCTCAGACTAAGAAATGTTTTTCATGCCTGTTCCCTATTCACTATTCCCTCTTCCCTCTTCCCTATTTTTGATAATTTTTTATAGCTAGGAAAGAATTAGCTCTTGACAATTACTGATGATGAATCTCAGACTAAGAAATGTTTTTCATGCCTGTTCCCTATTCACTATTCCCTCTTCCGTCTTCCCTATTTTTGATAATTTTTTATAGCTAGGAAAGAATTAGCTCTTGACAATTACTGATGATGAATCTCAGACTACGAAATGTTTTTCATGCCTGTTCCCTATTCACTATTCCCTCTTCCGTCTTCCCTATTTTTGATAATTTTTTATAGCTAGGAAAGAATTAGCTCTTGACAATTACTGATGATGAATCTCAGACTACGAAATGTTTTTCATGCCTGTTCCCTGTTCCCTGTTCCCTGTTCCCTGTTCAAATACAAAAGTAAAAATCAAAAATAAAATTAATCTATTTTAATTTTAGACATTTTCAAATCTAACTTTTGAGCTGGATAATCTGTAAGTTCTAGGGAAAGTTCTTTAGCATTATCTAATAAAGTAATTGGGATAGTAATAATACCATAATATCTTCTACCATTTGGTGGGAGTTCTCCTGGTAAATCTTCTGTACTGGCGCTAAGAACTCTTCCTTGTTCATCTGTAATATTCAAAAAACTGTATAAAAATCTTACAGCTCGGTCTCCTTGATTTTTTAAATTAACATCCAAAACTAGAGAGTTACCCCACCTACGGACTTTCTCAACTTCCAATACTACCCCACCATCACTACTGACAATTGGAAAAGTTTGCTGAGGCTGAGTTGCTTGATTAGACTTTGCCTTACCTTGTTTTTCCTGGGAGCCTTCAAGAGCCGTTTTTTTATCTACTACTCCACCATTTATAATGGTACTTTTGACATTGATAATAATTTTGTCCTCCTTTAAGAACACTAGCTCTTCTCGACGATTTGAATTGCTTTGATCACTTGCTAAGTTATTAGTGGGACGAGTATCTGGTTGAGTAATTCCTTTTAGAGCTTCTCTGCCCAGTTTAAATCCCCAAGAAGCACTACTCAAACCAGCACCAAACATTAGAGCTAGCAGACCTAGAGTTAGGAAAATACTAGAATTCATAGTTTTTTTATGTCTTAGGCATGATTTTACTTTTTTTTATGATATACTATATATTAATTGGATATAGTATAAGAATAAAGAACTCAGAATTATTAAATTAACCAATTCTGAATTATAAATTCTAAATTCTAAATTCTCAAGCGCCTTTGGCCGATTGGGGAGGCAGCGAGCTCATAATTCGCTTTCAGGCTGGTTCGATTCCAGCAGGGCGCATTTATTTAACTTAACGACCTATCCGCTTTTAGCAGTTCTGATTAACGAAGTCAGAAGTCAGAAGTCAGAAGTCAGAAGTTGTTTTTGTAACAGGGATTTATGCCCCGCTTCAAAAACATTTCGCTTTAAAAGTGGGGGCTTTAAACCCAATTCTTTTGGTAAATCCCTTGGAACTATGGGGCAGGATTGTTCATCGGTGGGTTACGGCGGACAGTTAAAAATTTGGTTCGCAATTCATAAGTATTTTGGCCTAATCTAGGCTATGTCTTACCTGTTTTTATGATTGGTAGTTTGACATTTTTTACGTCGAAAATGACTTCAAACCCATTATGAGTAAGGGAAATACCTGAAGTAGATCAAAATAGCTGTTTGCGTAGCATTCCGCAGGAAAACCTAGTGCCGTGTCAAGCCTTAAATTGTGGATTAGGAGCGAGCAACGAGCGAAGACCTCTCCCCCCTGCCCCTCCCCCTCTCCTGATGAGTGAGAGGGGGGAAGCTCCCCTTTCCCTTGTAGGGAAGGGGGTTGGGGGGTTAGGTTTTTTGGTTGTGCATCAATAAAGTGTGGGAAACGCCCTAGTATGCCGGGCCAATATAATCTAAAAGCACTGATATATCAAGCTTGAGGGCACTTGGGGAGCGAAAAAAGTGCAAATTTTTTAGCCTTTAAGACTAAAAATTTAGGACGGGTGGCAGACACTTCCCAAAAAGATACAGGTACAATTATTCCTCC
>NZ_JAAHHT010000366.1 GCF_010672085.1 Okeania sp. SIO3I5
GAACGATTATGGTTATGACTTATATATTTCAGGTCCTTGCCACATCGTCTATCGACCTTATAATCCAGCCAAATGTGGCGCTCATGTGTGGATTAATACTTTTGATCCAGTGCAATTTGTAGACACTGAATTTAATCTAGATCCAGCCACTGCAAGGCAAGCCTACAAACACATTTAAGAGATAGTCTGGTTTCATTCGTCAGGCAAGTAAGGTCACCAAAAAAAATTTATTCGCTCACAGCAGTTTAACTGACAATAACTTCAGTAAATTTGTGCTGTTTGTTTGTGGGAAATCTTCACAGCATTAAGATTTTGATCTTCCTATTTTTTGACAAATCATTTAGGATTGCTATAGCTCTCACTCAAGTCAAAATATTAGTTGTCAAGGATTTCTATTAGACATCTCCGAAAAATATGTAGACTTTTTGTAAAAGTAGGGAACAGGGAACACTTAACTCTTAACTGGGAAGAGATTTTCTGTACATTTTTACTGAAAATGATTTTATTAGGAAATTTTACAACTCTATTTTATAGTAAATAAAGGTCAAGTTTATTTTCTGGAGATGTCTATTTTATGAAAATTATAAAACTTTTTTGCAGTGCTATAACTAAAACTTTAATCCTCCTCAAAAAACCTTAAGTTCATAAGCCGGCATTAATTATACATCCTGTTAACTAGCTGTTCCCTGTTCCCAGTTAAGTGTTCCCTGTTCCCTCTCTCAACAAAGAAACCAACCTTACCCCCATAAGCACGATACAAATTTTCTTCCTGCAATACAACTTGTCGATCGCCAACAGCAATTAACTCCTTATTTAACAGAATTAAATCGTCAAAATTAGTAATAGATTCTCCCAGATCGTGATTAACAACTATGACAATTTTTCCAACTTCAGCTAACTCGTGAAAAATTTCAAAAAGAATATTTTCAGTCTTCTTATCTACCCCAACAAACGGCTCATCAAAACAGAAAATATCGGCTTCTTGAGCTAAAGAACGCGCCAAAAATACTCGTTGCTGCTGACCGCCAGAAAGTTCACCGATGGGGCGATCGCGATAACTATCCATCCCCACCTTTGTCAACGCCTCCAATACTATTCTCCGACTCACATTAGAAAAACGACGAAACCAACCAGTCTGACGCACTCGCCCCATCATCACCACATCCCAGACAGTAGCAGGATAAGTCCAATCAATTTGCGATCGCTGAGGCACATAAGCAATTCTTCCCAACTGTTCGTGAAGTGGTTTGTCATTGTAGATTACAGAACCCCCAGTCACAGGAATTAATCCCAGCATTCCTTTTAATAAGGTACTTTTTCCCGCGCCATTAGGGCCAATAATACCTGTTAATTTTCCTGCTTGTATCTGTAGGGTAATGTCTCGCAATGCCTCAACGGTACGATAATGGACTGCTAAATGACTAACTGTAATTTTGGCCTGATTCATTAATTATGACTCCTATTAATTATCAAATATGATTCTCTGAAATCGTCTCACTGACGTGGGAAGGTGAAAAATATGAAAGCAATATGATATAAATTATGAAAGGAATATGAAAAATTGTCAATTGAATCATAATGAGAATTAGTAGGTATCTGCGCAAAATTAATTTAACTTTCCTGGCGGGAAGTCCCGCGCTCTCCATCCCCCCTAACCCCCCGTGCATAGGGGGGAGGGGGAGCGTCGGGATGAAAGCCTGGGCCAGGATTCGGATACCTTCATAAGCTAAACGTTCATATGCCCTTGACAAGCTAGGAGCATTTTGTTATTATCAATGTCAACACAGGGGGAGGACATCACCTCTGTCTAAACAGCGGTCAGGGTTTCCCAGACTGAAGAATCCCGCGTTTTCCCGTAAGGGCAACGTCGGGAGTATGTCAATTAATAGTCTGGGTAGAAAAGGCTTAACTCAGAACAAGGAACAGGAAATATATCTGAGTGGTAAATATAGACAGGAATTAGGCAGCAAAACAAGAAACCAGGTTTATTGCTCTAATTCTCTCTCACGAAATTCCCTTGAGCAACCTGGTTTCTGCGTAAAATCCAAAATAAAATCAATTCTTATCCATAAATTATCAATTACTTCTTCCTATTGCCTGTTCTATCTCTTGGTGCGCATTCCCTCTCTTAGTCAGCGTTGCCTTGCAACTGTCGTCGTCGCGGGATCTGACCGCTTGCGTCTGTCGCCGACGCGGGTTCGCACCGCTGTTCCCTATTCCCTATTTTCTATAGGAATTTTATTAGGATTATGGATTAGTGGTTGTACTGCTTCATCTTCAAATATTTCTGCTGAGGGTGAGGGTAAACCTTTAGTAGTTTCGACAAGTACCATCATTGCTGATATGGCAGAAAAAATAGGTGGGGATGAAATTGAGCATCAGGGAATTATGGAACCGGGAGCAGATCCTCATGTTTATGAACCGGTGCCTGCTGATAGTGTGGCTTTTGAGAAAGCAGATTTAATTATTTATAATGGCTATAATTTGGAACCTGCTTTAATTAAACTGATGAATGCTGCTGGTGTAAGAGCGCAAAAGTTGGCAGTGGGGGAAAAGGTGACGCCTTTACAAAATCCGGAGGAGGGGGAGTTGGTGCCAGATCCGCACGTTTGGGGTGATGCCGAAAATGGAATTGTGATGGTAAATGCAATTCGAGATATTTTGATTGAGTTGTCGCCGGAAGATAAAGAGGTGTTTATGGAGAATGCTGCCAGATTAGTTGAGGAGTTACGGCAGGTTGATATTTGGATTAGCGAACAAATAGAGACTATTCCAGAAAGTCAGCGCCGACTGGTGACTACCCATGATGCTTTTGAATATTATGTGAGAGCTTATGGTTTAGAGGTTACGGGAACTTTAATTGGGATGAGTACGGAGGAACAACCTAGTGCGCAGACGGTGAAAAACTTGGCGGAGGAAATTAAGAAAACTGGAGTGCCTGCTATTTTTGCGGAGACTACTATTAATCCTCAGTTGATTACTACGGTTGCGGAGGAAGCTGGGGTAAAGTTGGCAGCTAGGGAGTTATATTCTGATTCTATTGGCGCTCCTGGAAGTGAGGGAGATAGTTATGTGAAAATGTTGCTTTCTAATACTCAGGCAATAGTGGAAGCTTTGGGTGGGGAATATAGTGCTTTTGAATTGAAAATAAAACCGACTGCGGAAGGAAGTTAACGGAGAAGTTAAAAGTCAAAAGTCAAGAGTAAGAAGATTTTATAGCTCAAAACTTTGATGCTGTAGTAATTTCAGAAAATTATTTCACATCTAAAAGTTTGCAACTATACGCGATGTACAACTTTCTACCAAAATACAACGGTTTCTCTCCCGATTATTGAAAAGGTTCTTTTCAAAGCTCCGATTATTTCGTAGGTTGGGAAAAATTGCATAAGGCGTTAATTTAATAAAGTTATGAAAAAGTAAGAAAATCCTCTAATCGCTCTTGACTTCTGACAAAGAGGCTTTGATGAAGTCTTTCACATCTTGCTATCTCCGTCTCCGGGCATCTTCGCGTCTGGAGTCTTTCACATCTTCATTCAAACGGTATAATAACCATCTGACCAAAAAAGCAAGGAAACCAATAAAAAGAAGGTTTGGGATTAATTGGGTACCTATTTTTATGACTAATTGGGTACCTATTTCTATAATTTTTTAAATTGCTGTTCCAGTTGTGTCTTCGTATTCTATTGAGGCAATTATATATAACAGCAAAAACATATAAAGCAGACAAAAATAAATAACCAAGACATCCATAACCAAGAAAGTTACAAGCAATTACTTCTGCTTTACTTGGTTCGTGTTTCTTTTTGTAAGTGTAAGGATCTACCAAATCTTTTGGAATGATATAAAAACCTCCGTTCCTTTTTGGAAGTACATAAAAAGGTTCGTTTATTTCATTTTTTATTATTTGCAATTTTCTTTTAGCTTTTTTTTGAGCCTCCCACGAATTTATGAACTCTTTTATAAATTCTTCTTTTTCTCTTTCTTCTTTTTCTTGCCATTCTTGAAAAGCTCTTTCTTCATCATCTGAAAACAGATTAGAACCTCTTGATTTCATTTATTCTAAATTTTTATAGTGCACGAGGCAGTATATATAGAGCCTTTGCGTAAGTCCTGATATTAATAAATTACAGAACTTAGGCACGCATATCAAATCATACACCACTTTGTTTCTGCGTAAGTCCTGTTAATCAAAATTTTACAATATATAAACATACAAATCTTACTGAGAAACTTCTGATTCTCCGTTACCTTTCCCCAAGATATATTGGATGAAGGAGTCTCCTGAATATCCAACTAAAAACCCTGTAAACAGTCCGCCCCAAAAATCTTCAACTGAAACAACTTGTTAAACATTACTTTTGCGTGCAAACGCCACAATAATAATGAGAGCAAAAATAACTGTTCTAGACATCTTCAGCAAGAAATTTTTAGACAAGATATCTTGAAAGTCTCCAAATTCTCCATCCCCACTGACAATAAGTCCTAATATACTTCCAACAATTGCACCAAAAATTGATGAACGCATTGGCGCTCTAATATCTACAGAGAAAGGGATTGTATCTACATGATCTCTCTCATCAATCCTATAACGAACCTGGATTTGAAAAGTGTGACTAACGGGATGAAAAAATAACTATTTCCTAGTTTTCAAGACAAAATGTTTAACTAAAGAGTCTCCCGGATATAGTGTAATACTAAATTTTTATGGAGTTTTGAAAGAGGTTTGGGAAGGGGAATTTTCTGTTTGTTTAATATCATTTTTTTCTCCAGTTGTAAGGCTTATTTCTCCTTCCACATTATGAAGTTATAGGTTATTTATTTCTCCAGTTGCAAGGTTTATAGTTCCTTCCACATTATGAATTTCTAGGTCAATATTATTTTCCAAAGCAGCATTAAGGTCTCCCTCAATATTGTGGATTTCTACTGAGGATTTCCCAAGATACCTTAAACTACCAGAAGACTCTTCTTCATCTGGACTAACAGCTACAGCTACCCTTTCATCAGGTTCGAGCTGCAAAAAACTAAATAATGGAAAAATCTGAAAAATCTCAAGTGACAGGATAAATCGAAATATATCTGCCGCAAGAAATTGAAATTTAAGAGCATTTATGATCAACCATTGTAGAATTCCTCTTGAGCTATCTTGTTTAATGTCTTCTTGAACTTCTTGTGAGTCATCTTGTTTAATATTTTCTCCACCCTCTTTTAAGTCACCTTGTTTAATTTTCTTGAGTAAATCTTTCCTTGATTCATTGATTTTATTTCTATACCTTTTTTGAGCCAACTTATCCCTAATATCAACTGGTATATGTGTCTCTGTACTAAGTATCTTAACAGGAACAGAAAACGGATTTATAATCACAACATAAATTGATATTTATTCCCCAGCAGAAGTTATAGGTTTTGATGTTGAAGCTTCCAATCTTAGAGAACCACGAACATCTGAATCTTTATTTTTATTCAGCTCTTTTCCATAAAGGCATTCGTGCTTTTTCTCTTCATTACTCATACTTTTCTCCAATTATTTGCCCACAATTTTATAGCGCTTTTCAGATACATGACCTCACGTCACAATAAAAACCTTGTAGGGAGGTTCCATGGAACCTCCCTACTGTGGTCTATCTAAATGAAAACCGCTGTAATTAACTACAACTTACAAATTGACATACTCCCGACGTTGCCCTTACGGGACAACGTGGGATTCTTCAGTCTGGGAAACCCTGACCGCTGCGCATGACAGAGGTGATGTCCTCCCCCTGTGTTGACATTGATAATAACAAAATGCTCCTAAAAGTGTCAAGGGCCTATGAACGTTTAGCTTATGAAGGTATCCGAATCCAGACCCTGGCTTTCATCCCGACGCTCCCCTCCCCCCTTCCAAAGGGGGGTTAGGGGGGATGGAGAGCGCGGGACTTCCCGCCAGGAAAGTTAAAATCCGACCTCCCTCACTCCTACTGACTAAAGTTTGATTATCCGGACTAAATTGTACCGGATGATAACCACAAAGACTATCGAACAATTTCCCAGTGCTACTTTTAATCTCGTCAAAACGCTCAAATTTGATTAAAGCGCTTCAGTAGATATAGCATCACTGATCACAATAGAATCATTGATAACAGTGAAGGCAGTAGCCTGCAGAGCTCTCAACATTATGTTGCGAGCGCCATTGATATCCCGTGCAATTCTATGACCGCATTGAGGACATTTATAAATTTTTGAGCCGCCCAAGTTGTGATGAACGTGACCACAATTCGTACAAGTTTTAGAGGTATAAGCTTCATTACAACGAACGACTAAAACGCCTTGGCGAGCCGCCATTTGCTCTATATGAGAGGCAAATTTTCCGTGACTCCAAGTCAACATATTTCTCACAGATTTACGATTAATTTTTCTAGATGATTTAAGAACCATTTTAGAGGTTTCATAAGTTGGCAGAAAAATTAGTT
>NZ_JAAHHT010000367.1 GCF_010672085.1 Okeania sp. SIO3I5
TTTAGTCGCTGGCAGTTAGAAGACAAAGTATACAAAGCATCAGTGACAAACATTGCTCCCATAACCTACCGAGGGAACCCTCAGTTTCGAGTCGAACTAGATGATGGCAACTCAACCATAGCTCGTCAAGTAGTCATAGCTAATGGTGGGGGAAAACCGCAACTTCCAGAATGGGCGAAAAAAATTTCCACCTCCGATCCAAACCAACGCCTTTGTCACTCCCACGAAGTAGACTTGCGAGGTTTGCGACTTAGAGGAGAAAAAGTGCTGATTATCGGTGGGGGATTAACTAGCGGTCACTTAGCAGTGGGAGCATTAACACGAGGCGCAAACGTAACCTTGATGGTCAGACGTCAGCTTAAAGAGAAATTATTTGATGCGGAACCGGGTTGGTTAGGTCCAAAATATTTAAAAGGTTTTAGCGCTGAAACTGACTGGCAAAAACGATGGCAGTTAATTCAACAAGCACGAGATGGCGGTTCGGTGACACCAGCAGTAATGACTCAGTTGCGCCGTTACCAACACCAAGACGAGTTATCTATTTTTGAGGAATGTCAGGTAGTAAGTGCTGAGTTTGTCGGCGATCGCTGGCAAGTAAAATGTGATGATGGAATGACGTGGGAGGGCGATCGTATCTGGTTGGCAACAGGTACAAAACTTGATGTCACACAACAACCTATCTTGAAAGAAGTCTTGCATACCCACCCAGTGAAAATAGTGAACGGGTTGCCAGTATTAGATGAATATTTGTGCTGGTCTGGTTGTAAACTATTTATTATGGGTGGGTTAGCTGCTTTGCAAGTAGGACCCGTCGCCAGAAACCTATCGGGAGCAAGGATGGCAAGTTCCCGTATTGTATCAGGATTGAAAAGTTGAGTTATGGAAGAAAGATGTCAAAACCTATAATCACTGTAGTAGCGGGTCCACCGGGAGTCGGCAAAACAAATTTTATTCGGGAACAAATCCCGAAAGATATTCCTGCTGTTTATTTCAGTCCCGGTACTGGCAATGTTCCCATTGACCACACTTACCTTGCTACGGATTTTCCCAATCTAAAAATTATTACTGATGCTCAAGAGTCACAACTCATAGAATATCTTGCTAATGGTACAGTTACTTTCATTGAATTAGGATTTTATTTAGAGCTAGATGCAATGTCATCACTGCTCGATAGGATTCCTAGCAATCGTATTGCTATTATCCCACCAGGAACAAAAGATAGCGAATGGCATCAGTGGGCGAACGAAACTGTAGAAGGATTTGCTATTGAGAGCAATATTAATAACTGTCAATTCTGGCGATCGCCCACCCAGGGGCAAGTCATCGATCCGGCAAGTTTAGATGTTTTTTGGTATGAAGAATTAACCGCTGGAGCTTATGGTGAAATTATTCGTGCTAAAGCAATTTTTGATATTGCTGACGGACGTGCTTTATACTTTGATTTTGTACTAGGAAAAGAGACTGAATATCAAGAATTAAATTTACCAAGATGGCTAAAAGGTAGACCAGAACGTTTTAGTGGAATTGAAGTTTTTGGTAATAACTTAAATCAAAAAGCTTTGGCAGAAACTTTACAAGATTGTTGTTTGCCCGATGCAGCAATTTTAGCTTATCAAGAACAAGTAAAAGAAACAGAATAATTAATAATTAATAATTAATAATTAATAATTATAGCGCTTTTCATTAACATAGAATACAGAGATTTTGACTTAAAGGCATTTATAAAAATTTTGTAGTCTACCTTTGTGAAAACCGCTATAATAATTAGCGGGCTTACCCATGAATGCTTGCTCAATGTTATAAAGTTGTTAAATGGTTAGGGGGAAACCCAAGAGCAATTAAATTATTAGTAATAATTATTGAGCCTCCAGAACAAATTGTATGAGTCAAAATTTAGACCCAGATTTTCCAAACAAAAGAATCTTTCCTGATTCTCAAACTTCTGAGAGTAGACCCATTCCTCTCCGCGAGACGAAAAATTCTGATTTAGAGCTGATAAATCAGGTTTTAGCAGAGAAAACTCGCCAAGCAGAAACAATTGAAGAAGTTGAAAAAATTGTCAAGCTTCTGCCTTATATAGACCAACTCAAGGAAAGTCAGCTCAAGCAAGACTTAGTTGCCATTCAAATTGAAGAATCTCAAAAACAAGCTAATTTTAATCGACAAATCGCATTAGGTAAAGAGTTAGCTAAAATCTTTGCTAGTCTGACTGGGGTAGGAGTCGGTTTATATTTAATGTCAAGCGCTCCTTTATTCGGCCCATTCTTGATAATTCTTGGACTTGCTAGTCCACTTCAATATTCACTAAGAGAGGTAGCAAATCTATGGGAAAGTATGATTAACTCTACAAAAAATACAGCATCAGATTTATTATCACCAGAGCAAACAGCCAACGAACAGCTAGATCATCTGGATTAACTTTCAAACTTATAAAGGAGGCAAAACTTATATGTCAGAATCCGCCAATGATGTCTTAGAAAAGTATAAGCTCGATAAGCGTTACAAATTTATTACAGCAATGGTTCTTTCGGGAATTTTGTTAATTTTTATTTTTCTTTTAGTATATGTCGCGATTCCTGTAGCTATACAACAGGTTTTGATAGCTATTGTTGGAATGATATTATTGGCAACATTAGATGCTTTCAAACGATGCTTAGAAGAACAAACTATGTATCAACCTTTCACTATTATTGACAATAGAAATATTGAAAATAACACAGTCTACAACACATCTTATGAAAGGCAAAATCTGGCAGAGGCAGCTTCTGAAATTCAGGAATTGCTAGATCAACTTTCTAAAACTTATCGGACCGAAACTCAGAAAGAGAAAATAGAATTAGCTGTGGAAGTTGCGGATGAAGTTAATCAAAATTCCACGCTAAAATCAAGAGTAATTACAGCCTTGAAAGCGGGAGGAAGAGAATCACTAAAACAGTCAATTAAAAGCCCTATTTCTAATATTATTGTCGCCGCTTTAGAAGCATTATTACTTGACTTTTCTCAAAGCACAGCAGACAATAATGAGCAAGATTAATCTTTAGTTTTATCCGATTAATGCTCAAGAGATTGGCTATCGCCTAATTTTTTAGAGATACCAAATGGGTTCTATAGAAAAACAGAAAGCAGAGAAAATTTTCTGTTTGGGAGATTTGGTCGCTAATAATTAATAGTTAATAATTAATAATAAAAGAGGAAAAATTAGTATGAAAATTGCAGTTATGTCTTGCATTCATGGCAACTACGAAGCTTTAAATGCTGTATTAATAGATCTAGAAAAACAGAAAGCAGAGAAAATTTTCTGTGTCGGAGATTTGGTCGGTTATGGTCCCCATCCTAACGCAGTTGTCGAGCAAATTCGCAGTTTAGATATTCCCACAGTTTTAGGTTGTTGGGATGACGATATTGTGGAGGGATTAAATTCTTGTGAATGTAGTTATCCTTCTTTATTAGCAGAAAAACGTGGTAAGTTAGCTCACGAATGGACCGATCGAGAAATTCATCCAGAAACGCGAGAATATTTAGCATCTTTACCTCATACTTTGAAAGAGGAAAATATGTGTTTTGTTCATGGTAGTCCTCATAGTAACCATGAATATTTATTGCCAGATTTAGATGGATTTTTAGCAGTTGAAAGAGTATTAAGTAGTGGTGCTGATGTGTTGTTTTGCGGTCATACTCATGTGCCTTATGTTCGGACTATTGATGCTGGTCAATTATTAGTTAAAGTTAATAGTTTGGGGAGGGAAAATTTAGAGTCAAAGAGTTGTATTGCTCCTCTGAAAAAAATTATTAATGTTGGTTCTGTAGGAGAACCTCGTCATGGCAGACCGAATGCTACTTATGTTATTTATGACAATGAAACAGGAGAAGTAAATATTCGAGAGATTCCTTATGATTATCAACTTACTTGTGAAGCTATAATTAATAAGGGGTTGCCAGAAATTTTTGCTTGGCGTTTAGCAAGGGGTTTAGAGTTTGCTGAAAAAGCTGACGATCCTACTCATATTTGTGAGAGATAAGTAAATAATTAATAATTAATAATGAATAATTAATAATTATTCAAGACTTACGTAGAACCATCTTATGTAGCGAATGGCATTCGCCCTCTAAAGATAGGGTATTTTCTGATAATTTACATAAGCACTAATTAATAATTATTCAAGACTTACGTAAAACCACCTTATGTAGTAGGGGCGAATGGCATTCGCCCTCTAAAGATAGGGTATTTTCTGATAATTTACATAAGCACTAATTAATAATTAAATAATTCTGGTTTAAAGCCTCTCTTTTTAAGGCAAAAAAAGCGGAAGTTTGCAGAGCATTCCGTTAGGATGGGATGGCGAAGTCTCCTTGCCATATCCAATTGACCAAGAGAAGAAATAATACAGCGGATTCCACTTTAGTCAGGTAAACCCAAGCGAGCAAGATGCTCGCACTGAAAAGATTTAATTATTAAATCTGTACTTCATATACTTGGAATCTGCTATATTTCCTTATATTCAATCAATAACGGTTTTAACCAGAAGTAACGATCAATTATTCATTATTCATTATCATTTTATCTAATCTAAAAAAAAGCAAAAAATTATATGAATTATTGGGCAATTTTAACTGGAATCCAAGGAAACATCACAGCTTATGAAGCGGTACTTGCTGATATTAAACAGCAGAAACATTCTGTGGAAGCTTTATATATTTTAGGAGATTTAGTCGGACTAAATATAGATTGCCAAAAATTAGTAGAGCGAGTACGTTATCCCAAAAAAAACGAACTTATACCCCAAGTTTGTACGGGATGGTGGGAAGAACAATGTTTGATTTTACATGGATTAACTACCACAACTGAACCAACAGAATTAATAGCAGAATATGGCATAGATACTGTGAAAACATTATGGGATAATGTGGATAGAGAAACAGTAGAATGGTTGAGAAATTTGCCTTTTGGTTTTTCTGAACTTGACTGTTTATTAATTCACGGCAGCACTCTGGGGGTAAGTGATAAATTGACTCCCGATACTCCACCGATACAAATGTTAGATAGATTAATGCGTTTTGGCGTTAATAATTTATTTTGTGGTAGGTCTGGTTTAGCTTTTAAATATCAGTTGGAAAATGGTTCGGTGAGTAGTGGAGTGACAAAGTTGGGAGCTGAAGTGGGTGCTATTGAGACAACATCATCTACTCAAACTTTGACGACACCCCGTCAGGTTATAGGAGTCGGTAATGTGGGAAGTTTTCCCGGAAATGCTACCTATACTCTTTATAATCCTAATACTAATGAAGTTTCTTTTAGAACTGTAAACTATTGAAAATGGCTAGCTTATTTAGTGGAAGAAAAGGTTGAATTTTTCACCATGCTATCAACTGTAGACGATATTAATTAGGGTTTGCTAAAAAAGTTTTTTGCTAGGGTAATTAACAGCTTTGCATAATCTATAGACATCTCCAAAAATAAAAATTAAAATCAATTATTGTCCATAAATTATCAATTCTCTCTTCCTATTCCCTGTTCCCTGTTCCCTCTTTTCTGGAGAGGTCTTATGCTATCTAGTATTATCTGTAATAATCTATCTTTGATTTTATGCTACTAGGATTCAAAACTGAGTTACACCCAACAAACCAGCAAAAAACTTTACTGGCAAAGCACGCTGGTGTAGCCCGTCATGCTTATAATTCGGGACTACTGACTTTAGTAGCAGATAAACGGGGTGTTATGGTGATTACTTTCTGGGGTCAGGTATTATTGACGGTTCATATACGCGAGAACAGTCTCTTCGATTTGTCTTATTGCTGTTAAGTAGACAGGCGATCGCTACAGTAGTTTTTTCTTTATTTCTTGCTTGGGGTGGACTTTTAATTAGCTAAAGGTCTAAGTCGAACATAGCCTTCCAGTAAAGGGGCATCGAGCGCCCAGATCGCGTAATTTTCTTTTCTTGCTGCAAGTAAGCGATCGGCTAAACTAGAGTTTGATGTGAAGGCAAAGAAGACAGTAATTGTGAAGCAAATCATCTATTCTGGGTTCTTAGCAATTTTAGGAATGATTGCCAGTGTTGACAGTGCGAGCGCACAAGTTCAATATCCTTCAGATACCTTTAAGATGTTTAAAGAAAAAAGAAAAAATAACTCCAAAGAGTGGCGAAAATTGAAAAGTGGAGTAGAAACCAAAGGAAAATGAAACAGATAAAAAAAACTTTTGGTCGTATTAACGACTTCCCCCTTGGCAATATTTTCTCTAGTTCCACCAAGTTTTGCTGACGCTCCGCAGCCCGGAGAATTTTTTTGCCAGATAATATCATGTCCGCTGGTATTGTTGGTGTAAACTCAAGGGTGAATTTTACCGGAAATTTAAGTTTTTTTTCTGGCTCTTAAGTATTCCTGCCAGTTAAATGTTCCCTCCTCCCTCCTCCCTCCTC
>NZ_JAAHHT010000368.1 GCF_010672085.1 Okeania sp. SIO3I5
AAAATGGCAATCTATTGAATGATCCTTTTGACGATCGCGCCAAAGAATGGTTAGTAGAAATTCCAGTACAGGGCAGGAGGGAAGAGGGAAGAGGAAAAAGTTTTACAGCGGTAGACCACAGTAGGGACGTTCCATGGAACGTCCCTACAGGGTTTTGGTTCTGACGTGAGGTCATATCAAATCCGGTAGCATCGGTGTTATTCAGCATTAAAGATAAGAATCTATATTGTAGGGGGGAATGGCATTCGCCCCTAACCATTCTATGACGACGACAGAATTATCAGGACTTACGCAAAGAAACTATATATAGCGTATGATAAATAGAGCGAACGCTTTTCATGTCGCGCTCGCTATAAGTTTTATGTCGGATCTTAGCCGTTAGCGGAGCTTTGCGCCTGCAAAAACGCCATATCCAATCGACCAAGAGAAAATCAATTTCCGTATTTCAATCTCAATGGTTTAGCCACAGGTATTGATAACTGATAACTGATAACTGATAACTGATAACTGAAATTACTTTGGTTCTTGTTGAGTCGTACAATGTATTCCACCCCCTCCAGCAGCAATTTCATCAATATTAATTTGTACAATATCTCGACCAGAAAAAAGTTCCGCTAAAGTTTCCTTTGCACGTCGATCTGCCTGGCGATCGCCAAATTCTGGAGCAATAACCGCGCCATTAATAACGTAAAAATTAATATATCCTGCTGCAAACTCATCGCTTTCGTATCCCGAACGAATCTTTGTCGGACCCTCAAGTACAACAACTTCTAGTTTATTCCCATCCGCATCCGTTGCTGACCGGAGAATTTGCAGATGTTTTTTTGTAACAGCATGGTCAAAAGATTCAGGGTCTGGATCGTATCCAGCAATGACAACACCAGGACTAGCAAAACGCGCATAAAAATCTGTATGACCATCGGTAATGTCATAACCTCTAATACCTGGTAACCAGATAATTTTCCGCAACCCCAATAAATACTTTAATTCTGCTTCACAGTCAGCTTTACTCCAACCAGGATTGCGATTATCATTAATAATACAACTTTCAGTCACGATCGCCGTCCCTTCACCATCGACTTCAATACCTCCACCCTCAAATACCAGGTCTGTATTGAACAATGTTACTCCAGACTGTTGTGCCACAAACCGAGCCACTTTAGCATCGCGATCGTAATATTGCTTGTTTCCCCAACCATTAAAATTAAAATCAATAGCTGCTTTCTCACCAGCATCATTGACAACAAAAACGCAACCTGTATCCCGCATCCATAAGTCATCTATTGGGCAAACAATCAATTCGACATCAGTACCACATTTAGCTACAGCTACCTTATAGTCTTCCTCCCGCACTAACATTTTCACAGGTTCATATTTGACAATAGCTTTAGCAATGCGGGCGAGATTATCTTGTACACCAGAAGTGTATTTTTTGCCCCAAATATCTGCGCTGGCACTAAAGGCCATCCAAGTACATAAGTGGGGTTCCGCTTCATCGGGCATAAAAAACGAATAATTCGATTGCATAGAAGATGAGATATTATTTGATAATTGAAGATTAGCTGTGGAAAAGGCAGCAAAACTTTTTCTTGAGAACATCAAACCTGATGTCGTTGCCATTAATTGAAGAAAAGAGCGTCTATTCATAAAGCAGATTTTAAATTGAAAAACAGTTATATAGAATCCGGTTAAATACTTATCATATCTGTGAATCGAAGGCAGAAGGGAAGGAGTCAAGTTAGAAGACAGAAGTTTTCCAATAACTAATTATTCGGACTTGATATTTTGTTGCAAATTTAGTTAATAAATACAGCAAAATATTGTTAATGTCACCCTTCTCAACAAAAAAGAATGGATATTTTTCTGTATATTCAATAGTGCAAGCTTGACCAGGTTCATTCAGAGATGTTACTCTACCTGTGCAGCAATATGGGGCAGCTTGAACTTGTTGAACTCAAGCAAGCGATCGCTAATGCTACTGCGACAACAGAGCTAACAAATAATTTTGTTAACCAACTTACACTTCTGTTCATTGTTGTTCCTTGTTGTTTTGAGGATTTTCTGTGCTTGAGGGATACTTATTTGTCCCTGTACGTGAACTTTTGTTCTAATAATTTAGGCTTACACATTCCGTCAAATTTAAAGTTTAAAATTTCCTTAAATTTTGTTGGAAAATTAGTTAATGAATTTTAGGAATTATAGCATTTCTAAAAAGTAATGCTACTCTTGGAAGGCGATAAAAATAACTGGATAAATTACAGAAGTTAGTTAACAATTAAACTACGTCAATAAATAGTATTTATAAATATAAAATCCAAGTATAACAAAGCTTTTTAGAATCACAAATTGTTTGTAAAAAAATATGAAGGAGTTATGATTCGGTGCTGTAAATGAAATATATTGATGTGGCTAGACCTATAAAGCAGCTTATAGGTTTAATTAGAGCTCTAAAAAACTTCTGTTAAGGACTAAAATATGCCAGATATTTACAAAATTTTTCCAGCAATTGGTGTTGCTCGTGTAGGGAATAGCACTGAATACTACCTCGCTCCTGAAACCACTGGTGAATTACCCAGTGGAAGTTTTCCTGATGACTTCCGCGATACTGATCTGTTAATGAAGCGTCAAGGTGTCAAGTTCCGAGTTTTTTGCTACCCAGAGGCAGATCCAGATAATCCCTATGAGGTAATTCCTGGAGAAAATGGTGTTGCCAGTATTGAGTGGACAGTTCACATCGCTAATAAAAAGTCAGTTTGGCATGAATTTGAACCTATCAAGGGAGAAGGAACCTATCCCCCTACTAACGACTTGCGTAATAGTGGTATCACCGATCCTGCCGAAAGGGCAGCAACATTAATTACCGATCCAGGCCCAAGAACCTTAACTGGCCCTAGTCAAGATGCGTACTTTAATCGCGATTCTGTTGTCCCAGGGGGTTATGGGATTACGTTTCCTCCTGAAAACCTCTCTCCTAATGAGATTGATTCTCTTGGAGAAATTCATACAGATGCTGAAGGAAAATTAATTGTCGTGGGTGGATATGGACATTCTGGAACCGATCTAACCTATCCAGATCCAGAGCAGGATCTTGATTATGCCAACAATGATAATTGGTGGGATGATACTTCTGATGGCCCTGTTGACGCAAAAATTGTTTTTAGTGATAGTGCTAAACCTTCAGTAGACGCTTCTACAGCGTGGGTTGTGGTGACTCCTCCCCGTTTTGCTCCTGAAATCGTACCTCAAATCACCATGTACGATCTGATATTTGATGTAGCAGTGCGAAACTTCCCCAATTATCGCCCAGATATTTACAGCAATGGGGAGTTTATGTCCGACTACGAAACTAACGCTGAAGAAGAAGTTCAACGCACCCTGGATCGTGCCTATCCCTATGGAGCAGTCAGTAGCGATGTACCACCTCATAACTTTACTTATGAGGACACCCTATCTGACCAATTGTACGGCTTGATGCGTAAGCCTGAAGATGCCAATGTGGCTGGTTATACACCTGGTTGGATGCCTATGCTA
Organism: Okeania sp. SIO3I5; assembly: GCF_010672085.1. Classification (GTDB taxonomy): domain Bacteria; phylum Cyanobacteriota; class Cyanobacteriia; order Cyanobacteriales; family Microcoleaceae; genus Trichodesmium. Next base: position 3,532 of record NZ_JAAHHT010000368.1, read on the forward strand.
GCAGGAGATGGGTCAGCTCAGAGCATTGCTGCGGATCCATCCAGAAGCAGCAAGTATCTCACCTTTACAGAAACCCAGATCTTTTTAGCACGACAGTACAATCAGGGTGTAACAACAACAGATCCAAGGCTACCAGAGGACGGTACTCCTGATGGCTTGACTCGTGCTGCTTTGGAAAACTGTTCAGGTGGAGCATTTGGTCCTGGAATTGAAATGACTTGGTTTGCACGGCGACCAGAAATTTATGCTGAACCATTCCGGTTGAGAAAGCGCAACTATGACTATCCTCTGAGTATAGATGCGACTGATTTAACTGAAGGACTTGAACCAGGAGATTTCACTAAGTTTATGGCTATTCCCTGGCAAGGTGATTTTAACGAGTGTGCAGTCCAATGGCCTCTAAATAATTCCTCTACCAAAAAAACCTATGTTAACTGGTGGCCGGCTCAACGTCCTCTGAAAGTTAATAGATGGAGTGAAACAGACGGTGCCTTCGTAAAGAGTCCTTGGATTGGAGATGATGCTGAACCCCAGGAGGATGATGATTATGCTAATTTTCTGCGGTTTAATTTGAATAGTGATATGGTAGATCACTGGTCTGAACTGGGATTTGTGATGAAAACAGGAGACACAGGCGAAATTAATGATTTTACTGAAGTTCAACGAACCTATGATGAGGTGACTACTCAATCAAATCAACCCAAACCTAAGCGTCGCGGACGCAAAAAATAGAAAGTTGAAAATCTTTTCTCTCTTACATTATGTAGGTTAGACACTGCTTTCTAATACAGGACTAAAGCCATGTGAACCCAGAAACCGGGTTTCTCGTAGATATCTATTGCTTAAAACAACGATTTATCCTAGAAACCGGGTTTCTTTGCGTAAGTCCTATAATAATTACAGCAATTTTGGAGTTAGTGAGGTACAAAATCAAGACTTTCAGTCTGTTAGTAATTTTGTTGCAGTTCAAGCATCCTGATTGTTACAGCCTGGAAGCCTGTGTTACGAGTGTACCTCACCATCCTCATGCATTGCTGTAAATAAACCCCGTCTTTTGAGACATTCAATAGATGGGGCTATATTTTTGGCGTTGCTGAATACTGGGATGATTCAGGCTGACACGGAGACGCGGAGACGCGGGGATGATGCTGAATCCTCTCTGAGAAAATCATCCAGCAATTATGCAATGCCACATTTTTTCTGTAATCTTAGCCTTAACTAACAAAATTGATGGAACTAGATATTGCAATAATTGGAGGGGGACCAGCAGGCGCTGCAACAGCACTGGCACTACTCAATCAAGGAAACTGGCGAGTCGGCATTTTTGAGATGTCTAGCGAACCCGTCTTTCGTATTGGGGAGAGTCTTCCCCCTAGTAACCAAGTTTTGTTGGCTCACCTGGGGATATTCGACTCTTTTAAGCAAGAAGGTCATTTACCGTCCTTGGGGAACTGTTCAGCTTGGGGAGACGATACATTAGCCTTTAATGATTTCTGGACTTCTATGGGCGGAAAAGGTTGGCATCTCGATCGCTCCCGGTTTGATACTTGGCTATTGCAGACGGCAGTAGAACGAGGAGCAATGCTGATGAGAGGAATGCAGGTAGTAGGATGCGATCGCGCTGCAAATGGTGACTGGAATCTAAATGTAAAAAATCAAGAAGGCAATTGTACTCAGGTTAATACTTCATTGGTGGTGGATGCCAGTGGTTCCCGCAGTATTTTTGCTCGTTGGCAAGGGGTTCGTACCGTTCGCATGGACAACTTGTTAGCACTTACAGCGGTCTTTCCATTGGATGGTACTGAGGCTTTCAAAACTGACTATACCTTGATTGAAGCGGTAGAATTTGGTTGGTGGTACGGAGCGCGTTTGCCAGGAGATCGGGTTATTATTACCTTAATGTGCGATGGAGACATTGTTAATCAGTATAAATTATCTCTCCTCAAAAATTGGATAGCTGCCTTGGGAAAAACCCTTCATGTTCAACGTTTAACTCAAGGAGTTCCTGAATCGGATAAACTACATATTCTGCCAGCTTTTTCTCAATATTTAGAGCAAACTACTGGGGAAAATTGGATAGCAGTGGGAGATGCAGCTTGCAAGTTCGATCCTCTTTCTTCTTCGGGGATTTACAAGGCACTGCTATCAGGAATACAAGCTGCTGATGCAATTAAAAAATTGAAGTCGGGAGAGGCAAATGCGCTGCTTTCCTATCATCTGGAAACCCAGCATCAGTTTGAATTGTATTTAGAAGATCGTCGCCAATACTATAGTCAAGAAACTCGCTGGAAATCTTTTCCTTTCTGGAAACGTCGTCAGGGACATCTTAGCCTTTCTCCGACAACGGTACTCTCTTTTGAACCATCCCCTCAAGCAACTACCCGTTTAAAAGGCTTGAATCAACATTTTTCTACCTATGATTTACATCTGCTTTGTCAATTGTGCAACTCTCCTCAACCAGCTAATAAAGTAGTGGGGGAATTTCTCGCTCGAATAGACAGAAATATCTCTGCTTATCGACCTATTGAAGCTTTGCAATATCTAATTGACCAGGAAATAATTCAGTCGGTTGGCGCTTAGTGGAGTAGAGTTGGTAACAAATTATGAATTTTCTCTCTAAAACGCTCAAACAACAATAAATCGTGCTAAGATCGAAAAAAATGAATGTTTCAGATGAAATATGTCAGACCCAAAGAAGCAGCGTCCATTCTTGGAGTTGCAGTTTCAAGTCTCAGACGATGGGATGAAGTTGGCAAAATCAAGGCAATCAAAACCCCATCAGGGCACAGGCGGTACTCAATCGCAGAAATCGAACAAGCAGGGGGTTTGCCCAGAGCAAT
>NZ_JAAHHT010000369.1 GCF_010672085.1 Okeania sp. SIO3I5
GGAGTTCATACTTGTGCTCGTCAGATCTTAGAAAACTTAATTGCTAGAGAATATAAAGATGGATTTAATAAATTTTTTGATGCTAATAATCCTGATTTTTGTCAAGCAAAAATTCTCCATACTCCCACAGTTTTAAATCTGGCATTAGATTCAGAAAAGTTACTGAGTCTATGTGGAGCTAAATTACAAGAAGCTGGAGGAACTATTGTCGATGAAACAGAATTTATTAAAGCTGATATTGAACCAGAAAAAGTTGTAATTTACACTCAAAATCTATCTACAAAAACCGAACAAATTTTCTGTGGACGTTTGTTAATAGATGCGATGGGTACTGCTTCTCCCATAGCTTGGCAATTAAATGGTAAACGTGCTTTTGATAGTGTTTGTCCGACAGTCGGAGCAGTAATTGATGGTGGATTTGAAGAAGGTGTTTGGGATTCAAATTATGGAGATGTTCTGAATAGTCATGGGGATATTTCTCGCGGTAGACAATTAATTTGGGAGTTGTTCCCCGGTGCTGACAATGAGTTAACATTTTATCTATTTCATTACCATCAAGTTCATCCAGAAAATCCTGGTTCTCTGTTAGAAATGTATGAGGATTTTTTCACCATTTTGCCAGAATATCGACGGTGTGACATGGAGAAATTAGTATGGAAAAAGGCAACTTTTGGTTATATTCCGGGGCATTTTAGTATTAGAGGTAGCGATCGCCAAGTTGCTTTTGACCGTTTAGTTTGTATTGGTGATGCTGCCTCTCTCCAGTCTCCTTTAGTATTTACTGGTTTTGGTTCTTTGGTGAGAAATTTACCTCGTTTAACTGAACTTTTAGATACTGCTTTAAAATACGATTTACTTGATGCCGATAACTTAAATAAAATTCGCGCTTATCAAAGCAATATTGCTATTACTTGGTTATTTTCTAAAGGTATGATGGTACCCACAGGTAAGTTTTTACCTCCCCAAAAAATTAATTCTATTTTGAATACATTTTTTGGATTATTAGCAGAATCACCTCCAGAAGTAGCAGAAACTTTTATTAAAGACAGAGCTGATTGGTGGATTTTTACAAAATTAGCTCTTAAAGCAGCGAGACAAAATCCTTATCTTTTATTATGGATTCTCGATTTTATTAACTTTCAGGAAGCATTACTTTGGACGAGCAGTTATATCAATTTCACCTTGTTTAGTTTGGTAAGTTGGTTATTAGGATGGTTCCCTAGTTTTGCTCGTTGGATTCAACCTTGGTTAGAACCTCGTTATCCTAGTTTATGGTTTTGGATATTAGCTAATAGTTATGCTTTAACTTATAACGTTGGTAAACCACAGATGAATTTTAAATTACAAAAGTCATTTCAGTCCGGTTGAATAATTAGACTTTGGTAGAAAAGGCAGAAAAGTTTTTTTCGGAATCGATCGCTTCTGAATCTAGCTATATGCAACAGAAGCGAATCAGTTACAGCACTTTGATAAAATCAATTCACTTCTTTATTGGAGGAAAAGATGCAAATTACTCTGGAAATTCCCGATGAAATGCTCCAAGGAAAGGGACTGAACGAAAGAGAGTGGTTGCAGGAAATAGCGATCGCTCTGTTTCAACAAGAGTTAATAACTCTCGCTCGTGCTAGCAGAATTGCCAAAATGCACCAAGTTGATTTTCAAAAGTTGATCGGCAGTCGCGGTATCTGCATTCATTACGATGTTGAAGACTTTGAAGAAGATATTCGGCATTTAGAAGAGCGAGGTTGGCTATGATTATTGTCAGCGATACTTCACCTTTATGTAATCTACAACTGGTTAATTCTCTATGGTTATTGCGAGAACTTTATGGTATAGTCATCATCCCTCATGCTGTGGCTGAGGAACTTGCTGCTGCTAGCAATGGGGATATTCAAAATATTTGCAACCTAGAATGGATACAAATGCGAACTCTTAGTTTAACAAGCGTTGCCGAAAGGCTTCAGAAAGAACGGGGACTAGATCCAGGAGAAGCCGAGGCGATCGCTTTAGCAATTGAGCTTAAGGCAGACGATCTGCTTATTGACGAGCGACTTGGAAGACGAGAAGCTTTGCAACTCGGGCTATCTGTTATTGGTGTATTGGGCATTTTAGTCGCTGCCAAACAAAAAGGTTTAATTCCAATGGTACAACCTGTCATGGACGCTCTTATTGAGGAGGCTGGCTTTAGAGTAAGCGATCGTTTATACCAACGAATTATTCTTTATCCAGTGAGTAAAGTGTTAAAAAGCGAAAGAAGCGATCGCTCTGACTCTAGCAACAGACAACATGAAGATGTTCCGTAAAAAAAACGTCCCGCAGGTAAAATGGGGGCGTTTTTGGGTAGGGGGACGCGCTCGCCTCCTAATTTTTTGCTATTCAATTAAACCGGAGTAGTTGCCAATTCTTTTTCTGCGGTTTCTGTTACTTCTGGAGGTGTTTCTGCTTCAATATCCATGAACGCTTTTATCCTTTTAAATAAATCTACTTCTGCTGCTTCTTGATCTGTTAATTTCTCGTAGAAGTGCGGGTCATTTAACCAGCGGAGAACAGCTAGCCTTAACAAACCATTCGGCCTTAAATCAAACCGCCAATATTTCGAGATGCGGTTGTCAACTACCTCGAATAATGGAGCAGGGGTTCGCATCGGGTAATACATAAAATTGTCGTCAGCAATATAGTACCATACTTGTTGTTGCCTTTCATAAATTGCATAAACAACGTATTCCTTACCAATGGTTAATGGTAGTTTGAGCTCTTTTGTGTAACCTCGCTTTTGATCTAGATAATTTTCTGGAAGGAATGCCCCTGTGTTGCCGATACAACGGATTTTCATAGTTAATTTACCTCATTGATTTCTTGGTGATCCTTTCGGATATTCCCGTTTAAATTTGAACTCAACATCTTGGTTCATTTTAGAATTGCGATACCAATGGAGTTGTACGGAAGCTCCATTGATAATGACACGCTGTGTAGTTGTCATTTTATCCCAATCTTCGAGAGAACCGCCATAGTTTGCTACAAGTCTGGGCGCGACTCTTAAAGGCATATCTGCACCAACATGAGTTGGTATTCCCTTGCCTGTTTTCGCCTGTTCTAAAAGGAGTTGTTCCTCTAAATTACTAGGAGTTTCATCGGGAATAGGGCCAGTTGTCACGGTGTTGTTTATTGCTTGGTAAAATCAGGTTAATTGTAATTATAAAACCAAAGAGATCGCTCCTTCATCAAGGTAAGATTATCAAGAGTTCCATCCGCAATGCTACGCGAATCGCCTGCCAATTATCTTCAGTTAAACTGGAGCAGTTGCCAACTCTTTTTCTGCTGCTTCTGTTTCTTCTGGCGGTATTTCTGCTTCAAGATCCATGAGCGCTTTTATCCTTTTAAATAAATCTACTTCTGCCGGTTCTTGATCTGTTAATTTCTCGTAAAAATAGGGGTCTTTCAACCAGTGGGGAAAAGCTACTTCTAATAAACCATTTTCCCAGAGTTTAAAGCGCCAATATTTAGATACTCGGTCATCAACCACCTCAAATAATGGGGCACAATGTTTCTGAGGATAATAGATAAAATTGTCGTCGCAAATGTAGTACCAAACGTTTCCTTCTGCTTCATCAATAGCATATACAACATATTCTTTGCCTACTGTTAATCGAAAGACTGTTTCTGTGGTTCGATTAACCGCAGGATCGAGATAATTTTCTGGAAGAGATGCGCCAGTGTTGGCGATACAACGAATTTTCATGGTTGGTTTTCCTTATTGATTTCTTGGTGCTGCTTTGGGATATTCCCGTTTGAATTTAAACTCAAGGTCTTGACCAGTTTTGCGGTTTCTGTACCAGTGGACTTGTACCGCTGCCCCATCAAGTATTAAACTATTCGTACTTGACATTTTAACCCAGTCTCCTGGTTCGCCACCATAATTTTCCACCAGTCGGGGGGAACATCTCAAAGGTTTTAATGGCGTTCCTTGAATTTCTATAGCTACCCCTGCCTTAGCCTGTTCTAAAAGGAGTTGTTCCTCTAAATTACTAGGAGTTTCATCGGGAATAGGACCAGTTGTCACGGTGTTGTTTATTGCTTGGTAAAATCAGGTTAATTGTAATTATAAAAGAAAAGCGATCTCTTCCCTATCTACAATAGGACTTACGCAAAGAAACCCGGTTTCTAGGATAAATCGTTGTTTTGAGCAATAAATGTCTACGAGAAACCGGGTTTCTGGGTTCACTTGGCTTTAGTCCTGTACAATTAAACCAGACCAGTTGCCAATTCTTTTTCTGCTGTTTCTGTAACTTCTGGAGGTGTTTCTGCTTCAATGCAAATGTAGTACCAAACATTTCCTTCTGCTTCATCATCAGCCAAAAACACTCAAAAAATTCGCATTTCAGCCTAGCTATAGCAGAAAAATTAAGGAAGAATTATTCCTCCTATTCCTCCTACCTTCTCTGTCTTCCCACCCTGCCGACACTTTCCACACTCTGCTTTTTTCAGCAAGCCCTAAATAGGTTCTATCTACTTGGAATCTGCTATATTTTTGAAATCCAACTTTCTTCCTCTTGCGATTTGTAACAATTGAGTTATGCGATCGATAATTTGTTGCTGAATGTAAGCATCCGTGGGCATCAGGTTATGATGAAGGGGCTTCTCTTTGTAACCATTAGAGCCACCTGGCGAGGGTTCGTATCCAGGACAGCTAACTTCCCAAAAACCACAAGCAACCTCAATGGGGAAACCATTTGTTCTTCTCGCAATATTCTGTTCTTGCTGGTCGCAAGTTTGAGCGCGACAATTATGCACCGATCCACTTACAAACCTATCAAAAGGGACTAAGTTATCTTGATCAAGTTGATTTGTTTGCCACCTGTTAAGGAAATAATCAACATTTGAAGGAACTCCACGACTTTTAATGGGCTTCCTTAATCCGCCAATCGCAACTGGATCGATAACTCCTAAAAAAAGAATTCTTCTTTTTATTTTCGGTGCCAGACTGAGTAAAGAATCCCCACCGAAGCTATGTCCGATTAAAATTAACGGTCGATTTGAGTCCAGTTGATTATTGATAAAGTCTTGTGCGTCTCTAAGAAATTGCTTCTCACTTGAGAGGTAACTTTTTTGACCAGCGCCGTCTTTAAAATTGTCCCAAGCAACATAGCGAATTTCAGCACCCATATTTTGCAAAGCTTTTTGCACATCGTTCATACCCCAAGCACAGCAGTTGCCATAGCCGTTTACGAAAACGGCGTAAGGACGTTGTGAAGCTGACTGGGCTTGAACTTTTTTAGGTGGGAGCGATACCGATACTGATGAAATGACAAGGGTTACTGTCAAACTCAGGGACGGGAAAATTTTGGAAAATTTCATCTTTTTACCTATAGAGAGTTATATTATCAGGACTTACGCAAATTATTAAATAATACACCACCTGTAGGGGCGGTTTGCGAACCGCCCCTACTAGATATGGCGGTTATGCGTAATCTGTAGGGCGATTTCCTGCTCATGCGGAGCAAACGCGAATCGCCCCTACTAGATATGGTAGTTCTGCGTAAGTCCCGATCATAACTATTTAACCGAAAATAATATTAGATAGAAAATTAGAGATTTACAAAAGTTTTTTCATTATCAATGATATCATGTCCGGATAATTAGTGATCAAAAAACTTCCTCCTCCTTATACCTTAAAACTTCCGCCTCTTCCTTTCTGTAGGGGGCGATTCGCTTGCTCGCCCCTACGAATCCCGTTATTTATAACTATTTAACCGGACATGATATTATATCATGTCCGTTGGTATGGTCCCGTGTCAAAGCTGGGAAAAGATCCACCATTAGTAAAGTTTTTCCTGCTTCTTTCAACCTTCCACCTTCCACCTTCTTCCTTCTTGCTTCTTCCTTCTTCCTTACCTTTGCTACCGGACATAATATTATCCATTGAAAAAAACGCCCCGATATTACCACCGGGGCGTTTTATGCTTGGGAAGCGATCGCCTTTTTAGACCCCTACCTCACCCTAGACTGTCGAGGGAGTAATGATCGAATTACCCGTTCGCAGTATAGACCCCATTGTTAGCGAAGCCCACAATATCAGCCCGACTATCACCATTCACATCGGCTACCTGACGAGGATATTTGTTTTGACTTGACCATCCTCCTTTGCCAAAAGTAAAAGTTTGACTATAGGCTAGTTTATGAGAAGCAAAAGTACCATCAGTTTTACCTAAAGAAACATAGACACCATCGTTAGCGAAACCAACAATATCGGCTCGATTGTCACCATTTACATCGGCTACCTGACGAGGATATTTATCTTGACTTGACCATCCTCCTTTTCTAAATCCAAACTCACGATAGGCTAGTTTA
>NZ_JAAHHT010000037.1:0-7245 GCF_010672085.1 Okeania sp. SIO3I5
ATTGTATTAAATATATTCATTATGACTCCTGAATTCAGAATTCTGAATTCTAATAAATACCATAACTGTTTGTAGTAAACATTTATCAATTTGGTATTAGCAAGTCAGAAGTAATAAAGTTTTTCCTTAAAAAACTGAGAGCTGATTGCTAATAGCTGAATGCTTACATACAATATGTAAACTTGTGGCGTAAGTCTTATATTCACTATTAATTGCTAAGAGCTGACTGCTGAAAAATAACTGTACTTAATAAAGGATTAAAAAAACGCTCTATATTAAAAAAATAATTTATCAAGGAAAATGCTCTTGACTTTAAAGAGAGTATATGATAAAAATACAAAAAAAATCATCTGAGTTTTGACTTTTGACTTGGTAAATAAGTATGATGCAATTATTAACTATTTATAACAAGAGGGAAAAATGCGAATATTAATTATGGGTGGTACCCGATTTATTGGGGTATATTTAACTAAAATTTTAGTGGAGCAAGGGCATGAAATTGTATTATTTAATCGCGGAAATAAACCTGCCCCAGTCTCAGGAATCAAAGAAATTCATGGGGATAGAACTGATGCGAACCAACTCAAAGAAAAATTAGCATCAGAAAAATTTGATGCTATTTTTGACAATAACGGACGACAATTAACTGATACAAAACCTTTAGCAGAAATCTTTCAAGGTCAAGTTAAACATTTCGTTTATATGAGTTCTGCTGGAGTTTATTTAAAGTCTGACCAAATGCCTCATATTGAAGGAGATGCTACAGATCCAAAAAGTCGTCATTTAGGAAAATATGAAACAGAAACAGAATTAGCAAATCAAGGTTTACCCTGGACTTCTATTCGCCCTACTTATATTTATGGACCACAAAATTATAACGATTTAGAAGCATGGTTTTTTCACAGAATTGTACGCGATCGCCCGATTCCAATTCCTGGTAATGGATTTCATATTACTCAATTAGGTCATGTTCAAGATTTAGCAATGGCAATGGTAAATGTATTAGGAAATGACAAAGCAATTGGGCAAATTTATAATATTTCTGGAGAACGTTTTGTCACTTTTGATGGTTTAGCTCGCGCCTGTGCTGAAGCTGCTGGAAAATCTCCTGATTCTATTCAGTTAGTACATTACGATCCGAAGCAATTTGACTTTGGCAAAAAGAAAGCTTTTCCATTACGACTTCAACATTTTTTTGCCAGTGTAAATAAGGCGATGACGGAATTAAATTGGCAGCCAAAGTTTGATTTAGTTTCTGGGTTAAAAGATTCATTTGAAAATGATTTTATAGCCTCTAGTCGTGATAAAAAAGAAGTAGATTTTTCAGTTGATGATGAAATTTTAAAAGCAAAAGCAAAAGATGGGAAGTAATATCATGTCCGCTGGTATCGTTTGTGTAAAAGTTAGAGTGAATATCTACAGGAAATTTAAGTTTTTTTTCTTGCTCTTAAGTATTCCTGCCAGTTAAGTGTTCCCAGTTAAGTGTTCCCTGTTCCCTACCTTTGCTATACAATACCGATGCTACCGGACATGATATAAGGAGTAGGTAGGAGCGTTAGCATTTTTGTTATACAACGTCCCTACGGAGTGGGGAATAGGAAGATTCTCCATTCCCTAAACCACAGCAGTTGACACAAGGAAACCCAACACCTTCCACAAACCCGGTTTCTTATAACACTTCCATGAAGAGCGGATTTGATATCACCCCTTGAGTAGCTTTCAGCTAGCTTGTCACCATGTGATCAATACCCCATATTCAAAACTGAATGTCGTTGTAGGATACCCGTAACTAAGATGATATTGTCTGTGTTTACTTTCTATAGTGAGTTGCTATGCTTCCATAATTAATAGCAAAGTTTAACTCTTTTCTACAATATTTTCTTGAAACCATTCTCAACGGCGATGGATATCGGGAAAATGCATCAAGAAAGTATGAGAATGTTCAATAATTAATAATTAACAATTAACAATTACCAAGGTAAGGCAGAAGGCAGGAGGCAGGAGGCAGGAGGCAAAAAGCAGAATAGAGAAAGATTTGAAAAAACTAGCTTTTCATAACTGGATTTGGTATGATACCTTAAACTGATTTAGAATGTTTCTATTCTTAGAAGACTATCATCTAAAATTAATTTAAAAACTATCCTCTCAGAATCAAGCATTTTTTGTTTTAAATCAGTAGGAATATAATCCATCGTTTTTAATCTTTCTCGTAAATCCAAAAAACTATGACAACCAACCACTTGAAACTCTCCTCGATCTAGAGTATTCTTAGCCATTTCTAGAACAAAGTGATTCTCTTTTTCATCATGAATGAAATCGCAGCCCTTTAGATGTCTTGAAATGACACTATCAGGATAGAATTTCATAGCAAAGTGATAATAAATTACATATTCAGAAGCTGCATTCCATTTCTTAAATTCTATATTATCAATGAACGCTTGCCAAAATTCTTGTTGATGATTGTCTTCAATAATTGAGAAAAGTTTTTCAATTATTTCTTTTTGAAACAGAATATGATGGTGCATTCCACTAAAAGAATTTATTGGCTGCCAATTAGGAATTAATCGTTGAGCAAATTCAATATGGCTGTGTTGATTTTGGGATGGATATTGTCGAGTATTTAAGAGCCATTTAAAAGGATATCCATAAGATAAAATTGCCTTGCCATCATCAGTTAAAAAATTGATATTTTGACCAATAAAAAAGTCTACATCTAAAATCAAAGTATTCTGTTGTAAATTGGGAATTGTTTGAAAAATGTAAAATTTCAACAATTGTTGATAGTACCAAGAACTATTTTGATATTGAGTGCTCTTTTTCTTGAAAGTCATCTCAATATCTTTGAGAGTAAAAGGATATTCTGATTCATTAATCCATATCACTCGTTCATCAAAATATAGATTTTTTTTGATAATATCTTGGTTGGTAACAATGTAGATATTTTGAATTGGTGTCAGCGAATTAGCAATAATACTTGTTATACATATTTTTAATTTGGGAATATCTTTAGCAGCAACGGGAATGACAATATCAATTCGTTGTGACATTTTTTCACTGTGTCCGTGTTAGTTTAACTTCATGTCCTATTTGTTTAACGGCTGAATGTTCTCAAAAGATTGGAATATCCATCTTAAAAGTGGAACAGTTAGTTAGTTGGCCTAACTAATTTTTCAGTCCGGAACCTGCTTATCTAAGATTATAATTTATAATATAGATATTAGGTATCATACAGCAGAAAAAACCCATGTTTGACAGAAATAAGTTGACACGTAGTCAAATTGAAGTCCCTCAAATGAGCCTCCTTGCGAATATGGAAGTGGAAGGGCAAATCATTGCTGATATCAAGTACGACGAGCTTTACTACGCTATCCAGAAGATTGCGAGTAGTGAACCTGTCTGCACTATGCTGGAAATTGGCTCTTTTACAGGCCAGGGCAGCACTGAAGCCTTCGTTACAGGTATGTTAAAAAATCCCCACGAGCCTCATCTTTTCTGCATTGAAGCAGTTGATACCCTATTTGCCGAGTTAGCCAAGCGTTACCAGGACTATTCTCAAGTTCATTGCTACCATGGTTCTACTGTTACGGCAGAGCAATTTCCTTCCTCAGCAGAAGTGATGGCATTCTACAAGAGCCATCTCCAAGTCATGCAGGAAGTTTCCCTTGATACATTAATGCAGTGGCTACAGGAGGATCGGATCTACATCGAAACCAGTGGTATTGCCACCCACATCATTTCTACCATTCAGCAGGAACACAAAATAGCTCGCTTTGATGTGGTGTTGATAGATGGTTCTGAGTTCACTGGTTTGATTGAACTAGAGCAGGTTTACGGAGCTAACATCATTATCCTGGATGATATTAACGTTTTCAAGAACTATCACAGCTACCATCGCCTAATGGAAGATCCAGGTTATGTGCGAACGAGTCATAACCCTTCTCTTAGAAACGGTTACGCTATTTTCCATCGGTTGGGTTATCTCGAACCTGATTCTTCGAGATAATGGAGATTACCGACCAATAAAATTCTAACTGCTAACTGATAACTGATAACTGATAACTGAAATGACACGCCCTAGAAATAAGTGGTTAAGTATTTTCTACTGTACGGGCGAACGGCCGTTCGCCCCTACGACTAATGACTACTAAATTAATAGTGAGTTTATTTAACCGGATTTGATATAATTTGATCGACATATAAATCAGGGAACTAAAAAATTGGAAGTCATTAATCTTTTTAGCAATTTACCAACTATTGAAACAGAACGAATTATTTTGAGAAAAATGTCTATCAATGACGCCAAAGATATGTTTGAATATGCTCAAGATCCAACGATTTCAAAGTATACAGGTTGGTATCCTCATAAGTCTATTCAAGATAGTAAATTGTTTTTACAATATACGGTTAATAATTATAAAAATAATCGGCTTTCTAACTGGGGTATTGTTCACAAGGCAGAGCAAAAATTTATTGGTACTGCTGGATTTATTGACTGGAATATAGAACACGCTCGGGCAGAAATTGGTTATACTTTGTCTCGAAAATATTGGGGAAAGGGTTATATGACTGAGGTGGTTAATGCTATTATTTATTTTGGCTTTAGAACGATGATGTTAAACAGAATTGAAGCTAGATGTATAATTGAAAATATAGCTTCTGCTAGGGTAATGGAGAAAGTAGGTATGAAATATGAAGGTGTCCTACGGGGATGTATGTTTATGAAAGGAAAATATCGGGATTTGAAAATTTATTCGATTCTCAAAGAGGAATTTACTGCTAAAAAATACGATTTTCCTATTAAAATATCTACTAGGTTATGTGGCTTTCATCAGTTTTAAATAATGTCTACTTTTACTTGTATTTGATCTAACTATTTAGTTATTATTAGTGAGTATATAGCAAGATGAAATGATTTGTGAAAAATAGGAAATGTTTTTCCAACTGTTCCCTATTTTCTATTCCCTGCTATCCATACTACCCGATGTGATATTACTTGGGGAAAGGAGACTAAACCCCTACGATAAAATATTACAATATAAGCACGGATTGCTATAAGAGTGTAAACTAGGAAATGTTTTTCCAACTATTCCCTATTCCCTATTCCCTATTTTCTATTCCCTGCTATCCATACTACCCGATGTGATATTACTTGGGGAAAGGAGACCAAACCCCTACGATAAAATATTACAATATAAGCACGGATTGCTATAAGAGTGTAAACTAGGAAATGTTTTTCTAACTATTCCCTATTCCCTATTCCCTGTTCTAGTATTTTACTTTACAAAAAATGACAACTGAAACTGAACTACTTAATTCTAATTCTTCTCTAATTTGTCCGGCTATTCCTGATAGTGATTTAGGCAAATATTCTCCTCTCAAATTGGGAATTCTAGCTTCTGGTAATGGGAGTAATTTTGAGGCTATTGCAGAAGCAATAAATAATCAAAAATTAAATGCTCAGATTCAGGTAATGATTTATAACAATCCTGGAGCTAAGGTTATATCACGAGCAGAAAAGTGGGGTGTTCCATCGGTATTGTTAAATCATCGAGAATACAAAAATAGAGAAGAATTTGATAGGCAAATTGTTAAAACTCTACAAGAATATGATGTAGAGTGGGTAATTATGGCTGGTTGGATGCGAATTGTTACTAAAGTTTTAATAGATGCTTTTCCTAATCAAATTATCAATATTCATCCTAGTTTGTTGCCTAGTTTCAAAGGGATAAAAGCCGTTGAACAAGCTTTAAAAACTGGAGTCAAAATAACTGGTTGTACGGTACATTTAGTAGATGTAGAAGTAGATAATGGTCCGATTTTAATGCAAGCTGCTGTACCAATTTTACCTGATGATACACCAGAAACTCTCCACGAAAGAATCCAAGTGCAAGAACATCAAATTATTGTAGGTGCTATTGCTATTGCTGCATCAAAAAATGAGGCTTTAAGTAGTAGTTGAAAATTCTACATCTAGTTCAGGAAGTGAGGAATTAATCTGAATACCAGAACCAATTTCAAACATACTTAGCAACAGCGATCGCTCTCCTAAATAAAAAAGGAGCGATCGCTCCAATTATTTAAACTTTAATCAGATAATTCAGAATTATCTCCCTAGTTGCTAAACCAGTTTTTTCCCAACTAAACTCTTGAACTGCTAGCTAAACTTAAGGTGGAGAGGCGCGATCGCTTCTCCCCATCTTGAGCAATAATATTCATGGCATCTGTTATTTCTCGAACATTTTTCGGGTTAACCAAAATAGCAGCATCTCCAGCAACTTCTGGCAAAGATGAATGTTAGAAGTAATAACAAGAGTACCACACGCCATCGCTTCTAATACCGGAAAACCAAACCCTTCCCACAGACTCGGAAAAAAAGGCAATGTTGTGGTTATTGCTGTGGGTGATAAGTTAAAAGTATTTTGTCCGTAAGTTGCTTTGAATGATGGTATTGTACCATAATTTTCACTCCTCGTCAAGATTAAATTATTCTCACTCTCAACAAAGAGAATAGTACCTCCAGACTAAATAAGGAGATGGGGAGATTGAATATTGAGCATAGCCAGATTCTATCTAAAATTTTGGCCATCTAATGCACCCCACTGAATTAACTATTGTCTATTGCTTACTGCCTATTCTTTCTTGAATAAATATTCATATAGATTTTATGAGATTGACAAATAATTTGACTTGTGCAGGTAGCTAATAATGGTTGATTTTCACTATGAGGAAAGCCTAATTACAGAAGCTCTTATATGAAGTTTAATAGGTCATACCAGTAAATACTCTTACGTCTTGATTATGTAGATAGTCAGCAGATGGAAGAGGAATATAATGGAGCTTGCTTTAACCGAAAGGGGCAATTCCGATCTGGTTTGTCAGTTTTGGCAGCAATGGAATGAACATAAAAAAATACTGTATCGGTGCTGTCTTAGGTTAATGAACAATAATCCAACAGATGCCGAAGATGCTCTGAGTCAGGCAATGGTAAAAGCTTGGGAAAAGGTGCAAAAGTTCGAGGAGGAAATTACTAATTTTAAGGCCTGGTTGATACAGTTGACTCGTAACCTTTGTATTGATATTTGTCGAAAACATTCTCAAAGGGCAACGGGTGTTGAAAGTATTGAATGGGTGGGCGATACTGAGGAGATGGGTATGGCCTCTTCGGTAGAGTCGCCGGACAGTTGTCTGGAAAGAGAGGAGAGGTGTATTCAGATTCGACGGGCGATCGCTGATTTATCGGAAACG
>NZ_JAAHHT010000037.1:7345-37036 GCF_010672085.1 Okeania sp. SIO3I5
TATTGAATGGGTGGGCGATACTGAGGAGATGGGTATGGCCTCTTCGGTAGAGTCGCCGGACAGTTGTCTGGAAAGAGAGGAGAGGTGTATTCAGATTCGACGGGCGATCGCTGATTTATCGGAAACGTTGCGGGAGACTTTTATTTTACATTTTTATGAAGAGCTTTCCCATACAGAAATTGCGGAACGCCAAGGGATATCCTATGACAATGTATCCAGGCGGATATATGTAGGTAGGAAAAAGCTCAAAGAGAAGTTGAGCAGCTATTTTCTAGGGACGGGGGAGAAAGTAAGTGTTACGGTAGGGAAGGATCGGAAGTTAGCTACCCCAAAGAAAAATAAGGAAAAGCAGCACAGAAGTGAGTCGGAAGAAAAGAATGGCTTGGAGACGGGAACTAAACAAGATGGCGCTACATTTGATGGCCATTCTATTTATCCATTACCCCACCTTCCCCTCCTGGGAGTGGTTAGGGATGGGTTCCCATTACAAGAAGAAGTGGTAGAGGTAGAAAAATCTGAGTTTGTGGATGGTTGTGTGGAACTTGGGGATAATGTAAATCAGAGTATTGAGGAAAGGGAAATAGTATCGGTAGAGGTAGAGAGCGATCGCTTAGTTGAGGCGGAAAAACAAGAGTATGTGGAGATTGCTGTCGAGTCAAGGGAGCAAGTTGATCGGAAGATTCAGGAGAGCGCTACAGAATTAACAGAAATAGAGTGTGTCGAGGTAGTTGAGGTAGAAAAAGATGGGTGTGTGGAAAGTTCGGTGGAGTCAGATCAAATCCGGAGAATTACTATACCTAAGTCATTGCGACGGTTACGGAGAAGAAGAAAGCAATCTCAGGGGTTTAGGAGATTGCTTCCTATCGTGGCAATGACAACTGTTCAACTGGATGCTGTATCAAAGCATAATAGACATATTCAGAAAATCAATAATTTTATTCAACCATTTCTGGGAACTGCCAGCAAAAGTTCCCAGAAAAATCTTTTTTTGTACGATCCACTCTCAGAAAAAATTTCTTCCTTTTTGTCTGTTGTCTGTTGCCAATCAACTGCTAGCAAAAGTTCCCAGAAAAGATCTCTTGTCTGTTGTTTATCAAGGGAGCGATCGCGATGGTTAAGACCGTATGTTATGTGGTCGAGTTTGATAGGGGATAATACTAAATCTCGGTAAAAGGGGCGATCGCGATGGTTGAGACCGTATGTTATGTTGCGGAGTTTGACAGGGGATAATACTAAATCTGGGTTAATATCTCGGGTAATGGGAGAGGTGAAACTTTTCCCTAGTGTTTGGAGTTCATTGAAGGGTATTCAGTGGATTTGGCATAGATCGTTGATGGATACAGGGGGGTAATGTCCCTGGTGTGGTGTAGTTTTGTTGCCTCTTTACCAAAATTGTGTGAGAGGTTGATTTTGTGTGGCGATCAAGGGTTGATTTGAGAATAAGTTAGAACAGCATTCGTTGAGAGTTAACGTATTTGTTGAGACTGTTTGGTTGGTGAGTTCCATAGTGGATGAGATTTAGAAAGGAATAGGAATCGCAAACCTCGCGTCACGGTTACGGCAGCGCGAAATATTGGTTTGGCAATTTTTGGGCGATCGCTTGACTCAATGCGAATCGTTGTTAGTTTTTGCTGCCAAGAGAGTGATCGTGATGCTGGAGACCGTATGTAATCATTTCTCATAATACATTTCTATACTTTCTTGAGTTGGGGAGTAAGGGAGTGGGTGGGCAGCGGAGAAAAGATTATAGTAATTAACATTAAATGGGTGACAATAAGGGAAAAAGTTATTTTCCCTGTGTAATATCATGTGCCCCCTCCAGGGGAGCTACGAATTGTGGATAATCAGTTATAATAAAATTTAAGGACTAAGAGTACCGATAGTACCACCAGAATACTGAAATTATCCTTACATTCCTTCTTTCTTCCCTCCTGACTCCTGACTCTTCACAACAGTTAATTATAAGTATTCAACCGAACATGATATAAATCACTTAATAACTGAAGTTTCTCCCAAGTATAGCATGAGTTTTGGGTTGAGGTATTATGTCCTAGAGTTGGACTATATAGCAAGGAAAAGAGCAGAAACCCTCAAAAAGAAAGAAATTTAGGTTTCCGTTAAATTGGTTGTCAGATATTTAAGTTATGAAGCGTCTATAAGGGTGAAAACATACATCAGAAAAAGGAGATGTGAAGATGTCTAATCAAGAGCGGCCCCTGGTTGATATTTTCTTTGTAGTAGATGTTACAGGCAGTATGACTACCGCGATCGCTAATATGAAAGCGGACATGTTGAACGAATATAAATTAATGAAACAAATGCGTGCTGAGTGGGATGTTCAGATAGGACTGGCTTGGTATAGAGATATCGAAGATGGTGCTAATGATTTATCGGAAATCGTATTGAGCCTAACGTCTGACGAAGACAAGATAACCAATGCAGTGAATAACCTGACAGTGCATGGTGGAGGAGACGATCCGGAGGCACAACTGTTGGCACTTCATCAAGTTGCAACAGTAGACCTGCTCACCGAATGGCGTCCTAAATCCAACCGTTATATTTCCTGGTTTGGAGATTATTATGGAAAAGATCCAGTTGGGTATAAGAATAACGAGGTCACAATAGATGATGTCATAGCAGAGCTGAAGAAAAAAGACATCAAAGTAAATGCGTTTAGTTTGGACCCAATGAACAACCTGAACGGCCCTAAGAAACAGGCAGAGAAAATAACCAAAGCAACTGGAGGAATATATAAAGAAAAACTGGATCCGAAAGCAGTGGCAAAAGCGATGTATTACGAAATAAAACATACAATACATAATTAGTTCCCCCTATGGAACGGAGATGACGGAGAGGAGAAAGGAAATTTCTAGGGGGGATTGATGACGATTACACCGAAAAAATCAATTAAAGACTCGACCCTTAGACTTCATTCCTAACCTAAATCAACCAACGGCGAGCGTATTCCTCAATTCGGTACGCCGTGGAGAGGGCAAAAAAGGGAAGTTGGAAGGAAATCCATTGCCCCGTGGCTGTAAGCAAACGGGGAGATCGTATCCTCTCCTACCAAATGTAACTCAACCCTCTCAACTCCACTTCTAACCCAAATCAACCAATGGCGAGCGTATTCCTCAATGCGACTCGCCGTCGCATTTTGCTCGTAAAGCCGAGAAACTCGCTCAAAAAACCGTTCCACCGTAACCACCGCCACTTCTAACCCCCGTGGCGAAAACCGATAGCCAAGAAAATCGAAGCCCTTAGCTATCCGCCCGATAAAGGTTAGGTAAAATTATAGAACAGGACTTACGCAACGACACTAATTATAGTGGTTATATCAGGAATAATAACCAAATTATACACTATATATAGCGGTACTGCGTAAGTCCTGTAATTATCTGGACATGATATAAGGTGGAATCCGCTGTATCAATTATCCATTATCCATTATCCATTAATCAACCCAGGTTGAACTCGATCCAACCCCGATTAAAAATTAATTCATAAATACGGTTATGAATTTTTAGCAACCCATTTTGCTTTCTTGCTAGTCCTGACAAACATAATTCTTTTTCTTCTGGAATATCTACACTCGCTATCTCTTTTTCCTCCCATAATTGCTGATAAATTGTGAGAAGTTGGGTTTTGTTTGGACTGTGAAGAATGCGATCACGAATCGTTTTTAAATGCTCTGGTTCATCTTGAGTTTCCCAATTTGTCAGAATTTTTTCTTGTACTAAATTCTCTATCCATTCTGTTTCACCATTAACAGGAATAGGGATTTTTGAATCACGAATAAACCGACATAGTTTTTGAGTTAAAAAAGGCTGTCCTCCCGTCCAGTTTAATATTTCTTGAAGCATAGTTTGAGGATTACTAACTTTTTCAGTTATTCCAAATAATAAAGGTTGTGCTTCATGTGGTTTAAAGCTTTCTAATTCAATTGCTTGACCAATATTAAAAGGAGTTTTCCTAATATCAGTCATTAATTCGGTAGGAGTTGCTACCCCAAAAAAGGCAAAGGTGAGATGCTGATATCTAGATTTTGGATCGATCATTCGTTGATTGTAGCAAGATCGAATCAGAGCAAAAAAGTTATCCACCGGAATTTTTAAGCCTAAAACACTATCAATTTCATCAATAAAAATGAAGACTTTTTTGGGAGGTTCACTTTCGTTATTATTCAGTTCAAATAATAAAACATCTTGCAGAAATCTATCGAATCTTTGTAACGGAGAAATATCTAATCGCTCATTCCACCAAGCTTTTAAATTAACTGTGCTTACTAAATCAAAACTGTACCATAGATCGACAGCTAATCCTTTATACCATTGTTCTATCGTCACATTTTCATCAGCGATACGGGTTAAATCTATAGCAGCACAATGATATCCTTCATGGTTAAGATGGTGTATCATCCTCACCATGAGACTAGATTTACCCATTTGTCGGGAATTCAAAATATAACAAAACTCACCTTTTTTTAAAGCTTGATAAAGAGTTCGATCTGCTTGTCGGACTACATAAGTAGGAGCATCCATCGGCAAACTTCCTCCTACTTGATAATCAAAATTAGAGCTAGGTTCGGCAGTTTTTAGTAAGTCATTTTCAAAGATAAGTTCTGCTTGAGTTTCTTTGAGAACTTCTAAAGTTTGAGACAGTTCTTTTGTGCGTTCTTCGACTCTTTGTTCTAGGGTTTGATACAGTCTAGAATTGTCGATGGAAATTGCAGCTTGAGCAGATAATATTTTTAATAATTCGACTCTTTTTGCTGTGAATGTGTCTGTAGTTAAATTATTTTCTAAATAAACAATTCCTGTTAATTGACTTTGATTAATTAATGGAATACAGAGAATTGATTTAGTTTTTTTGGCAATAATATAAGGGTCATTAATAAATAGTCCTTCGTGAGCTGCATCTTTAAGTACAATATTTTCTTGACTCCTAGCTACATAATTGATAATCGTAGTTGGTAAAATCGGAATTGATGTTTCTGGATCTATAAACTTGATAGGAATGGATTGTAAGATTGTAACTTCATCGCTATCTATTTTTCCTTGAGCTTCAATAACCCAATTATCTTCCTCATTGAGAATTAAAAAGCCTGTTTGTGCTCCGGCATTTTCGATGGCAATTTTCATTAAATTGTGTAGAAGTTTTTCCAGATTAATTTCACCAGAAATTGCTTGAGATGCTTTAATAACTGTTGTTAAGTCGAGAATTTCTCCATCAGAACCAGAGGTAGACATAGTTGTATTAATACCTTTTGATTTATTTTGATTTACTACTCCTAATAAATATTGAGGATATTCCTCTTCTAACTGTTTGACTTTAGCTTTAGCGCCCCAACGGATGTAACAATGATGGGCATTTCTTAAGTAAAATTGACCGACTTTCTTTCTGTCAAGGGCGAAATAAAACTCTGCTGCTCGTTCGTAAGCTAAAGCTTCTTCGTGGATAAATTCATATTTTTCTGCTCCTTCAATGGCGCGATCGTATAGTTCTTGTGCTTGCCAATTTTGTCCTAAAATTCTTGCCTTTTCCGCTTCTACTAAATCGTATTTGTGCTGGAAATTTTCTCGGCAATGTCCAGCCCATATTTCCATATCTTCTTGATTTTTTTCTACTTGTTCTAGTAATTCTTTTCGTTGTTCTATGTCACAATTATTGTAATGAGCAAGACAAGCAAGGGAGTAGTAAAAATTATGCTGTGGAGTACATAAGTATCCTGAAATTGTAATCACATATTTATCTGCATATTGACCATTTTTCAAAGCATTCAAATAATCTTTGAAGAGATATAAAATGAAGTTTTTGCCAAAGTAGTAAATAAATAGTAACCATTGGTTGTCTTGATTAATATATATTTCTATTGCTCTATCTTCTGCGTATTGAGAGTTTCCAATTAATAGATAGTATTTGTGTTGCTCTGTGGTGGTTAAGTTTAAAACAATATTTTTACAGATTTCTATATAATTTATAGAATATTCTTGCTGAATTTTTATGATTAACTTAGTATATTTTCGATAATCCCCTTCAACTTCTGCTAAATTACACCCTCCAAAGAATTTAATAAAGCAATAGTCTATAGCAAGATAACAAATATGTTCATTGTTTCCTCTATTGATATCTTTTTGTAAACTATTCAGTAACTTTTCTTGTGAAACTTTTTGATTGAGCAGCTTTTTCCAATGCCAGATATGTCCGTAATATTGATGTATAGCTACAGATTCTAATTGAGAAATTTTATCTTTTTCTAACAACTTGAGAGACAATTTTCCGAACCGATATCCAGAATCAATATCTTTTATTATTCCACACAGAAGCACTCCATATAAAGAATAAATACTAGCAGCTTCAGGAGGATTATTATATTCAATACAAAGATTAAGCTGAATGAAGACTGTTTCAATCCGCAGAGAAAAATTTGTTGCTGCTAATGCTGTTCCAACTGATAGTATTATAGAAAAAGCTGCTAGTTTATAGGGGTCTGTCATTTTTGGCAGATCGGCTAAATCTTCAATCTTTTTTCCTTTTAATAGAAACTTTAAAGATTTCTGTTGTTGTTCAATCCTGTTTTTTATGGCACTATAACTAACAATTTCTTGAGAGATTTCGATTCCGAGCTTTTCTAAAGTTTTTAAAGCAATATCTATAGATTTTTGTGGCTGAAATTGACCATAGTAAGACAATATTAGTAGCTCATCAACCTTAACTTGATCGAGTATATTGTTGACTTTTTGGAGAATAGTTGCAGATAGTTTTTCAACCTCTTCCAACTGAGAATTTAAGTACAAAGCTTCTAAGGTTTCTACTTGAAGTTCTAATGTGAATTTGTACTGCTCTTCCCAACTATTTTCTGCTAATAATTTTCCACCAGTTTGTAAATATCCTAATGCTGTTTTGTAAGCTGTAGAAGTTTTTGCTTTTTTACCAGCTTGAAGATTTAATTTCGCTAACTCATCTTTTTCCCATTGTTCGGTAATTAAAATAGACCCTTGATTAAGTTGATTTACAACATCAAAAATCTTATTCTGTAACTCATCTTCTTCAAAATTTTTCACAAGTAGACGACCTATTTGTAGATGAATTTGCTTTTTTTCTGCTGCTGGAATTAGAGAATAAGCTGCTTGTTGTACTCGGTCATGTGAAAATTTGTAGGGGATATATTTTGAATCCTCAAAATAGTTTTCTGAAAGCTTATTTGATAAATCTTCTGGATTCCATAGTAAAGGAACTTTATAATTATTTTTCAGAGGTGAAATCAACCCTTCATGTAAGGCTAACTGTAATTCATTAGCTGTTATTGTTTGAGATTTATTATTAACGATCGCCATAATTTCTAGATTAAATTTATTGCCAATACAAGCAGCTAATTTAAGAACTTGTTGAGTTTTTTCCTCCAATTTTTCAATTTTCTTGACCATCAATTCAACTACATTATCAGTAATCGATACACTTTCAATTTCTTCTATATCCCATTGCCAATAACTTTGTCGCTCATCTTGTTGTTTATGAGGGTTAAAGACTAAGAAATTTTCTTGATATAAATAATTCAGCAGTTGAGTCAGGAAAAATGGATTGCCTCCTGTTTTTTTAGCAACTAACTCAGCTAAAGGTTTAGTAATTTCTTTGGAGTAACTTAAGGTCTCAGCAATTAATTGATTAATATGATTAATTTTTAATGGGTAAAGGGTAATTTCATTAACTGATACTTGTGCTTGCTTAATTTTCTCTAAGGTATACATTAGAGAATGAGTAGCACTAACTTCATTATCTCGATATGCTCCAATTAAAAGAAAATATTGATTGTCAGAATCTGATATTAATTGCTCAATTAGGTGTAGAGATGCTAAATCTGCCCATTGTAGATCGTCAATAAAGATGACTAAAGGATGTTCTTTTTTACAGAAAACATTCAAAAATCTTTGAAAGAATAAATTAAATCTATTTTGACTTTCAGTAGCTCCTAATTGTTCAACTTGTGCTTGTTTACCGATGATTTTTTCCAGTTCAGGAATTACATCAATAATAATTTTACCGTTATTTCCTAGAGCTTCTAATATTTGATTTTTCCAAGTTTGTAGAGCGATTTCTGGTTCACTGAGCAGTTGACGGATTAATTCTTGAAATGCTTGAGAGATGGCAGAATAAGGAATATCTCTCTGCAATTGGTCGAATTTTCCACTAATATATTTTCCTCGTTGCTTTGTAATAGGTTTGTGAATTTCATTGACTAATGCTGATTTGCCAATTCCTGAATAACCAGAAATGAGGATTAATTCTGTTGTCCCTTGACTTACTTTTTCAAATGCTGTTAATAGTTGATTAACTTCTTGTTGTCTACCATAGAGTTTTTGAGGAATTTGAAATTTATCACAAATATCTTGAGTAGCTATTGGAAAATCTGAAATTTCTCCTATAGTATTGAATTGCTCTAGACAAGTTTCTAAATCTGCTTTAATTCCCCAAGCGCTTTGATATCTTTCTTCTGGAGTTTTTGCTAACAATTTGCTGATTATATTAGACACAGAATTAGGAATATCGGGAATTAGTTCATGTACTGGTAATGGTTGTTGGGCAATATGACAATGAACTAACTCTATGGGATCTGTTATTTCAAAAGGTAGTGTATTAGTTAAAAGTTCATAGAAAGTTACTCCCAGGGAATAAAAATCGCTACGATAATCTATACCTCGGTTCATTCTACCTGTTTGTTCTGGGGCGATATATGCTAAAGTTCCTTCTAGTTGGTTGGGGGGAACGACTGTGAGAAATTCTTGAGATAAACTGGTAGATATGCCAAAGTCGATGATTTTTAGTTGTTTTGTTTGGGGATTATAGACAATATTTGAGGGGTTAATGTCTTTGTGGATAATATTAGCTTTATGAATTGCTGCTAAACTTTCTGTTGTTTTAATGGCGATAGTGAGAAAGTTTTCTAAGTTAAATTTACTTTGAGATAGTAATGATTTTAGAGATTTACCGCCGAAGTCTTCTAAGAGTATTGCTAAACTATTCTCGTATCTTTGTAGATCGTAAGCTTTGATAATAAGATCTACATTCAAGGAACGAGTAATTTCATATTCTTGTTTGTAGCGCGTGAGTTCCGAAGCAGTAGGGTAGTTTTCTTTGAGGATTTTGAGAATTATAGGTTGATTATTTTCTTTTAAAGTAGCTTGATAGATGAGGGAGTTAGGACTTTCATAGATTTTTTTGATGATTTGATAGTCATTTTTCATAAGCTCTTAATAGGTAAGCCATAAGATAAGCTGACAAGTTAAGTTTAGCATTGTGCTTTATTATGGCTTATTATTTTTATTGAGGCTTAATTTAGCTAGTACAAGTCATTGGTAAATAAGGGTAAGGAGGAGTAACAAATCTGATGTTGATTCCGTGTTCTTGAGACCACTTGCTCTCAGCGAATGGTAAGTTTTCATCTGTTGTTCCTAAATCCGGTGCTGTTACCCATTTTTTGATCATAGGTTTACAAAGTCCTGGTTCACCTTCATTAACTAGATAGGGGCGTGGTGGATAAGGAATTGATACTTTGTAGTAGGGACCCCGAGGACTTGCTACACCTGAGTGTGATATCTCTTCTATAATGCCTGCAAAGTCTTCCCAAATTACCTCGAAACCAAACAGATGAGACGCTTCATAAGTAGATAAAATAGGTTCACATAATTTTATAAATTTCTTTTCAATCTTCTTCCACAAATAAGCTTGTCCACAAAACAACAGATTCAAATTAATGTTTTGCCAACTTCCTTGGTCTGGCATTATAACCATCTGCTCTTTTCTGTCCCAGCGATTAAAGTTATGGGCTTTAGGTTCATCTGGCCCTCGATTACTACGAAGCAAAAGTTTTTCAACATAATCTTCGTATCCTTTTGTTATTATAGTAGAACCCTCTATATTATCAGTTTTGTCCAACCATGTTGAGGCAATCAATTGAGAGAGTTTTCTCGCCTGAAAAAGTCTTCGCACAGTAGAGTACTGAGTTATAAAAAGTGATTTATCTCCATGTGAGTCTTTATGTAGGAAGGGCATTATATGATTCATATCTAATCCCTCATTAGGCAAATCCTTTATGTCTTTAATTATATTAGATTGACTTATTTCATAAGCATCAAGGTTATAATTTTTACTTATATTAATTGTTAATTGTTTTTCTGTACCCGTAAATACTCTAGTTGTTAACCCTAGATTGGGAGATGTAGAATTATGATTAGCTTGACCAGTTTCTTCAACTATAAGGATTTGATATAGCTGCTCTTGCTGATTACTTGTGCCTTTGCTGCCAAGGCCTTTAATTTGTGTATTATTGTAATTGGGTTTTTGAGACGCCATATATTTTACTTTCTCCTAAAATTGTTGTCAAATTATAAAAAAATTAGTTGAAAACTAAACATTGCACAACTATAAAATGATATTTGAGTTCAATCTCCATCATTTAATTTCTGTGCAGAGCTAAACACTGAGCTAATTTAACTTATTTACTATAAGTTATAAAAACATCTGGGATTATCCCAAACAATTTTGTTTACTATGTCCTGATATCACTTCCCCTCAAATTATACAACAATCTGTAACAACATCTAGCTGACGATCAATGTGTGGATAATCTGAACCAAAAATTAAATTATCAGAGCCAATAAACTCAATTATCTGAGTCAGATAAGGTTCAGATGGGTCAACCGCAATATAACATTAACGGCGAAAATACTCGGATGGCATCAATTTTACTATGTCTTTGACTTTCCAAACTAAATCCTAACTTATATAATGACGATCAATATGTGGATAATCTGACCAAAAAATTAAATTGTCAGAACCTATAAACTCAATAATCTGAGTCAGATAAGGTTCAGATGGGTTAACCGCAATGTAGCATTAACGGCGAAAATACTCGGATGGCATCAATTTTACTACATCTTTGACTTTCCAATGTAAATTTTGAAAAGTAATGATAAATTGGCCCAGAAAAGAAAAAAAATTCCTTTTAGCCAATCCTTCTATTACAGGAAAGGCAATCATATCATGTCTGGATAATTAGTGATCAAAAAACTTCTCCCCTTTCAATCTTTCTTTTCCTTCTGCCCTCAGCATAGCAGCATAGCTGCCTTCCTTCCTCCTAAGTGTAACTATTCAACCGGACATGATATTATTAATTATTAATTATTAATTATTAATGAGGTTTTTGTTAACTTCTAAAATACTGTCTATACAAATCACAAGTTAATGTAACCTTATTTCCATCTGACTTAATTAACCCCATACTACTTAACTTATAAGCAATAATAGACTCCAATAATGTAGGTTCATTAGTATTGACAAGATTTTGCACAGCGATCGCTAATTCTGGCTCTTCTTCCAACTTCACTTGATGACGTCGCAAATGATTGGCATAAATTCCAGTTGATGTTGCAGCAGTTTCTAATAATTGTCTGATTGTTACATCTTCTCGACTCAGATGATAAATAGCCAGATGCACCAGTGCTGGATGTCCTCCAGTGGTTGCCATCAAAAGATGTGCTTCTTCCCCATCACTCCAGTCGAGTCCGTAAGATTGGGCTAATTCCAAAACTTCTTCTAAGCTAAAACTACCTAACTGAATTGGTAACCCCACATTAAAAGGTGACTGTTTCAGTTGCAGAGGTACATAAATTTCAGTGGAGTGAACTACCACTAAACGTAAGTTTAGCCACACTGGGAGTCTTTTTGCTTCCTCGTACCACGATCGCAACAGAGGAAAAAAATCTTTTGCTATTTCTGGATGCTCAAAAATCTGGTTGACTTCATCTAAAGCTAGAAGTAAGGGAGAATTATTTGACTGTAATAAATAGTTGCGAAAGTATAGAGTGCAGCTAATTTTGCTTCCAATATCTTCATCCCAATAGTCATCTAAGTTAGGTTCTAGGTTTAGTTGATAGGCAATATTAGCACAAAACCAACGTAAAAATTTGTTGATACCACCAGTCAAAATATCTTGGCCTACCTGTTGTAAGTCTAAGTATACCGTGCGATAATCCAAATCTTTTACATGGTTGATAACCCTCAAAAGAAGGGAAGTTTTGCCCATCTCTTGCGGTGCTTTTATTCTCACCAATGCTCCTGGTTTCTCAATTTCTCCATAAACTTGCTTCTCAATATCGACTCGTTGTATGTAAAATGGCGAATCTAGAGAAATAGATCCACTCGGAAATCTTGGTGATATTAGTTGTGTTACGCTGGGAGAAAGTTTTTCGGAATGTTGACTCACGACGGTTTTTTTTGAGGTAGCTTGTAGGAGGAGATATGTTTGAAGTTCCACCCGAAAGTTTTTCTTTGTCACCCTTTGGCCAATAATATCAGAAATTCGTCTAAATAACTCAGGAGCAACGACATTACTTAGATAACTTAAGCTGTAACTTGCCTCTTCAGCCACAATATTATAGGTCTTATTATCCCAAATACCTTGGAGAATGATAGTTTCTGTGGCATTTAAAGGATGATTTTTGGTTTCTAGTAGCTTACTATTAATAGTTTCTAAAACAAAATCTAGCTTGATAGAATCTGTAGTTTGTTTTGTATCCATCTGGAGTTATTAAAAAATATCAGGACTTATGCACAGACACTATATCAGGACTTATTTCATTAATGGATAATGAATAATGAATAATTACTTGTTACTCAAACGGAGAGGATTGACTAAAAGGAAAAAATTAATTATCTATTAGGTCTATTGGATATGGTTAGGTAACCCATCCATCCCACCCTACGGGAAACTCTGCTTTTTATGTCGTGTAGCGTTTCATGTTAGCAACAGCCGAAAACGACCGCTTTTTATCTTTGAAAGGGAAGGCTTTCAACCTGAATTATTTATACCAATTTGATAAATGTTTGCTACAAATAGTTAGGGTATTTGTGAGAATTTCCTACGGAATGCTCCGCAAACAGAGTTCAGAATTCAGGAGTCAGAATGAATAGATTTAAGACCATCTTTGATATTGAAAATCATCTTTTTTGTAAAATAGATTTTCATATAAATTTTTTTTATGGTGCTTATTATTCGTAAAATTCTTTTTTCAAAATGGTATTAATTATTTAATTATTCGGTAAAGACACTATATATAAGACCACTTAGCTGACTATTGTCTATTACTTACTGCCTATTGTTGATTGAATAAATGTTCATGTAGATTTTCTGAGGTTGACAAATAATTCGACTTGTGAAGTTAGAAAATATTTATAGATTTTCTGAGATTGACAAATGATTCGACTTGTGCAGGTAGCTAATAAGGGTTGATTTTCACTATGAAGAAAAGCCTAATTATATGAGCTTTTATATGAAGTTTGATAGGTCATACCAGTAAATACTCTTACGTCTTGATTATGTAGATAGTCAGCAGATGGAAGAGGAATATAATGGACTTGGCTTTAACCGAAAGGGGCAATTCCGATCTGGTTTGTCAGTTTTGGCAGCAATGGAATGAGCATAGAGAACTACTATATCGGTGCTGTTTGAGGTTAATGAACTTTAACCGAACGGATGCCGAAGATGCTCTGAGTCAGGCAATGCTGAAAGCTTGGGAAAAGGTGCAAAAGTTCGAGGGGGAAATTAATAATTTTAAGGCGTGGTTGATACAGTTGACTCGTAACCTTTGTATTGATATTTGTCGAAAACATTCTCAAAGGGCAACGGGTGTTGAAAATATTGAATGGGTGGGCGATACTGAGGAGATGGGTATGGCCTCTTCGGTAGAGTCGCCGGACAGTTGTCTGGAAAGAGAGGAGAGGTGTATTCAGATTCGACGGGCGATCGCTGATTTATCGGAAACGTTGCGGGAGACTTTTATTTTACATTTTTATGAAGAGCTTTCCCATACAGAAATTGCGGAACGCCAAGGGATATCCTATGACAATGTATCCAGGCGGATATATGTAGCTAGGAAAAAGCTCAAAGAGAAGTTGAGGGACTATTTTCTAGGGACGGGGGAGAAAGTAAGTGTTACAGCAAGGGGAAGTCGGAAGTTGTCTACCCCAAGGAAAAATCAGGAAAAGCAGCAGAGTATTGAGTCAGAAGAAAAGAATGGGTTGGAGACGGGAACTAAACAAGATCGCGCTACATTCGATCGCCATTCTATTTCTCCATCATCCCACCTTCCTCTCCTGGGAGGGGTTTGGGGTGGGTTCCCGTTACAAGAAGAGGTCGTAGAGGTAGAAAAATCTGAGTTTGTGGATATTTCTGTGGAGTCAGGGGATAATTTAGGTGAGAGTATTCAGGAAAGAGAAATAGTATCGGTAGAAGTAGAGAGCGATCGCTTAGTTGAGTCAGAAAAACAAGAGTTTGTGGAGAGTGCTGTCGAGTCAAGGGAGCAAGTTGAGCGGGAGATTCAGGAGACTGCTACAGAATTAACTCAACAGGATTTACGCCAAGCTTCCATATGTAGGGGCGAATGGCATTCGCCCTCTTGCGAATGGCATTCGCCCTCTACGGATAGCGTATTGTCTAATAATTTGCCTAAGTTCTGTGAAATAGAATGTGTCGAGGTAGTTGAAGTAGAAAAAGATGGGTGTGTCGAAAGTTCGGTGGAGTCAGATCAAATCCGGAGAATTACTATATCTAAGTCATTGCAACTGAAACGGAGTAGAAGAAAGTCATCTCAGGGGTTGAGGAGATTGCTTCCTATCGTCGCAATGACAACTGTTCAACTGGATTTTGTATCAAAGGATAATAGACATCTTCAGAAAATCAATAATTTTATTCAACCATTTCAGGGAACTGGAAGTAATATCATGTCCGGATAATTAGTTATAAAAAAACTTTCTTCTTCTTCTCCTATTCTTCCTCTTCCTTCTTTCTTCCCTCCTGACTCCTGTACCGACGATTCGCTTGCTCGCCCCTACGACTCCTGACTCCTCCGTAGTTATTTATTTATCACTGTTCAACCGGACATGATATAAAAGTTCTCAGAAAAATCTTTTTTTGTACCACCCACTCTCTGAAAAAATTTCTTCCTTTTTGTCTGTTTTCTGTTGCCTATCAACTGCCAGCAAAAGTTCCCAGAAAAAATATTTTGCCTGTTGTTTCTCAAGATAGCGATCGCGATGGTTGAGACCGAATGTTGTGTGGCGGAGTTTGATAGGGGATAATACTAAATCTGGGTAAAGTTCTCGGTTAATGGGAGAGATGAAATTTTTCCCTGGTGTTGAGAGTTCATTGAAGGGTATTCAGTGGAGTTGGTATAGGTTGTTGATGGATACAGGGGGGTAATGTCTCATGTGTGGTGTAGTTTTGTTGCCTCTTTACCAAAATTGCGTGAGAGGTTTATTTGGTGTGGCGATGCGAAACAATGTTGAAGAGATTAACAATGGATTAGGGGCACAATAGCAAAAGAGCGATAATAGTCTATGTTTTTGAAATTGAGTAGGATAAATGTCGATTTGGAAAAATGCCCGGATTAAAATCTGGTGATAGCAAGTTTTCGAGCGGGTTATGTAACACAAAAGAAATGAAAATCGTAGGATGGTTATTTCTCCACATTGATGTAAAAGTACGGATTGAATGAGGCCATATGGCGTACCCGTCACGGGAGTGATGAAAAAACAACTACACGATAATTCAGGTAATGTCATCAAAAAATTTGCTCTATGAGCACAAGTTGTGATGTTCAAAAAAAAACAAATGTGAGCGATGATTGTAAAGTATGAACATGTTTGTACTGAAAATATATGTAGACAGTTCGTTTTTGAATTCGGCAAAAGAATATGTTATGCTTGATATGTTGTTTGAAAGTGAGGTAGTATAAAAAATGGCAAGCCCTGTAGAACTCGTTGATGTCATGAGTGAATCTGGACAAATGTCGGCGTCACAGGAGGTGTACAATGATGGGAATATTAAGGTGTCGGTTAGGACCCCGAATGACTTTAAGTTGAAGTTTGATCCAGAAGCGAACCCGCAGCCGTTGCTCGGAACGACAGTTGCCCCGGTGTTGTTTATAGTGGCGGCGGTAAATCCCCACGTAATTATAAGTGATGTCAAGATCAAGTTTATTATAGGTCATGGGTCTTCTGATGACATCCAAGCAAATGTCGTGAAACCTAGGTTTTTAGTGTTGTTTAATGGTGAGTCTGTGAAAAAGCTTGATGTTATGTTTCTGGAGACATTTGACGGATTGCCGTATGATAGTAGTCGGGAAATACCAGTTGAAGTGGCGATCGGTTATGCTGGTGGCCGCCTGGATTGGTGTAATATCCCGCATGATATGTGTACAGTGTTGGATGTGTTGCCCGAATATAGTATAACTGTTGATTCTACTTGTGATCGGTTACGTGGGGTAAAGGTGCCGAATACGATTATGAGGGAAAGGAAATCGGAGTAATCGGTCTTGACTTGAGCTATGCTATGGGAAATGGCTGCGTTAGTGCGGAGTGGTTTACGTAAGAGAAGGTTTATGGAGTCAACTAGGAATGTCTTACGATTTTGTCCCGAATATTACTCTGATTATGGTATTTTGATTTATATGTGAAGAGGGTAAAAAGGTGCGTTTTATGGTAGTAAATCCATTGCCCCGGAGCTGTTTGGAATAGGGGAGCTTGCTCCCTCCCCAACCTCAGGAAACTCAACTCTCTCAACTCCACTTCTAACCCAAATCAACCAACGGCGAGCGTATTCCTCAATGCGACTCGCCGTCGCATTTTGCTCGTAAAGTGGAAAAAAACATTACCAATATCCACTAACGGCGATCGCTTTCCCAAATCAAAAAGGAGCGATCGCTCCCATCATTTAAACCTTAATCAGATAATTCTGAATTACTTCCCTAATAGCTAAACCAGTTTTTTCCCAACTAAACTCTTGAGCTACTAGCTAAACTTAAGGTGGAGAGGCGCGATTGCTCCCCTCCATCTTTAGCAATAATATTCATGGCATCGGTTATTTCTCCCACATTTTTCGGCTTAACCAAAATAGCAGCATCTCCAGCAACTTCTGGCACGGATGAAATATTAGAAGTAATAACTGGAGTACCACAGGCCATCGCTTCCAATACGGGAAAACCAAACCCTTCCCAAAGACTAGGAAATACCAGAGCGAGGGCGATAGTTGAGACCGTATGTTATGAAGCAAAGCAGAAAAGGAAAAAAAATAAAATTCATGTCAGAAAAACCTTGCTAGAAACGTCTAGTCTATAGTATAGTAGTGGGGTGACGAAGTACAGAAGCGAAATCAAACAGGAAGCAACGCGAGTTCTATGAGGCAGTAGTTGTTTCAAGACTTATGCAACTGACTTATTGTCACTTACATTCTTGCAAAGCAAAGAAAAATCAAGAAAGGGAAATAGTATGAAGAATCTTGTTAGAATTTTAGTGTGCTTATTATTAGCATTAGTCTTACTCTATCCTAATTCAGCTCAAGCTGCTAATATACTCAAATGTGGACAACTTCCAAATGTTGCTGTGGAAGATCTCAGGAATATTAAAGCAGGATTACAGCAGGGAAGAATATATAATAATAGTGGTGGTTATGGAGGTACAAAATTACCATCTATTGGTAGGGGTCAAGAATATCTCGAGTATGATGTAGATGCAAACAACCCAAATGTAGGAAACCGTGGTAAATACCGTTTTGTTTCATTAGTTTACACACAGAGTGGTAAACAAGTATATGATCCAGTTTATTTTACTAAAGACCATTATAAAACTTTTTGTCAGGTAAGGTGACAAATTAGTAATGATGAGGCTATCCTAACTCTTCTTGAAACCCTTACGGAGCGATCGCTCCAATTATTTAAACCTTAATCAGATAATTCTGAATTATCTGTCTAGTAGCTAAACCAGTTTTTTCCCAACTAAACTCCTTAGCTCTAGCTACACTTAAGGTGGAGAGGCGCGATCGCTCCTCTCCATCTTTAGCAATAATATTCATGGCATCTGTTATTTCTCCCACATTTTTCGGGTTAACCAAAATAGCTGCATCTCCAGCAACTTCTGGCAGGGATGAAATATTGGAAGTAATAACTGGAGTACCGCACGCCATTGCTTCCAATACGGGAAAACCAAATCCTTCCCACAGACTAGGAAAAACCAGAGCGATCGCCTGATTTATTATTTTAGGTAATTCTGTTGTGGGAACATAGTCTAGAAATTTGACAAAATTTGTTAATTCTAGTTCTTTTATTTGAGTTTTTAAGGTGGGTGTATAAGTATTATCTGTAGGTCCGGCAAGCCATAATTCATACTCGGAAAAATTAGGTAAATTAGCAAATGCTTCTATCAACCGATGCAGATTTTTATAATGATCGTGGCGACCGAGATAAAGAAAATAATTTTTGCTAGGTAAGTCTAAAAATTGGAATTTTTGAGAGTCATAACCTAAAGGAATAGGAGTAATTTTTCGAGGTGGTATTTGGAAAAAATCGGTAATATCTTTTGCCGTTGCTTGAGAATTACAAACAATATGTTCTGCCTGATTTAATACTTGAGGAATATAATATTTGAAATAAGCAGTTAAGCGAGAACCAGGTTTAGGAAAACGCAAAGGAATTAAATCGTGAGCCATGACAATATAACGACACTGAGAATATAATGGCGCTTCTGGAAGGGGAGAAAAAAGTAGATTTGCTTGTAATTTTTTATAGATATTTGACAGTTGAAATTGAGTCCAAAATAATCGTCGTAAATGACCTTTAGTTCCCTGAGCGGGGGTCATATTATTAGGGATGAGATGGCAGTTAAAATTAGGAATTTTATTAGGAATTAGCAAAGTAGGATTAAGTTGCTGAAGTTGGGGCAGAATGTTATTAG
The DNA here is from genome assembly GCF_010672085.1 of Okeania sp. SIO3I5. Classification (GTDB taxonomy): domain Bacteria; phylum Cyanobacteriota; class Cyanobacteriia; order Cyanobacteriales; family Microcoleaceae; genus Trichodesmium. The sequence continues at coordinate 26,126 of NZ_JAAHHT010000037.1, forward strand.
CGTAGACGGATATTCCTGTAGGTTGGGGAATTAATACTGATAGATTGATTATAAGTTTGTTAGACATTTGCGCTCATACGGATTATGCCACGGCTCACACCGATTATGCCACGGCTCACACCGATTATGCCACGGATATACGGATTAAGAGTCCAGCAATAAGTGTAGCTTGGATTTAAGATAAAAATTCCTCCAATCAAATAATACTTTGTTGGGTTTTACTTCGTTCTACCCAACCTACCAAAATTTTAAATACTGTAGGTTGGGTTGAGGAACGTTTGCGGAGCATTTCCAACGGAAAAACCCAACATTTTCAGCGAAACTGGTTCAGATAAGACAAAAATTCGTCTAATTAAACAATACTTTGTTGGGTTTCACTTCGTTCTACCCAACCTAAAATTATGTCTGATAAATTTCCTAATGGCTTTGAGCTTAATACTAGCTATTTTATAATTTATTGGTAGGTAAAATAAAGCTACTATAGTAATTCTCAGTAATCTATATATTAAAACTGATTTATTTGTATGTTTTTCTAAACTCAATAGATAACTATAAATACTATACTCAAGTTTTAATTCTGGGTTTTTATTGGTAATAGAAGATGGTTGATGAACTATAGATATTGTTTTAGCGATCGCTATTTTATGACCTTGTTTTACATAACGTCTACAGAAGTCAAAATCTTCATAATATAAAAAATAATCTTGATCAAATTGAGGGCAGTTTTCAAACTTTTTGAGGTTGATTAACATACTGCATCCTGTTACCCAATCTGTGGTTGATTTTTCTGTATTGGAAATAAATTCATTAGCAATTATTTTGCCAGTTTCGGGAATAAATTTTCCACCACCAAACCAAATTTTACCTGTGGGTTCGTAGACGGTTGTTCCTAATATGGAAATTTCTGGATTTTTAGCTAAAAAATGATGTGCTTTTTCCAGAGAATCAGGTAATAGATAAGCGTCGGGATTAATTAACCAAACTATTGCTTGGGGATTTTGAGTATAAATCCAATTTAATCCTAAATTGCACGCTTTACCATATCCTAAATTAGTTTCTGAGTTGATAATAATTATGGTGTTGCTTTGGAGTTGATAGATAGAGTTATCATCGGTTGAGTTATTAATAATGATAATTTTTTGAAATAGGTGAGAAGTTAATTGGATTGAATTGATTAATTTTTTAATTAACTCCGTTGAATAGTAGTTAACTGTTAGGAAGTATATAGAGTTAGTATTTATATGACTTTCTCCTAATTTACAAGCTTACTTGATCAGGACTTACGCAGAACTGCCATATCTGGGTATTCGCCCCCTAGGGATAGCGCATTGTCTAAGAATTTGCGTAAGTCCTGTCAGTATTCAATCTCCCCTACTCCCCTACTCCCCTACTCCCCTACTCCCAACTATACAATAACTATTCAACCGGACATGATATTAGACATCCTTTTCTGGAGATGTCTATTATAAAAATTGTCACGACCAATGTGCGGATTGCTATAGCCTAGTAGGGACGTTGCATGCAACGTCCCTACTGTGCTACCAAAATGAAAACTGCTGTATCAGGACTTACGCAAAATTATAAATCATACACCTTATGTAGGGGCTTTCTGGCATTCGCCCTCTACTAGATATGGTGGTTCTGCGTAAGTCCTGTGTATATTAGGCAGCAACCATACAAGTATAATACAAGTATAACTGTTGCTTAAATACTGAATTCCTATTTACCAAAATAATTGGGTTTAGAGCAAGGACTTTTAAGGCGAAATGTTTTTGGAGCCTTGCTAAAATCCCCGTTATATGCGTCAACTTCTGACTTCTGACTTCGTTAAAAACAGTGTCTTAGTGAATCAACAACTTAGATTTAATCACAAACAGTAGAATCAGAATCACCATTGAGAGAATAATCGAGGCTTTCCGGTTCAACCTCAACAATGCCAGGAACAGGATCGCCGTAGTTAGGACCGTCGTTTTCTACATCAGCCCAACCATCCCCAGGCTCACGGATATCGCGCCAATTCATAACGACATAATCTTCGTCTTCACCACCATAATCACCACTGTCAGGCTTGATGGGATGCCAGTATTCATAGTCAAAATCTTGACCACTAATCCAGCTAAAAGTGCCTTCATCATTGACATCATTGAGACCTATCCAGAATTGCTCGGCAGTGCCAAAGGTGCCCCATAGCCAGTCATGTTCAGTTTCATCGTTGATGGTAACGAGGTTGCCGTCTACCTCTTGTGCTTCAGTTTGGGCATTAGTCCAAGTCGCAGCTTTGGTTAAGAAGTAAATGTGCCCGTTGTCAGGGTTGGTGTAGGTTTCCTTTAGGGAGAGTAAGGATTTAATATTGAGGCTAAAGCTATCGCTCACTTGTCCTCCCTGTCCATCATCTGCAGTTACTACCAAATAAAGGGTACCGATATCGCTTTTAGCTGGAGTACCGCTGAATTTTCCTGTTGCGGGATCAAAGCTTAACCAAGTAGGTAAAGCAGCGCCATTCGCCAAACTGCCACTGAGGCTAAGTGGATCGTTATCCGCATCGCTAAACGTTGTTGCGGGGACGGTAAAACTTAAAGGTTGAGTCATCACTGCGCTTTGATCGGCAGGAGGATTAACTACTTCGGGAGGATAGTTACCACGCTCAATAGTTAAAACAAAACCAGTACTGACTTTGCCACCCTGGATATCATTTGCAGTAACAGTTAACTTAAGGGTTCCCACGTCAGCATTGCTGGGAGTACCACTAAATATTCCTGTATCAGAGTCAAAGCTCAACCAAGCAGGTAAAGGTTCACCATTAGCTAAACTAGCAGTTAACTCTAGGTTATCCCCATCTGCATCCTCAAAATTATTGCTGGGAATAGGGAAATTCCAAGGACGGCGGGAGTAAGTCATTGGATCGTCAATGGCATTCACCACTACTGGGATGTCATTTTGAGGAATGACATTCAAGTTAAACGTTCCTACAATTGGAGTAACTCCATCTTTGCCACTATCCGCTAACTCAAAACTCAAGCTATCGGCAATTGTTTCTGAGCCGTCGTGAATGTAGGTGACAAGACCTGCATTCAAATCAGCTTGGGTAAACTGAGTGGTATTTTGTCCAGAAACCTGAATACTGCCATGACTAGGTTTAGCACTCAGAGTGTATATCAAGTCAGCATCGTCGTCATCTGGATCGGTTGCCTTGAGGTTAGCATCTGTAATTGTTACAGATTCTCCTTCATTTACGGTAGCACCATCATTCGTGATGATTGTGGGATCATCATTCACTGCTGTCAACAGAAGATCTACTGTAGTAGAATTTGTCTTATTATTAGCAGTTTTGCGAGTGATGTTCAGGTAACGGGTATCAGTATTGGGGTTGTTAGAAATATTGTTATAGGTGACCTGATCGGTAATGTTTTGTATCACATCATCCGAGATCGAAGTGGCAGAAACCAAACGCACGTTATCTATAAACAGGCTTGCACCGACGGCGAGTCCACCAGTTTTATCATAAGTACCACAAACAAATTCAAACTGGTACTGACCATCTTTGGGAATAGTGGCACTGACTGAATTGAAAGGAACTTTGTCTCCACGCTTAGAGAATAGTTCAGTGCGGGTGTCGTCCGCAGTACCGAAACTTTTGTCGCTACCTGCTTCAATTAAAAAGCCAAAAACTTCGTAGGCATCATCTCCTTTTTGGGCAGAGAAATCTAGGGTGATGCTGTCCCCGGTAAAGGCTTCAAAGGAATCACTACGAACATAAGGGCCGTGGAGAGAACCATTGCCCGAGGGGCGATCGCTACCACGGGGCTTATTGATGTGACCACTACTGACCAGGCGCAAGGCGTAGTTGCCACTCCCTACAGTTTCCTCTGTGATACTAATGGTGTAGGTAGGTTTAGAGTCAGAGGGGGTAGAGACAATAATGTTGCCCGTGCCAGTGCCAAGACCACTTTTGCTGAAATCGTAGTCAATACTTTGACCATCAAGATTTTGGACAGTATTATAATTTTCTTTAAAGGCCGTCCAACCGGTTAAGTCACCAGTTTCAAACCCGGCATTGGTTAGGGGATTGGAGAAACGAATGGTTAAGGGTTTGCCATTAGTGCCGTCTTCAGTCTCCAGGATTGAACCAATACGATTAGTACCAGACCCATTACCTAGAAAAATACTGCCGCAATTATCTACTGAGATTGCTCCTTTGGCAGTGGAGTTGCTGGCGCTGGTTAGGTTTAACTGGTCGTTGGAGGTACCGTTCTTGAGACTAAACCGCAGTTCACCATCTGCATATTGTAAACCACCAGAAAAGTTGAGGCCACTGTTAATTGAAATCGGTAGGCCATTTTCTGTATATTTGACGGTATTGGATGTGGCCTGAGCTATATCAGACCCGACGATCGTGAAGGCGATCGCCATTAATAGCGCTATTAGAGACTTACAAAGTTGTTTGACCACTTTTAAACTCAGTTATTGTTGTTAACCATTAATCACGAGCAGGCAAGCAAATAACTTCAGATTGAGATGAGGGACATTTATGTCTTTATTACCTCAATCGTTATTCTTAGTTTTTTTGACTGTTGCGATGAATCTATCCAATCTATAGTTAAGAGAATTTTAGGAAAAAAGTCAAATAAAAAATTGGGGTAAATTTAGGATTGAAAAATTTAGGTTTTACCGTTTATAAAAAAATGATCTTCCTGTAGACACGTTGGCTCCAAAGTCTTTACTTTGTGTTATACTCAATCGTTGCTGAATTAAGAGAGCATCTTTCAATAATGGATAATGGATAATGGATAATTACCTCTCCCTAAAAGGGAGAGGATTGACTAAAAGGAAAAAATTTATTTTCTTCCCCTTTCAAGGGGAGGCTTTAAACCTGAATTATCTAATTATTTAATTGTTTAATTGTTTCGGTCAAGTCTAATTATGTTAATTCTATTTGACTATCATCTCCAATCATAAACCGTAATGCTTTAGGACGTTGTGGAGCATTAATTAGTTGGGCACGACGTCCTAGCAAACTATCAACAATACGTTGATGAATTTCAATAATTTTTGCTCCTTGTAATATGACACTATGTTCTATATCAACATCAATTAAAGTTACATCATCGGCAATACTACTATAAGGACCGATAAAACAATTTTCTAGGTGACAATTATCACCTATAATTACCGGACCACGAACGCTACTATTAATTAGTTTTGTATTTTCACCAATTTTTACCCTGCCAATAATTTGACTTTGAGAATCTATTTCTCCATTTACTGAATTAGTTATACGAGTATCTAAAATAATTTGATTTGCACTAAGTAAATCATCTTTTTTACCAGTGTCTAACCACCAACCTTCTAAGGTGCGTGCTTCCACAGAAATTTCCCGATTTTCATCGGAAATTTGTTGGTCTATTAAATATTGAATAGCATCAGTAATTTCTAATTCTCCTCTAGCTGAAGGTTTAATATTAGAAATAGCATTATGTATTTGATTAGAAAAGAAATATACACCCACAAGTGCTAAATCTGATGGTGGAACTTTAGGTTTTTCAACTAATCCTAAAACTTTTCCTTTTTCATCTACTTTAGCTACACCAAAAGCAGTAGGATTAGGAACTTTGCGCAACAGAATTAAAGCATCTAATTGTTTTTGTTTAAAAGTATCTAAAAATTGCCCAAGCTGACTTTCAATAATATTATCTCCGAGATACATAATGAAAGGAGAATCTTCTAAAAATGGTTGAGCAATTTTAACAGCGTGAGCTAAACCTGCCGGTTCTTCTTGGAGAATATAAGTAATATTCGCTCCAAATTTTTCGCCGTTTCCTGTTAATTCTTGTACTTCTTTTCCGGTTTCTGGACTAATAATAATTCCGATGTCGATAATACCTGCTGCTACAATACCTTCAATTCCATACCATAAAATAGGTTTATTGGCTACTGGTACTAATTGCTTTGCTCCTGTATAAGTAAGAGGACGTAATCTTGTTCCTTTTCCACCAGAGAGAATTAATGCTTTCATGTTAATATTTCCAATTATAGATTTTTGCGGTATAGCAATCCTAAATAGGTTGTAAGATTTTATCGTAGGGGTTTGGTATCCAAACCCTAGTAAACATAATGGGATTTGGAAACTAAATTCCTACAGTTTTTCTCACAAATCATTTCATATTGCTATAGTTTATGTTTTTGGGCAAAATTTTATTGTAGTCTAACACAAACTTAATCAGTTATTAGACTTCTTGCAGAAGTCAAGCGATAGGCAATAGGCAATAGGAGATGAAATTGTTTGTTTCAGAGCTAGTATTGATTGAATTTTTTACTTTTGCAAGAGGTCTATTAGTTATCAATTATCAGTATCGACTGCTGAAGCATCCAGATTGAAATACTAAAGTTGATGTTTTTTATACCCTTAAAATCAGTTATCAGTACCAATGGGTTTGGAGACCAAACCCCTACGGTTTTTTTGATAAATCATTGAGGATTAATACTGGATTTGGAGACTGGGTTTGGAGACAAAATCCCTACGGTTTTTTTGATAAATCATTGAGGATTAATACTGGATTTGGAGACTGGGTTTGGAGACAAAATCCCTACGGTTTTTTTGATAAATCATTGAGGATTAATACTGGATTTGGAGACTGGGTTTGGAGACAAAATCCCTACGGTTTTTTTCACAAATTATTGAGGATTAATACTGGATTTGGAGACTGGGTTGGGAGACCAAACCCCTACGGTTTTTTTCACAAATTATTGAGGATTAATACTGGATTTGGAGACTGGGTTTGGAAACCAAACCCCTACGGTTTTTTTGATAAATCATTGAGGATTAATACTGGGTTTGGAGACTGGGTTTGGAGACCAAACCCCTACGGTTTTTTTGATAAATCATTGAGGATTAATACTGGGTTTGGAGACTGGGTTTGGAGACCAAACCCCTACGGTTTTTTTGATAAATCATTGAGGATTAATACTGGGTTTGGAGACTGGGTTGGGAGACCAAACCCCTACGGTTTTTAGAGACTGGGTTTGGAGACCAAACCCCTACGGTTTTTTTTGATAAATCATTGAGGATTAATACTGGGTTTGGAGACTGGGTTTGGAGACCAAACCCCTACGGTTTTTTTGATAAATCATTGAGGATTAATACTGGGTTTGGAGACTGGGTTGGGAGACCAAACCCCTACGGTTTTTAGAGACTGGGTTTGGAGACCAAACCCCTACGGTTTTTTTTGATAAATCATTGAGGATTAATACTGGATTTGGAGACTGGGTTTGGAGACCAAACCCCTACGGTTTTTTTCACAAATTATTGAGGATTAATACTGGATTTGGAGACTGGGTTTGGAGACCAAACCCCTACGGTTTTTTTTGATAAATTATTGAGGATTAATACTGGATTTGGAGACTGGGTTTGGAGACCAAACCCCTACGGTTTTTTGCACAAATCATTGAGGATTTTTATGTAACTTATCACTGATAGTAGAAGATAATTTCTCTAATTTACCCTTGGGTTGGCAGACCAAACCCCTACAGTTTTTTGCACAAATCATTTAAGATGACTATATAATTTATCACTGATAGTAGAATATAATTTTCCCTAAACAGTCGTAAGCGTTCAGCATTAATGGGTTGGGAGACCAAACCCCTACAGTTTTTTCAGAAATAGCTAATAGCTAATAGCTGATAGCTGAATGCTTACAAAATCAGCTATAAAATATGAAAAATAACTCCTTTTTCAACTCATTAAATACTAAATTTAATTCACAGTCTAGCTTTTTGATTAATCTAATTCTTTTCTTGACTGTAGTTTTGATAATTATTTCTATCACATCAATATATGTCTCCAATGAACATACAATTTATTGGTGGGATTTTGTAGGATATCAAAACGCTGCAAATAATCTAACAAATTTATTTCGAGCATCTACCCAAAGAGCTATTGATGATATTTTAGGTTCTTTATCTCAACAAAAAAATTATCTAATTACATTGCCATTAATTCCATTTCTCTATATTTTTGGCAACCACAGAATAGTTTATATCCTGAGTCTTAATCTTGTCTATCTATTACCCTTCAGTTTATTGATAGGAGCAATAGCTACAAAACTAATTCCTATTTATCCTCGATGGGTATTTTGGTCAACAGTAGCGATCGCTTTACTAATACCTATGAGTTGGAGTCCGAGTTTAAGAGGATATCCGGATATTGGAGCGACTTTACCTATTTTATTGGGGATTTTATTTTACTTAAAAAATATTAGATTAACTGCTTGGTGGCAAATTCCAATAATAGGAATTTGTTTGGGAATATCTATAGTTTTAAGACGACATTTTGCTTATAGCGCCATAGCTTTTCTTGCTGCTATTAGTTGTCAAGTTATCCTCGACTCTTTGACTAATTTCAAATTTGCAATTCCCACAGTCAATCCCCCTAAATCCCCCTTGGAAAGGGGGACTTTCAATTCCTCTAAATCTCCCTTGGAAAGGGGGACTTTGTTAGAAAGTGGCATAAAAATTAGCCTTATTTCCCTAACTTCTTTCCTAACTATATCAATTTTTGCTTGGGGTTTTATCCAAAGTTCTTTGACAGAAAATTATCGAACTCTTTATGCTGCTTGGAGTTTATCAATACCTGACATATTCTGGCGTTATGCCTGTTTTTATGGATTAATAACCTTACTATTAGTTGCCATAGGATTTTCTGTAGGTATTCTGAGAAAATTTTTAATTCCATCTACTACGATTTTCCTCTTATTATTCGGAATATTTTCTTTAGCTGAATGGTTGATTTTGCTCCGCTATGGCAATATTCATTACTCTCTACATTTGACGCCGATAATAGTTTTAGGAATTACCTCATTTATCTGGATAACTATTTATACTTTTCGAGGCAAAACTAAATTAATCATTCTCAGCATTACCGGAATATATCTAATTATTAATCTCATCTTTGGTTTAACTCCTATCGGCAAATTCAATAACCCCATACGCCCAATATTTGCCAGTAATTTTTCCTCATTAATTCGTTCCGACTACGATGAAGTTTTGAGTCTGACTAAATATCTAAGTAACTTAGCACCGAATCGAGAATTAGTATATGTAGCTGCTTCCTCAAATCAGTTTAATGCCAATATTATTAGAAACTCTAACCGGATAATTAATCCTGAAAATTGGTCGAATTTAAGAGCAATAAGTAAACCACATATTGACACCCGCGATACTTACCCATTGCCAGAATTATTAGCAGCACAATATGTAGTTATTGCCACTCCATTTCAGAAAGTATTATTGACTGATGAACAAGTCTTAAAACCAGGGCAACAAGATTTAGTTAAGTTTGTCTATGATGCTTTTTCTCAAAATTTACCTATTGCTCAAGATTTCCGAAAATTGCCAGAAGAATTTGTTTTAGATGGAGGGGTTACTGTTAGTTTTTATCAAAGAATTCGTCCGACTTCTATAGCGACTGCTGTACAAACTTTATCGGCAATGCAAAAAGAAGTTCCGCAACGTCCGGGGAGACAGTTAGACTGGATGAGTTTAAGTCAATCTCCTTATATTACTTATAATTATTCGGCAGTTATTCAAGTTTCTGATGATGGTTATAATTTAATGACAGATCCGGCAGATGTTACTAAAGAAACATCTAAATATTTTCTCTATTTAGGAGATTTATCTTCTTCTGTAAAAATTACTGGTAAGTTGGATTTTCTGCACCAAGAATGTAATGGTTTATCTGTTAGGTTTTCTCTGTTAGATGAGCAAGGAAATTTGCTGGATACAACTGCTAAGAATTATTTTCCTGGAGTTACTTCTGATTTGATTTTTTCTCTTGCGGGTAAAAGTTCTGTTTATCTACTTCTGGAAATTTTGAGTATTGACAGTAATAAGTTAACTGATAAATGTGGATGGATAATTAATGATCTAGTTGTTAATAAGTAGAGAAAATTTCCTGGAAGTTTGTAGTTTTGCTCTAGCAATATCTTTTATTGTCTCTTAGGCCAGGAAATTTGGTTGAATAAATAGTCATGCGTAGGGGCGAGCGACTCCATCTAAACTTTACGATATCACAAAAATTTCCAGGATGCAACCGAAAATTCTTTGAGGCGCGATTTTTTTCAGGAGCTTCAGAGAATGAAAATGTTGGCGGTTTTCTGCTCAGGAGGGATGGATGGAAAATTTTGGTGTGGGATTTTTTCATTACCTCTCAGAAAATGAGAATGTTGGTGATTTTCTACTCAGGAGAAATGGATGGAAATTTTTGACGAGGGAAAACAAGCATTGATGGGAAGCTCTACAAAATGAAAATATTTCTGCATTACTTCTGGAAAAATTCCTGAATACTTGGTTGTGTTTTATTTAGGAAATTTAGTTGAATAAAAAGTCATGTGTAGGGGCGAGTGACTCCATCTAAACTTTACGATATCACAAAAATTTCGAGGATGCAACCGAAAATTCTTTGAGGCGCGATTTTTTTTTCAGGAGCTTTAGAGAATGAGAATGTTGGTGATTTTCTACTCAGGAGTGATGGATGGAAAATTTTGGTGCGGGATTTTTTTAGGTAGCTCTGAGAAAATGAAAATGTTGGTAATTTTCTACTGAGGAGCGATGGATGGAAATTTTTGATGGGGGAAAACAAGGATTACTCGGAAGCTATACAAAATGAAAATATTTCTGCATTACTTCTGGCAAAATTCCTGAATACTTGGTTGTGTTTTATTTAGGAAATTTAGTTGAATAAAAAGTCATGGGTAGGGGCGAGTGACTCCATCTAAACTTTACGATATCACAAAAATTTCCAGGATGCAACCGAAAATTCTTTGAGGCGCGATTTTTTTCAGGAGCTTCAGAGAATGAAAATGTTGGCGGTTTTCTGCTCAGGAGGGATGGATGGAAAATTTTGGTGTGGGATTTTTT
>NZ_JAAHHT010000037.1:37136-38518 GCF_010672085.1 Okeania sp. SIO3I5
AAAAATTTCCAGGATGCAACCGAAAATTCTTTGAGGCGCGATTTTTTTCAGGAGCTTCAGAGAATGAAAATGTTGGCGGTTTTCTGCTCAGGAGGGATGGATGGAAAATTTTGGTGTGGGATTTTTTTAGGTAGCTCTGAGAAAATGAAAATGTTGGTAATTTTCTACTGAGGAGCGATGGATGGAAATTTTTGATGGGGGAAAACAAGCATTGATGGGAAGCTCTACAAAATGAAAATATTTCTGCATTACTTCTCGGAAAAATTCCTGAATACTTGGTTGTGTTTTATTCAGTAAATTTAGTTGAATAAAAAGTCATGGGTAGGGGCGAACGACTCCAGCTAAACTTTACGATATCACAAAAATTTCGAGGATGCAACCGAAAATTCTTTGAGGCGCGATTTTTTTCAGGAGCTTTAGAGAATGAGAATGTTGGTGATTTTCTACTCAGGAGGGATGGATGGAAAATTTTGGTGCGGGATTTTTTTAGGAGCGTCAGAAAATGAAAACAGGAAAAACCAGATTCTAACTTTCAAAGTAGGACAGTAGAGGAGTAAGGGAGTAAGGGAGTATTTTTCAATCTTTTTCTTTCTTACCTCTATTCCACTCCCGACTCCTGAGTCAAAAATTTTTACTCAGACAAAGTACGAAATGGGTTCTAGACAAGAACATTGTTTCAACATAGCTAGTCTTCTGTAGGGTTTTGGTAACCAAACCCCTACCTTTACTATTGGTACTCAGACGTTTTCTTGTGAAAAAATGACACAACGAAATTACCGCAACTTTTCCTTATAGCTATAACTGCTTGAGGTTTAGGTAGAAAAATTTAATTCCCGAAAAATCTGATTCTAATTTTCAAAGTAGGAAAGTAGAGGAGTAAGTGAGTAAGGGAGTATTTTTCAATCTTTTCCTTTCTTACCTCTATTCCACTCCCGACTCCTGAGTCAAAAATTTTTACTCAGACAAAGTACGAAATGGGTTCTAGACAAGAACATTGTTTCAACATAGCTAGTCTTCTGTAGGGGTTTGGTTACCAAACCCCTACCTTTACTATTGGTACTCAGAGGATTTTTCAATCTTTTTCCTTTCTTACCTCTATTCCACTCCCAACTCCTGAGTCAAAAATTTTTACTCAGACAAAGTACGAAATGGGTTCTAGACAAGAACATTGTTTCAACATAGCTAGTCTTCTGTAGGGTTTTGGTAACCAAACCCCTACGTTTACTATTGGTACTCAGACGTTTGTTTTCTTGTGAAAAAATGACACAACGAAATTACCGCAACTTTTCCTTATAGCTATAACTGCTTGAGGTTTAGGTAGAAAAATTTAATTCCCGAAAAATCTGATTCTAATTTTCAAAGTAGGAAAGTAGAGGAGTAAG
>NZ_JAAHHT010000037.1:38618-40406 GCF_010672085.1 Okeania sp. SIO3I5
AAAAAATGACACAACGAAATTACCGCAACTTTTCCTTATAGCTATAACTGCTTGAGGTTTAGGTAGAAAAATTTAATTCCCGAAAAATCTGATTCTAATTTTCAAAGTAGGAAAGTAGAGGAGTAAGGGAGTAAGGGAGTATTTTTCAATCTTTTTCCTTTCTTAAGGGGTTTGGTAACCAAACCCCTACCTTTACTATTGGTACTCAGACGTTTTCTTGTGGAAAAACTGACAGAACGAAATTACCAAAACTTTTCCTTACAAGTACAGCACAAATGTACTACCGTGATTTTCCTTTTAGTAAACGTGAACCGAAACCTAGAACACCCAAAACGACTAAGCTTAGTGCAGATGTAGGTTCTGGCGTTGATGCACTCTCAATTTTTGTACCTTGCACAATATTATCAATTCCGGTATTAATACTCCCTCCTCTTACTGTAGTCCAGCGAATAGAACTAATTTCTTCACTAGCAAGTATTCCTAAAAATCCTACAGTTGTTGGGTCGTGACTTAATACAAAAGTGTCAAGAAGACCAGTATGACCAAAAACACTAACTGTTGCTGGACCAAAAGCATTAAGATAAGTATTAAATCCTACTGCTTCTGTGGGTATACCAAATTCTACCGTAAAATCTTCATCGCCATTAGCAGTTAGTATGCTGGTAGTAGTTATGGGAACACCAAAATTAGTGAATCCAGGGGCAGCAACCCCTACGTTGAGATAAGGAACACCAGCTAAACCTGTATATGTATTACCATTACTAACAAAGGATGCAAAAATCTCCCTTTTTTCTGGAAACGCTTTTTGTGGGAAATCCTCAAAGTCTTCTACTAAAGTTGTATTTGTTAAGGCATCAAAAGCATTAACATCAGTGAAAAACATTGTACTAGCATGGGCACTTCCACTAGCACCTGCTATGCAAATTAATCATCCAGTAACTGTTAATAATTTACTCAATGCAACTTCAATTTTCATAATTATTGACTCCTTGTAGATATAGTTAGGAAATAGAAGATTTGTGTAACTTTGTGGTTGTGAAGTTTGCTCAAGAGAAAAACATTGTGTGAAATAGAAATATCCGAAACACAACCGCGCAAATCTACTATCGTGATATTCGTTTTAGAATGCACTATCTAAATTTTTATTTAACTTCACAATTCTTGTTCAAGAAAAGAGTATTTTGACTTCCCCTCTTAAATTTTTCGGGAGATTTATATCAAGTTCAAAAAAGGTTGTTACAGTACTAACCTCTAAATTCCCACTAGCAGATAAAACCACTGTAGCAAGATTTTATGAAAATGCTATTAGTCAATAATTTCAGAAAAATTTGAGACTTAGAATCAACCAATGAGGCGAGCGCTATATTTACCACTTCTATTAAAATTCCCATTAACAAGGAAAGAATATTTTGACTTACCCACTTCAACTTTTCCCGAGATTTATATCAAATTCAAAAAAGGTTCTTACAGTATTAATCTCTAAATTCCTGCCAGCAGAGAAAACCACCGTAGCAAGATTTTATGAAAATGTTATTAGTCAATAATCTCAGAAAAATTTGAGACTTAGAATCAACCAATGAGGCGAGCGCTATATTTACCACTTCTATTAAAATTCCCATTAACAAGGAAAGAATATTTTGACTTACCCACTTCAACTTTTCCCGAGATTTATATCAAATTCAAAAAAGGTTCTTACAGTATTAATCTCTAAATTCCTGCCAGCAGAGAAAACCACCGTAGCAAGATTTTATGAAAATGTTATTAGTCAATAATCTCAGAAAAATTTGA
>NZ_JAAHHT010000037.1:40506-41107 GCF_010672085.1 Okeania sp. SIO3I5
CCGAGATTTATATCAAATTCAAAAAAGGTTCTTACAGTATTAATCTCTAAATTCCTGCCAGCAGAGAAAACCACCGTAGCAAGATTTTATGAAAATGTTATTAGTCAATAATCTCAGAAAAATTTGAAACTTAGAATCAACGAATGAGGCGAGCGCTATATTTACCACTTCCATTAACATTCCCATTAATAAGAAAAGAGTATTTTGACTTCCCCTCTTAAATTTTTCGGGAGATTTATATCAAGTTCAAAAAAAGTCGTTACAGTATTAATCTCTAAATTCCCACCACCAAATAAAACCGCTGTAGCAAGATTTTATGAAAATGCTATTAGTCAATAATTTCAGAAAAATTTGAAACTTAGAATCAACGAATGAGGCGAGCGCTATATTTACCACTTCCATTAACATTCCCATTAATAAGAAAAGAGTATTTTGACTTCCCCTCTTAAATTTTTCGGGAGATTTATATCAAGTTCAAAAAAAGTCGTTACAGTATTAATCTCTAAATTCCCACCACCAAATAAAACCGCTGTAGCAAGATTTTATGAAAATGCTATTAGTCAATAATTTCAGAAAAATTTGAAACTTAGAATCAACGAAT
>NZ_JAAHHT010000037.1:41207-62412 GCF_010672085.1 Okeania sp. SIO3I5
TCAAAAAAAGTCGTTACAGTATTAATCTCTAAATTCCCACCACCAAATAAAACCGCTGTAGCAAGATTTTATGAAAATGCTATTAGTCAATAATTTCAGAAAAATTTGAAACTTAGAATCAACGAATTAGGCGAGCGCTATAACCATAAGAAATAGTTCCTAAAAAAACCGTAGGAGTTTGTTCTCCAAACCCAAACATATAAGGAGAGATGAAAAGAGCAAACCTCTACAGTTTTTTTCACAAAATCACAAATTTATAGTAGCTTAATGACGAAAATTTAGATGAGGAATAATTAGTTTAAATTAAATTTCAATAGTTACGAAAAAACAGCAACCACCCGAAATCCAATTGTATTCATTTTAATATTTTGTGGCTTAAAATTACGTTTTGCACTACGACAACTAGCTGGAAAACTATTCCATGCACCCCCACGTATTGCTCGAAGTAGAGACCTTGTTCCAACTTCAACTGGTGCCCTGAAACTGTCTTCATAATTCTGGAAGTAAACATCTTCACACCATTCCCAAAGATTACCACACATTCCTTCCAAGCCAAAATTATTAGCAGCTTGAATAAGTTCTACAGGAACCGTTTTACCTCTATATTTATCCCTTTCATATTGTTCTGGCGATCTACCATAACCATAATGAGAATCATAATTAGCAACATCTGGAGTAATTGTTTCACCAAAATAAAAAGGAGTAGTAGTATTAGCACGACAAGCATATTCCCATTGTATCTCATTTGGTAATCGAAATTCACCTTCAAATTTTTGACTTAACCTATCACAAAATTCCTTTGCTTCCTCCCATGAAATAGTTTCCACGGGTAACTTTGCTCTTTCCAGATCATTCTCGCCAAATGTTGAAGGTTTATCATTCAAATCTAACTCAACTTTTGGTAATTGTGCTACCTTTTCCCACTGTATTTGAGTAATTGGATATCTGCTCATGTAGAAGGTTTTTACAGGGAAATTACTTTGTTTTTCGTTGCTTCCTCGTTGAGACTCATTTTGAGGAGAACCCATTTTGAACGTACCCCCCCGAATAAATACCATGTCAAGCTTTATATTATTGCCTAAATCAAGTTCAAAATGTTCATTTTTATTAGAAGTTGGCCTCAGTTGACCTCTTCTATCTAATTTTGCAACATAAAAATTAAAGGTTCGATCCGTGGGTTTACCCTCGGTACTTCTGGCAGTTTTTGGTAAAATTAAGTCTATGAAAACCTCTATTACAAGTACCCCTAAAAAGATTAAGAAGTTTCGTCTTTTGTTAGTAGTAAGTAATTTTTCTATGTTAAACATTTTTCGTTCAAATACTAAATTGATTTGTTTATTTCTACTTGTTTCACTAATTACTATAGCAGGTTGTAATACTCTCAATCAAAAACCAGAACCTTTCAACGCTAAAGGTTGTAAAGATATAGGGATTTTATTACCAGCTACAGGAGGAGAAGCAGGACGTTGGGAAGAATACGATCGCCATTTCTTAGAAAAAGGAATTATTGACAATATAAAAGGTGTTACTATTCGTTATTTTAATGCTAATAGTAAAAAAGGTGTACAAGAACAACAAGCAAACTTAGCTCTCAAAGGGGGAAGTTGTATTTTGATTGTTTCTCCTGTCGACCCTGAAGAAGGTATTAATATAGTTAAAAAAGCTAAAAATCAGGGAGTTCCAGTAATTGCTTATGACCGCTTAATTGAACATAAGGACTTAAATTTTTACATTTCTTTTGATAGTCAAAAAGTAGGTGAATTCCAAGCAAATTATGTTATCGATCAGTTAAATCAAGGAGAAAATAGTATATATAAATTAAAGTCGGGAGATAATTTAGTAATGATTAATGGTGACATTAAAGATCCAAATACTAAACTAATACAAGAAGGTTGGTTTCTTAGATTACAAAGTTATTTTGATGGTGAAAATGATCAACAACTAAATCTTATTTTTCCAAAAGATAAAGGTGATTCTGAATATTTTATGGATAATTGGAATGGTAGAAGAGCAGCAAAAAAGGTTAAGCAGTTATTGAAAGATTATCAAAATAATATCCAAATTATCTTAGTTGCTAACGATGGAATGGCAAATCAAATAATTGGAATTTTAGGCGATAAAAAAGGTGAAATACTGATAACAGGACAAGATGGAAGTCGGCAAAGCGCAAGAAATATTGTCAGGGATTATCAAGGAATAACAATTTATAAACCGACTAAACTTCTTGCCGAAAAAACTGTCGAGCTAGTTGTGGCTTTAAGTAATGGTGAAAATACCGAGTCTCTCATTAATAATACAAATATAAGAACAAAAGACGGAGACATAATTCCCTCCATTTTATTAACCCCTAAACCTGTGACTAAAGATAATATTGAAATTTTGATTGAAGATGGCATAGTTTCAAAACAGGAGCTTTGTCAAGAGATACAAGGAACTTGTCCATAAGGATAATTAAGCAATTAAAAAAAAACTAAATTAAGCAGGTAGGCACGAAAAAAACTAACAACTTCCCTACAGATTTATCATTTTTTTAATGAGGAGATAAATATGAATAAACTTCAAGGTTCTGTAATTATTTTATTGAATAGCAATAATGAAATTTTGCTGGTACTTAGAGATGATAAAGATTCTATTCCATTTCCTAATACCTGGAATTTATTAGGAGGAATTTTAGAAAATAACGAATCTCCAGAAGAATGTATCCGCAGAGAAATAAGAGAAGAGATAGAAATTGAATTAGGAAATATTAACCTCTTTCAAAAGTACAATATTTACGAGCGCGAACATTATATTTTCTGGAAACAAATAGATTTAGATTTAACGCAAATTAAACTTAATGAAGGTCAGCGTTTAGCTTATTTTAGTAAAGATGAATTAGACAAACATCAACTTGCTTTCCAATGTAATGAGATTTTGAATGATTTTTTTTCCCTGGTTTTATAGAAGCTATTTTGTCTCTTGATCCGCGTAAAAATTTTTGAGTTACGAGTCGGGAGTGGAAATTAGGAAACATAGGAAAAATATTGAAAAATACTCCTTTATTAAACAGGATTCAGTCGCGCAACCCCTCCTTGCTCGGCGAAACGTTTTTGGAGCGTTGCTCTAATCCCCTTTACATGAGTCAACTTCAGTAGGGGCGAACGGCCGTTCGCCCCTACTGACTTCTAACTTCTAACTTTCTTCCCTCCTTTTTTCTCTAAAAATTTTCATCTTCTGAAGCTACCGACAAATACTTGCTTTTGCCTCATCAAATATTTCCATCCATGTATATCAATGTGCAAAACCACCAACATTTGCATTCTATTAAGCACCCGAAAAAAATCGCCCGTAAAAGGAGATAGTCATTGCATCTTCAAAAAAATTGTGATATCGTAAGATTAGATGGGGTAACTCGCCCATACACATGATTTTTTATTCAACTAAAATTTCTGGCTAAGAGGGGAATAAAACTCCATTACGCTCCGCGATAGAACTCGGTTCCGCTAGGCGTTGGCGGAGCCTAGCGGCAGCTATATCGCTCAGATTCAGAAAATTTCCCCCAGGAGCAATACCTGAAATATTTTCATCTTCTGAAGCTACCGACAAATACTTGCTTTTCCCTCATCAAATCTTTCCATCCATCTATTCAATGTGCAAAACCACCAACATTTGCATTCTATTAAGCACCCGAAAAAAAATCCCGCGTCAAAGGAGATCGTGATTGCATCTTCAAAAAAATTGTGATATAGTAAGATTAACTGGGGTACTTCGCCCATACACATGATTTTTTATTCAACCAAAAATTTAGTAATGTTATGTCCTTTAACTTTAAATGCTAAATAACAACAGCAAAAGTTTGGTATTAGATAAATTATTAATTAAAACAACGTAAAAGCTCAGACTTTTATGATTAAAACTATTTCTTTTATTTTCTATTTCCTGTTTCCCGAATTACTACTCTCTACTCCCTACTCCCTACTCCCTAGAAAAAATTCATTTATTAATAATAGCCTGAGTCGCAAAATTTTCATTTCTTGTAGGAGAAAGAACCCTCGCTTTTAAAATAGCTGCTCCCAAAAAAGCATAAGAAACCACTCCCACAAAAGTCAAAAGAAAAATATTTAAAACCCCAGAAGCATTCCATAAGGCATGAAGAATAGAAGCAGTAAAATAACCAACTCCCAAAATTAACCAACTACTACGAGGTCTTAAAACACTTAATCCAATAAAATAACCAAAATAACCACTATAAGCCATGTGTCCGGCAACTGAACCTAAAATCCTCGGAATTAACAATTGCAATCCTACCAATTCACCCGCACCTACCCCCAATTGTAGACTAGCACTATCCACAATATTTGGAACATATTGCCCAAGAGTTTCCAATAAAGTAAATCCTACCGCTGAAGCTGTTCCTAATAAAATTCCATCCAAAGGTTCCCAAACACCTATTTTATTTCGCCAAGGAGAATGTAAATTACGACCTATTAATAATGCCAAAAACACAGGTAATGCTTTCAGCAACTCCTCCATTAATCCTGCTCCAAAAAACATCCTAATCAGGAAATTAAAAAAGCCCACTTCTTGGGGATTTACTGAAACATCACCAGGAAGTATTACACGAAATACGCCAATAAAAACTGTGAGAATTGGACTCAATAAAATCAAAACAGTTGTTAGAGCAGCTCCGAATAATATCCACCAAGGTTTTTGTTTGCCACAAAGTTGATAAACAAAATAATAAGCTGCACCAGCAATATAAGCCGCCAAAAGTAAATTAAAAGCTCCTGCATTACCAACTGTTAAAAACATTAAAACCACAAAAATTACAGTGATAATACCTGGATAAAGATAAGCTTTTTTAGCTAATTCCTTTCCTGTAGAGGCAATTGGAAATAACTGTGTTAAAGTAATAGAACCACTATCTTCAATATCTTCAACTTTAACATTACTAACAGAACTGACAGGAGGTCGATTTGGTTTTACTTGTGGTGATACTGAAGAATTTGATTTTTGGTTAGAAAGGTTGTCAAATATAAATTCTGGTCCATTGTAGCCCAAACTAATACGATCGCCCACTTGTAAAATTTGAGATCCTTGGAGTCTTTGTCCATTAATATAAGTACCATTGACACTATTTAGGTCACAAATCTCCCATCTTAAACAATTAATTGCAGTCTGCTCAGTATGAAGACGAATTAGTGCATGACGGCGAGAAACCATCTTATACATTTTTGTCTCTAGGACAATTTGACAGTTTGGATCTCGTCCTAGCATTACCTCTTCTGTCTCAGATAGGTACTTCTTTATGAGGTTTTTCTCATGTAACCTTTTTGTAGACAGTTGTCGCAAAAATGCCATTTTTTCAGATATTTGATAGTCATTTCAGTTATCAGTTATCAGTTATCAGTTATCAGCACCGATCATTAAAACCAAAAGCTTAAAAAACTGAAGTTGATTTTTTTCATCCCCTGAAAACCTTGTGGGGATTAGGGGAGAAGAGAGAAAGAGTATAGCAGTCTTGCCTGACTACTTAAGCTCTCAAAAAAATGTATTTTTCAATACTTTTTTTTCTCCGAAAAAAGCCTTTTAAAGACTTGTACATTAAGTTGTCTATGCAAAATCGTTCATTGTCCATTCTTGAATTTTTACTGATTAGCTTTAGCTTCTTGAACTGCTAAATAAAAAAGTAAGCCTGCTAGAGGTATACTCAAACTCAGAATTACCCCTGTTACTAAACTACCTAGTTCTGGTTCCCCAGAAGATAACTCAAAAACAGAGCCAACTGCTGCGATCGCTGCTATACAAGACCCACCCAAAAACAAACTTGATTTAGGAGTTCCTACCATATTTTTTGTCCAAATTTATTGATTTTTTTGTTTTTTTGTGATAAAGAAAAAATTTAGGGGTTTAGTTTACCGAAATAATTAATAATTAGGGTTTGCTGAAAAAGTATGCATGGGTTCGGGTAGGAGACAGGAGACAGGAGACAGGAGACAGGATAAATGGGTCTGGGAGCGAGGAGGTAGTCGGAAAAATTGTCCCAAGATTGTTCTACTCAACTCTTGACTAAAATCCTAAATTTTTGAACCATTACCACCTAAAACCTCGCACTTCTTGATATTTCAAAAGGCTGAAACATTGATATGTCAATACTTTTAGATTTATTCAGCAGAGCAATAATTAAACAATTAAATAATTAGATAATTCAGGTTTAAAGCCTCCCCTTGGATAGGGGAAGAAAATCAATCTTTTCCTTTTACTCAATCCTCTACCTAAAAGGGAGAGGTAATTATCCATTATCCATTATCCATTAATGAAAACCCCTAAAATATTAATAATGCTAGACCTAAGCAACAGACTTAACAGCTTTAGGAGAAAACTTATGCTTGGCCAACTCTTCATTAAGAGCCAACTTATTTTCTACTCTGTCCACAAAAAGGACACCTTGAAGATGATCCATTTCATGTTGAATTGCCCTAGATAATAATTCTTTAGCCTGAAGAGTTTTAGGGCGACCATTTTCGTCTTTATAGGCCACTTCTATCGCCGAGGGACGTTTAACATCCAAATAAACCCCAGGAATACTCAAACATCCTTCTTGGAACAAACAAATATCACTGCTGTACCTTTTAATTGTGGGATTAATCAAAACTAGGGGAGGAGTAGCAGAATTATCTGGCTCACAGTCTATAACAATAACTTGCTTTTGGACAGAGACCTGTGGTGCAGCTAGACCAATACCATCAGCAGTATACATAGTTTGGAGCATTTCTCGGACCAGTTGCCTAATATCATCATCTACTTTAGCAACTCGCTTGGCTGACTGGCGTAAAGAGCGATCGCCTAAATAATGTATTTCTAAAGGTGAATTTTTTAATTTTTCTTTTTTAACTATAATTTCAGAATTCATATAATTTTAATTTACAAAAATGTCTACATAATTATTTTATCGGTATTTTTCCTGTCTGTTGTATCAAATCTCCTTGGGTTCCCTATAAAAAAATGGTTGGTGGTGCATAGTAATGCTAGAGAGAGTGTGGGAAGTGTGGGAAGAAATTACAAAACAACATATATATCTTCTATATCTTCGCCATTCCTCAGCAGGACTACCAAAAAATGTTCTATCTTTACATAATGCCAAATTTTTTCATATTTCCCCATTCTCCCCACAGTGTTTATTTAATTACAAACACTAGCGAATTTGATTATTGCAAGTCTCTTGAGACTGGTTTCTAAGTTCTAGCAGAATGCCATTACTTCAGGGATTCATACAAATTCAACTGTAACATACAGTCCTATTAGAACAGAGTCATTTGATACCTTATTTTTTTTTGTGATAAATTGTCTAATTTGGCCTTAGTCTTTGATTTGTATAGGAAGGAACAGGGAACGGAGAACAATTGGAAAAACAGTTCCTCGTCTGAGATTTATCATCAGTCGATGTCCTAACCAATTTTTTCTTGGCTATAGATAATCATAGATAATATTTTCTAACTTTTGACTTTTGTCTGTGCAGGTTTAGTCCGAATATAATAAACATTAATCCTAGTCTCTAACTAAAGTTAACTCTTGCAATAATTGTCGATCTAATTCCCTGCTAATAATGGCAAATACTATAGGTGGGAAATTATTAGATATATTACAAAAATAATTTATATGTTTAGTAAGCAAATCCCCACTATTATATTTTTTTTAAAAAAGCAAAAATCAGGAATGCTATGAATAATAATTTTAACTCCTCTTCAGGTAATAATCCCAATTCCCGCCCTACATTAGAAAGTTCAAATGGGACCCAGGAAGCAATTACTCCGGTAAAAACAGGAATAGAGCAATTAAACTTCATAGATAACGAAATAGAACAAATGCTTCCCGCATCTCCCACAAACAATAGTTTAGTGGACAATCAAAATGATAGAGGGCCAAGAAATAGATTAGCATCCATTGTCACCCTAGTAGCGATCGCCTTAATGATTCTGGGGTTAGCTATAGATAATGTACTACTTGGTTATACCAGTGCCGTTGTAGCGATGGTAGCTTCAGTCCGCATGATTTGGCCGAGTTGGGGTAAAGTCTGGAAAACTTTGATTCCTCCAGTTTGGCGTAACCTAATTATTGCCTGCTTTGGTATCCTGGCAGCTATTGTCGGTTTACTGATGTTAAGTGGGGCAAACCAACAACCAGGTAGTCGGAATATCCAGATTAACTGGGATGCCATTGGAGCGGTGGGGGAACTTATTGGTGCGTTGGGTCAAATTTTAATTGCAATTATTGCTGTGTATGTAGCTTGGCGACAATACGTTATTTCCAAAGATTTGACAATTCAACAAAACCGTATCACTCAACAACAAACCATTGATGCTTACTTTCAAGGGGTTTCCGATCTAGCAATGGATGAAAAAGGATTCTTGGAAGATTGGCCACAGGAACGAGCGATCGCTGAAGGGCGTACAGCAGCTATTATTAAAAGTGTAGATGGAGAAGGAAAAGCGAAAATTCTCAGATTTTTATCTCAGTCTAGACTGGTGACACCTATTAAGCGCGATCGTTTATTAGGCCGCCCTATTTTTGATGGTAATGGTGGTTATGCTGAAGATAGGGAACATGGTATTCGTGTTATTGATTTAGGGGTAATGTTAGCAGGTGCTGATCTGACAAAAACAGATTTACGGTGGACTGACTTAAGTGATGCTAATCTGGTGAGAGCTAATCTTAATGGTTGCGATCTGGTAAAAGCTAATTTTTCTCGTACTATTTTGTATGAAGGAAGTTTGTTAGGCGCTGATTTGAGGGGGTCGAAATTTTTCTATGGCACTGCTGAAAATGCTACTCCCCGCAGTCGTACTCATGTACCTAACTACCAGACTGGTGCTTACACTGGTGCAGTGGTGGAAAATGTTAATTTTACTGGAGTCAAGCGGTTGTCTGATGAACAACGTTATTATTTTTGTGCTTGGTGTGGAGAAAAAAGTAGAAAAACTATACCGGGTGGTTGTGAAGGTATCCCGAATAAGTTAGGGAGTTAATGGATAATGGATAATGAGTGAGTAGGTGGGTGAAAAATTTACAAGTGTCATTGCGACTTTCACTCGTGGAAGGAAACAATCTCAGGAACGCAGGTAGATTGCTTCTGCTTTGTCGCTGCCGACGACTGTTGAATCGGATTCTATATAACTATCTTGTGACAGGAGATTAAAATATTGAATTTCTCCTGAAGTCTAAGCTTCAGGAGAGATAACGAGATATTTGGGAAGTCTATTAGCTGGAAGTCAGACTCTGAATTTTACTTTCCGATCGCCATCCAATTAATATGCCAACAGCGTTCGTTAGC
The DNA here is from genome assembly GCF_010672085.1 of Okeania sp. SIO3I5. Taxonomy (GTDB): domain Bacteria; phylum Cyanobacteriota; class Cyanobacteriia; order Cyanobacteriales; family Microcoleaceae; genus Trichodesmium. The sequence continues at coordinate 50,518 of NZ_JAAHHT010000037.1, forward strand.
ATAATCTGGAGTCAGATCTACATTCTTGTATATGTACACGCGGAATCCTGTCGGTGATGCCTTGTATATTGAAGTAGCGCCCATTGTCGTCCAATGGTTACTCTTGCCATCAATAGAAGTGAAGTAAAGTGGGGTTTCGGTAAATCCTGCTTCACCGGTATCGATGTCCACATATATTCCTTTTTGGCCGTAGTCAACCCACAATGTCTCGCATGGAGTCGTGGAACCGCTAGCAATCTTGTATTCAGTTGCGGCCAACAGGGGTATGCTCTCCAGTTCGCTAGCTACAGCATTAACTGGTAATGCCAATGTGATGCACAACACAGCGCATAGTGCTATCAGCATACCTAACATCTTTTTAATGTTCATGTTTTTCTTGTCCTTGACATACTGTTTTAACAGAGGTGGTGTGGTCCCCTATTTTTGTTAGAGGTTCCTTGTTCTTTTTGGTACTTCTATGTACTTGCTGAATATCATACTATAATTTGGCTTAGTTAGAAAATAATTACTTGTTTATTCTAAATTATGTATCTTTTTTATTTTACTTATGTATCTTTTCCTACCCATCTGAATTCTGCTATACCACTTCTCCCATTTCCCAAGCTGCTTGAAAAAAATCTCGTTCGCAGAGCATGGCGTAATAATAGATTGATTCTACTTCTTCTTGAATATTGTCTGCATAAGTGTCTATCACTTTCTCTAACTTTTGCGCTAAGTCTTCAAATTCCTGACTGCTATAAGTACGAATCCAATCAGAATATTGATGTTCTGGAATTTCCGGTGTAGCTAACTGTTGCCCCAAGAAAACATACAGTCGCATACAAGGAGTCATTGCCGTAGCGATCGCCCCAATATTATTACTCCAAGCGATCGCTAATAAAAAATCTGTGTAACGTCGTGTGGCAACTCCTGGAGTAACATTTTCTAAATTTACTTCCCATTTAGCAGCATAACTTTGATGTAATTCTAATTCCTCTTTCACCGCACCTGCGAGAGTATGAAACAATTCAAATGTTTTCCAATCAGGAGATTTAGCAGCAGCAAGACTGTAAGCACGGGCAAACGCTCTCAAGAAAAAAGCATCTTGCCCTAAATAATAGGCAAAACTTTTCTGAGATAGTGTACCGTCAGCAATTCCTTGTACAAAAGGGTGAGATAAACAAGTTGTTGCTAACTGTTGATTAGTTTTCCATAGATTGTTTGATATCATAATATTTTTTAGTAGAATATATGAGTAGTAGAATATATGATATCAAATCCGGTAATATCGGTATAATTCAAGACTGTAGGGGTTTGGTCTCCAAACCCTCCACCAACTAGGAGTTTTTACCAATTATGATATCAAATCCGGTAGTATCGGTATAATTCAAGACTGTAGGGGTTTGGTCTCCAAACCCTCCACCAACTATGAGTTTTTACCAATTATGATATCAAATCCGGTAATATCGGTATAATTCAAGACTGTAGGGGTTTGGTCTCCAAACCCTCCACCAACTATGAGTTTTTACCAATTATGATATCAAATCCGGTAGTATCGGTATAATTCAAGACTGTAGGGGTTTGGTCTCCAAACCCTCCACCAACTAGGAGTTTTTACCAATACTAATGGTAGAATTATATCACTTCCGTTGCCCAGCGGATTTGATCTGAGAATATTTACAACGGGAGCAAGATGCTCCCACTGGTAAAAAATTGAATTATAACACAATAATTTATATTAAATCCACTTATTTTAGAGTTAGGAGATTCAAAAAGAGGTAAAAACTAGAAGTTTGGTAGAGGGTTTGGAGACCAAACCCCTACCTTCTTGAATTGTACCAATACTACCGAATTTAATATCACTACCAAAAAAATTATTATAGAAGTAGAAGATGATTTTTTATTCCTTTTTTCTTATTCTTTCTTTTATGAAATATTCTTTAGTAATTCCTATTTATAATGAAGAGAAAAATCTGCCCGAATTATATCGGCGCATCAGTGCAATAATGAATAGAATGGATGGAGATGTAGAATTAATTTTGATTAACGATGGTAGTCGCGATCGCTCTCTCCAAATTCTCCGAGAATTGCATCAACAAGACTCTCGAATTTGTTATTTAAGTTTTGCTCGTAATTTCGGACATCAAATTGCTGTTACTGCTGGTTTAAATTTTGCTAGAGGAGAAGTTATTGTTGTCTTAGATGGAGATTTACAAGATCCACCGGAATTAATTCCCGACTTAATTGAAAAGTGGCGTCAAGGTTATCAAGTTGTCTATGCTCAACGCACAAAAAGACATCAAGAAAGTTGGTTAAAAAGATTGCCTGCTTTTGTTTATTATCGGATTTTAAAACGTTTAGCAGATGTAGAAATTCCTATTGATACCGGTGATTTTTGTTTAATGGATAGATGTGTAGTAGATGTGTTAAATAAAATGCCAGAAACTAATCGTTATATTAGGGGTTTAAGAGCATGGGTTGGTTTTCGACAAACAGCAATAAAATTTGAAAGAGAACCTCGTTTTGCTGGAGATATTCAATATACTTTTGCCAAATCTTTAGCCTTAGCAATTAATGGTTTAGTGTCTTTTTCCAAAGTACCTTTACGACTGTCTACTTATGTGGGATTATTTGCTGCTTGCGTCGCTTTATTGATGGCTTGTTTAGTATTATATTGGCGGATTTTTTATCCAGATTCACCATTAACAGGTTTAGCGACTATTATGATGGCAATCTTCTTTTTAGGAGCCGTACAATTAGTAAGTATTGGAATATTAGGAGAATATATCGGACGGATTTATGAAGAAGTCAAAGGTAGACCCCTTTATACTTTATCTGAAGTTGTGGGGTTTGAAAATAGAAATAAACTTTCGTAGTACAGGCATCCTGCCTGTAATAGCTATACGCTTTATAGTAAGTATTTAATTCCAAAATTAATAAAAAAGGAAATTATACGATGAGTGAAAATCTTGTTTCTCTGGAAAATGTAATTAAGCAAATAGATAAAATGAATTTGGAGCAACAATTAGAATTAATTGCTTATCTTGCTAATAAAATCCAGCAATATAAATCTTTACCCAACAAAAAAAGTTCTTTAAAAAGTATAATCGGTAGTGGCAAAGGATGTTTTGCCACTCCAGAGGAAGCAGATAATTTTATTAATCAAGAGCGAGATAAATGGGAATTTTAGAAGCAATTACAGGAAAACGAGTTTATTTAGATACTAATATCTTTATTTACGCAGTAGAAGGGTATGCTGAATTTCAAGATGTATTAAATGAGTTATTTGAGACTTTTGATAATGGAAATCTCAAAGCCATTACTAGCGAATTAACTTTAGCAGAAGTTTTAGTGAAACCATTAATTGATAATAATACTGAAGTTTGTTTAAGTTATGAAAATTCTATCCAAAGTTCCCCGGTGCTTGAAGTAGTACTAATTAATCGGAAAATTATCGTAGAATCAGCTCGATTAAGAAGCATAATTAATTTAAGATTGCCAGATGCAATTCATGGTGCAACTGCAATTTTAAATGGATGCGGAACTTTTTTAACTAATGATAAACGTTTAGAAGCTCTTTCTGGAATTAATGTTGTTATTTTATCTAATTTGTTGTCTAGTTAATTATCCAAAGTAATATCATTTTCAGTTAATTATTGATAATAAAAATGTTTTGCTCGATCCCTAGATTAATCTAGATTTAGATTTAAAAAATTAATGTTGGGTTTCGCTGTTGCTCAACCCAACCTACAAAATTCCTATTTTTTAGTACAAGCATTTAAGCAAAAATCATATTAATTATCTTTCTTTTTGATTAAGAAGGCAAATGTTCTTGCAACCAAATTTCTAAATCCTCCAAACTATTAAAATCCAAAATATCTTCGGTTAAAATTTCCAAGTCTTCTAAAACCAAGCTTTCAATTTGATTACTTATTGTGGCTGGAATTTCTCCAAAACGCTTTTTTAGTAAACGCATAATTAGAGCGATCGCTTGTTTTAATCTTCCTTTTTCTTCTCCTTGTTCTTCCGCATAAATTATCCGTCCTCTTTCATCTTGCATTGCTATTGCTCGACGCTCAACTATATCTAATTCTTCTACCGTTAGATTAATTCTATTAGCAATATTTAAAGCCTTTTCTCTTTCAGAAACTTCCCCTAAATTTTCTGGGATACTATCCAATCTCGTAGCCTCTTTCAGAAAATAAATCCACTTATCAGTCAAACTGTTTAACTCTGATAAAGCTTTCTTAAATTTCGGCAATTCTAGGAAAATTAATCGTAATTGTTTGTCGAGACATTCAAAATTTTTAGTCTCCTCCTTAAACACAAATTTATTGATAAAATTATCACTCTTTTCAAACAGAATAAAATCTGTAATTGTGACGGCTATAGCTGGATTTAATAGGAGATAATCTTCTCCTGTTTCTAACTGATTGGCATAAGCTTTAGCCAGGTTGTAAGCTACTCGTTTGTTGAAACCAGCCATTCTGGCGACTTGCATTTCAATAACTACAATTGAGCCGTCTACTAAGACTGCTTTGATATCTAAATAGGTATCTTTTAAATTGATTAATTGACCCGGATTATAGGGATTAAGAATTGTTAAAGATTGAATTACTGTTTTGCCTCCATAAATTATGGCATTTAGAAAGCTAATTAAAATGTCTTGACTTTGTTGGGAGCCAAATATTTTTTTGAAGGCATAATCGACTTTGGGGTTGATAAATTTCATGGTAGTTGTTATTAGGTTTGAGTTGGCAGTTATGGGAAGTATTGAGTTATTTTAAGTATAACTTTGACAGAATTTATATAAATGGTGTATTATAGTCAAGGTATATAAATTATACCAATAAATTAGTGAAATTTTTTTCAATAAATAATAAAGTTAGGAGAATATAAACAATGATTGAACAAGAAAATGAGGTAAAAAAAGTATTAGACAACTTACCTGCTCCAAATATTGCCGTTATTGGACTCACCGGAGTTGGTAAAAGTTCTTTAATTAATGCAATTTTTGGCAGTAACATAGCTGATACTGGTGCTGGTAAGGCAATAACTCATCAATATACTAAGTATTCTCCTAATGCTTTTGATATAGATTTACCAGTAAATTTGTATGATTCACCAGGTTATGAACCAGGTTATGAGCAAGAAGATTTTGTCAAAAAAACAATTGATTTTTTGAAGGAGAAAAATCGCCAAGGGAAGGAAGAACAAATCCATCTTATTTGGTATGTGATTAGTGCTTCAGCAGCAAGATTAACGCAAGTTGATATAAATATTCTTGAAGAAATTAATCACAATTATATTCCAGCAATTATTGTTCTTTCTAAATGTGATATTGCTCAACCAAGTGAGAAAGAGCAACTCAAAAAGGTAATTGCAGAAGCTGGCTTTAGTAAGGTTTACAAAACTGTTGAAGTTGCTGCTTCCCCCCTAACTTTACCTAATGGGCAGTACATTTGTGAACCTTTTGGCATGAAAGAGTTAGTTAATCTTACAGCAGAGCTGTTGCCACAAATTTATTTAGATGCTTTTATTGTAGCTCAAATAGTAGATATTGAATCTAAAAGAGAACTGGCGTGGAAATACATTAGAGAAGCCTCATTTGCCTGTTTTGGTGCAGGAGCGACTCCTATTCCCCTAACTGCTCCTACTGCTGCAATAGGAGCATTAGCCTATATGTATAATCAAATTATTATTATATATGGTCATACTAATAAAAGTTTATTATTGGCAATATCCGGGATAACTTTAGGGGGTGTGTTGACAGTTGTCACTGATGGTTTGATCGACCTATTTAGTCTTACCTTTCCTGGAATTTCAATTCTTACAGGGGGTGCTGCTGCTACATTTACCGCAGTCTCTGGAATGGCATTTACAAATACTTGTGAGAAGCTAGCTATTGAAAAGTTAACTGGTTCAGAAACTGAGATTCAGCAACAACTAAGGGAAATTTTCCAAGAAGAATTCAGCAAGTACTCAAGTCTACGAATTTCTACACCAGATGATTTAGACAGAATAAGAAGAGATTTTATTGATAACAAAATGTAAGTTTATTCAAATTTTTTTCACCAATTAGTTTATTTGCGTAAATTCTAATTCTTACAGGACTGAGGGAAATATGCTATAAATAGCGTATAGCGCATACTAATTTATGAGTAAAATTTTGTCTTTAAATTAAGGGAATATATAACTAATGGTTGACTATGAAAATGAGGTAAAAAAATATCTAGATACTTTATCTGCTCCAAATATTGCCATAATTGGATTGACAGGGGTTGGCAAAAGTTCTTTAATCAATAAGATTTTTGGCAATAACATAGCTGATGCTGGTGCTGGTAGGGCAGTAACGACTGAATATACTAAGTATTCTCCTAATGCTTTTGATATAATAGATTTACCAGTAAATTTGTACGATTCACCGGGTTATGAACCAGGTAATGAGCAAGAATATTTTGTCAAAAAAACAATTGATTTTTTGAAGGAGAAAAGTCGCCAAGGCAAAAAAGAACAAATCCATCTTATTTGGTATGTGATTAGTGCTTCAGCAGCAAGGTTAACACAGTTTGATATAGATATCCTTGAAGAAATTAATCGCAATCATATTCCAGCAATTATTGTTCTTTCCAAATATGATATTGCTCAACCGCATGAGAAAGAGGAAGTCAAAAAGGTAATTGAAGAATATGGCTTTAACAGGGTTTACAAAATTGTTGAGGTTGCTGCTGACCCCCTAACTTTAGCTAATGGTTCGCAAATTTGCGAACCTTTCGGTATGAAAGAGTTAGTTAATCTCACAACAGAGCTGTTACCACAAATTTATTTAGACGCTTTTATTGCAGCTCAAATAGTAGATATTGAATCTAAGAGAGAACTAGCGTGGAAATATGTTAGGGAAGCTTCAATAGGTTGTTTTAGTGTAGGAGCAACTCCTATTCCACTAACTGCTCCTAGTGCGACAATAGCAGCGTTGAGCTATATGTATAATCGAATTATAGTTCTATATGGTCATAGTAATAGGGGTTTATTACTAGCAATATCAGGAATAACTTTAGGGGGTGTGCTGACAATTGTTACTGATGGTTTGATTGACCTATTTAGTCTTACCTTCCCCGGAATTTCAATTCTTACAGGCGGGAGTGCTGCTACATTTACTGCAGTCTCTGGAATGGCGTTTACAAATACTTGTGAGATACTAGCTATTGAAAAATTGACTGGTACAGAAACTGAGATTCAGCAAAAGCTAAGGGAAATTTTCCAAGAACAATTCGGAAAGTACTCAAGTCTACGAATTTCTACACCGGATGATTTAGATAGAATGAGAAAAGATTTTATTGATAATAACAAGATGTGACTTTCTTAAAGGCTATGAGCAATGAAAAGTTTTCAAATAACCCAAAGAAGAGCAAATTCTCAATTTCTCTAGGACAGTTGATGATTCTTCCAATGATTTTAGTACCAATAATCTTTTTAATTACTGATTATATAAAATTAAGATTCCCAGGAGTTGATTTTGGGGAATTAGTGCATTTTTGGGAATCTGATCAAGAGCTGTGCAACAAGGCACCGACTGGTTATATAAATCAAGCAGTGCTTATCTATGAATCTTGCCGAAAAGTTATTGATTCAACTGATAATATATCTACATTAAATTTAGAATATAAAAATGCTGGACGAGCCTGGTTTGTAATGTGGGATCAATCTATTCAAGAAGCCAAAGATAAAAATATATATCGAGCGATTAAAAAGGTCAAACGTTACTTTTCAGTAGCTGAAGAGCTTAATCAAAAAGATCCACTCGCTAAATTTTATTCAGCTTATATGGAAGATTTTGAGGATGTTGTACAAACTCCAGAAAAACTAGATTGTTTACCTGCTAGTGAGCGCTATCAAGAAGTAATTAAACTCTATCTAAAGGGAGATAATATCGAATCTGTAGGGAAAGACTTTTTTGCAGTTCTGAAATTAGCTCATTTCTTAGTTGCCCGAGATGCAAATCAAACATTTGATTTAGGCGATGAATCTTGGGATGATCTAAATGGGTATCAAAAGGCAATAGAATTATATAATAAACTTCAGGTTTCTGACAAAGATGCTAATTCTCAAGATGCTAATTATTTAGTTTTCTTGGATCAAGGTAAAGCCTATTTCTTAGATGGGAATTACCCATGGGCAGAATATTCATGGGCAAAAGCCTTAGACATAAAACCAGAGGATTACCAAATTAACTACAATAGAGGTAACTTGTTGGCGTTGCAAAGAGAATATGGGAATGCTATCAAGAGATACGACGCAGTGACAGAAGATCCAAACACAGAAGAATATTATGAAGCGCTGAGAAATTCAGGTTTTGCTCACTATATTTTCAACAACTATAAAGAGGCTAAAAATCGGTTTCAAAGGGCTCTCAAGATACTAGGTAAGCTTGATAAAGTAAATGAATCAGATGTAGAGCTGATGGAAACATATTTACAGAAAATTAAAGATGGGCAATGTGAGCAAGGTGTTTTTCTTTATACAAGTTGTTATCAAAACGATAAAACTAGAAAAAATGTTGAGAAAGACATAAAAGAAAAAGGCATTTTTACCAGTGTTTACAAAGATCGATATCGTACAAAAGATAAACCTACAGATCCATTCCTTGAAGTTGAACATGATAAATTTGATAAGTGCCGAATTCAACCAGAATTCTAATTTTGTATCTGAGAATATCCGAAAGAGGAAGGCAATTTTGAGGTTTGAGATTGCTTTCCTGACGGAATGCTCCGCAAACGCTGTCGCTCGCAATGACAGAAATACCTTTGATGACAGGTGAGGAAGTATCTAGTTTGGTTGAGAGCATTTCGATACAATAGGTTTCCACTGCTAAAGTTTTACCTTCCCTTTTTGTATTGGTGAAGCAGAAACTATAGTTATATTATCTCCGGCAAATTATCCATAATGTAGGGACGTTGCATAACAAAAATGCGTTTTCCTGAGGTCATGCTCCGCTTTCCATGTCGCGCTCGCTCGTAGGGGGCGAATGGCATTCGCCCTTAGATATCGGCTCTTAGCTGAAAACGTCCCTACGAGTTTTTATGAGAAAAATTTATTATGGTTGTTCAACTAGATTTGATCTTACAAGGTATTTCTCCAGGAACATTACAGCGCTTTTCAAATGGGTTCGCCATAACCAAAGTTTTGTAGGGAAGTTCTACGGAACCTTACTATAAGGGCGAATGCCATTCGCCCCTACTGTGGTTTACTGAAATGAAAACCGCTGTAAATGGCGATCGCCAGTTTTGGCTATAATAAAAAATAAACCTTTTCAAATTTTCCTGAAAACCAATGAACAAAACCCAAACCCAACTACCCACAGACACTTGGATAACAGCAACCTGGCAAGAATATATCCAAACCATTGAAAACCCCATTTACGAAAAAGCCAAAACTTACTACAACAACGGAAAATTTAGAATCGAAACGTCACCATTAGGATACAAGCATGGCAAAGACCACATGGTTATTACTACCATAGTTAACTTATTTGCGATGGCCAAACAGATTAAGGTAGATGGCAGAAATGACACTACTTATCGCAAAACAGGACTTCGAGCGGCTCAACCAGACGCTTCCTTTTATATTGGAGAAAATGCAGATGTAATTCATCAGGAAGCATCTATTATTGACCTAGATATTTATCCTCCACCAAATCTAGTTATAGAAGTTGCCAATACTTCCCTTGCTGATGATAAAGGGGAAAAACGTTTGCTTTATGAAGCAATGAATGTTGCTGAATATTGGATAGTTGACGTGCAGAAGGTAGAAATTATTGCCTTTGCTATTGCCAATGGAGGTAGTAAAAGAATTAACCAGTCTCAAGTTTTGCCAGGTTTAGCAATTTCTTTACTAGAGGAAGCACTGCAACGCACTTCTCAAGAAAATCAAATCCAAGTTTACACTTGGTTATTCAGTCAGTTTCAGACATAGGGAGTAGGGAATAGGAGTGAAAAACATTTCCGCACTCTAACCAATCCTTTCTTAGCTTCAGGATTTTTTTTATATCGATCGCTCGATCTGAAAAAATCCTGCTATAAATTAAAATAAACCTTTTCAATTTGTGAAAGACTCAAGTTTTCCCACAAAACCAATGAACAAAACTCAAACAAAACCACCCACAGAAACTTGGATAACAGCAACTTGGCAAGAATATATCCAAACCATTGAATACCCAAATTACGAAAAAGCCAAAAGTTACTACAACAACGGAAAATTTAGAATCGAAATGTCACCATTAGGAAACGATCATGCCACAGACCACATGATTATTACCACTATAGTCAACTTATTTGCGATCGCTAAAAATATCAAAGTAGATGGCAAAGATAACTGTACCTATCGCAAAACTGGATTTCGAGAAGCTCAACCAGACCTTTCCTTTTATATTGGAGAAAGTGCTAATGTAGTTCCTTGGAAAACATCTGTTATTAACCTAGATATTTATCCTCCACCAAATCTAGTGGTAGAAATTGCCAATACTTCTCTTTCTGATGATAAAGGGGAAAAACGTTTGTTGTATGAAGCAATGAATGTTTCTGAATATTGGATAGTTGATGTGCAGAATGTAGAAATTATTGCCTTTACTATTGCTAACGGTGGTAGTAGAAAAATTAACCAATCTCAAGTTTTGCCTGGTTTAGCAATTTCTTTATTAGAGGAAGCACTGCAACGCACTCGTCAAGAAAATCAAATCCAAGTTTACACTTGGTTATTCAGTCAGTTTCAATAGCAAGGAATAGGAAATAAGAAATAGGGAAAGGAGTGAAAAACATTTCTGCACTCTAACCAATCTTTTCTTAGCTTCAGGATTTTTTAATATCGAGCGATCGCTATTAAAAAATCCTGCTATAAATTAAAATAAACCTTTTCAATTTGTGAAAGACTCAAGTTTTCCCACAAAACCAATGAACAAAACCCAAATAAAAGCACCCACAGACACTTGGATAACTGCAACTTGGCAAGAATATATCCAAACCATTGAAGACCCAAGTTACGAAAAAGCCAAAAGTTACTACAACAACGGAAAATTTAGAATCGAAATGTCACCATTAGGAAACAAGCATGCTAACGATCATCTACTTCTCATTGCAGCAATTACTCTCTTTACCACTACCAAAAACATCATTGTGAATGGCAAAGATAACTGCACCTACCGCAAAACAGGATATCAATCAACTCAACCCGATGTTTCTTATTATATTGGCGAAAATGCTGATGTCATTCCTTGGGAAACATCTATTATTGACCTAGATATTTATCCTCCACCAAACCTAGTTATAGAAGTTGCTAATACTTCCCTTGCTGATGATAAAGGAGAAAAACGTTTGCTGTATGAAGCAATGAATGTTGCTGAATATTGGATAGTTGATGTACAGAATGTAGAAATTATTGCCTTTACTATTGCTAACGGTGGTAGTAGAAAAATTAACCAATCTCAAGTTTTGCCTGGTTTAGTAATTTCTTTATTAGAGGAAGCACTGCAACGCACTCGTCAAGAAAATCAAACCCAAGTTTACAGGTGGTTACTACAGCAGTTTCAGTCTTAGGGAGTAGGGAATAGGGAATAGGGAGTAGGGAATAGGGAATAGGAGTGAAAAACATTTCCGAGATTCTAAGATTCATCATCATTATGAAGTGCGGAATGTGGGTTAAAAATAAAAGCAAGTAACTTTTTGGAGTGAAAAAAGAGCAAGCTTTTCAGTCGCTAAAGCTCATGTATGTTGGTATCTATGAGCAAACAATATTCGATCTCCCCACACTCCCCACACTCCCCACACTCCCCACACTCCCCACACTCCCCACACTCCCCACACTCCCCACACTCCCCACACTCCCCACCCTCAGCAAACCCTAACTATTTCCTCCCCATCGCCA
>NZ_JAAHHT010000370.1 GCF_010672085.1 Okeania sp. SIO3I5
TACTGACTCGGTACTTGGGCTTGGACTTAGACCTAGACTTGGACTTACTCATATCTACTTTGGTGTAGGTTGATTGTGCCACGCACTGTTATTTTTACCCTATTTGCTCTCTTTGTGCAACAAAGCCGTAGGGAAGTACAAATAAGGAGGGCAAAGCCTCTTATTTGTACTTCCTGTCTCACCCTTGTCCCCATTATCTGTTTAGGTTGTTGTACGTTTTTTTGAAACTGAAGAAATCATTGTTCGCCGACACCGTAGCGAGCCAGGAGCAATGGAAGAAGAACGAAAATTAGAAAACAACAAATTTCAGTTGGCTCCGAACACTTGCAGGAGACAATTGAAATTTGATTGTTTTCAATTTGAGTACGACTGGAGTGCGACGCGAGCTGAACTGTTGCATATAATTCTATTTAAAAATTTAAAATATTTAGATAGAACAAGCACCTATATCACTGCAATCAGTAAACAGCACTTATTGATATCACTGCAATCAGTAAACAGCACTTATTGATATCACTGCAATCAGTAAACAGCACTTATTGATATCACTGCAATCAGTAAACAGCACTTATTGATATCACTGCAATCAGTAAATATTTAACTTGCAATTAAATTGAAGAGATGTCATATTTAACTACTGTTATTACTTGTTAGAGACTGTAAAATGTTTGTCAAAAATGTGTTTTTTCAAAGTTTGATTGGAGTGTTAATACTTTTGTCAGGATGCACTCAGCTTACTGATATTTTAACTTTTAAAGATAGTCATATACCTGAAACTGAATATTGGCAAGTTGAGTCGGTAGTTGATGGTGGTCGCTTAATTTTAAAAAGGAGTTCTTATAAACGTGATCTACAACTTTGTGGATTAATTGATTTAACTTCAGAAGCCAAGTTTTATTTGGAAAAGCAATTGAAACAATCTCCACAAGAACTTCCTACTATATTTGCGAGCAAAAGCAAACATGGTTTTTGGTATGGTGATATTTGGGTAACATTCGGAAATGAGCAGGAATCTATTACTGGGCTTTTATTATTAAATGGTTTAGCCAGATTGAGTGGAGATTATCAGAATTGCCCTAATTCTGATGTTTTTAATTTTGCAGAGAATTCAGCAAAAGAACAGAAAATTGGTATCTGGAATAGTTTAATAGATGAATAATTTTTATTATGAAGATATACTTCAAAGGTACTACTTGATTCTCCATCGTCATTTATTATCTGTTGCAAAGCAAAAAGAAAAAGTAGAAAAATCAAATAAAAAAAGAAAAAGGAAAAAGAATTGACGTTGCTTTGCCTGGGGGGGACCCTTTGGGGGGGGTCCCAGGCAGAGCCAATGTCTATTCTTTATTCTATTCTTGATACTAAGACGTTAACTCAAAAAAGTTGTGTTTGTGTAGATGAAACGTATATGTATCAATGATTTGATGTTTTGAGGGGATGAAATTCAATTAAAACATCAAATCATTGGAAACAGGAATTGCATTTAAGCTGCAAGATTTCCTTTGAATGATGATTTGTGTGTAAAACTATTTAACGAGCCTTAATCATTGCGCTAGGCATCGGAGAATGAATGTTTAAATACTAAAAGGGAGAGCTGATATCAAAACTCTCCCCACTTTGCCCCAAGTAAGGGGGACATGGTATGTTGAAAAAATCTCACTAATCTCAAATACCATGTCAAAGCTATATTCTACAGTATTTAGCCGTCATTATCAAGAGCTAAAGAAAAGTTTCATCGATGATTTACTAATATCTCTGAACGTCAACTCCTCAGAGGGTTTCCAGCTTCAGTCCAAATATTTTGAATATTGGCAAGGTGATCGTACTAATACAGGCCGACCAGCAGGCCGACTACTAGAAAAAACCAACCATCTCCTTGCTGGGGCTTGGTTTGTGTATTTCCAAACCAAACAAGGATTAATCCCCCACTTCAAACCAGATAATCCCAGACCAGATAAAAGCAAAGAAGGTAAGTATATTAAATACGAACAAATATTGGGGGTTCCCAATGGAACTTTTATCCCTCGAATTACTTACCATCACATAAAGTTAATTGCCGAAAGAAACAATATTAAAATATATCCTAAAGGCGACTTAAATGCTTGCTATGAGGATGCTTGGAAGTGGATATCTACTAATAAAAAAATCAAAATAGGAATTACAGAAGGTGCTAAAAAGTCAATGGCATTAATGTCTGTTGGAGTACCTGCTATAGCCCTATCAGGAGTATGGAACTTCCATAACTCTAAAGTTGATAAGAAATTACTCGAAACATTTCACCAGTTTAAGGGTCACAAGTTCTGCTTCTATTACGACAACGACAAAAAAGAAAAGACAATAAATCATGTTGCTAAAGCAGCACAAAAACTTATTAAGCAAATTTCTATACTAGGAATTTCAAAGGAGTTTGAAAAATGTACATGGTCAAATACTAATTCTAAAGGAATAGATGATTATTTGTTTGACTATGATGGAGATGAACGACATTTAAAATATGAAGATTGTTTGTTTGGGGAAACGTTTCAAAAAGTTACTCCTGACTTAACATTGAACTCCAGATATCTTACTGATAAGAATAAAAAATGCCTTCCTGAAATTACAGAAGCAATTGATAATAACAAAGTAACAGCAATTTTATCAGCGAAGGGAACAGGTAAAACAGCAGCAATTAGTGACTACACTGCTCAATATTCTGAGTGTGGAATTAAGATTTTAGTGCCTACTCATAGAGTTCAATTGATGAGTGAACTTTCGAGTCGCTTTCAGATTGCGAACGCTTTTAACCATAGAGAATCACTAGATGAAGTGTTTGGTTTGTCGCTTTGCGTTGATTCTATGAGAAAAAATAGTTCAGTTAAATTTGATATAGAAAGGTTTGCTGATTGCATTCTTGTGATTGACGAGATAGACCAGGTCTTAGACCATCTAGTAAATTCGTCTACAGAGGTAAGAAAACATCGTCCTGTTATCATTGAGAATTTTATTATGATGCTGAAAATAGCTAGTAAAGTAATAGTTTCTAGTGCTGATATTACTCAAGATGTGATAGATTTCCTAGAAGCAAATACTGGAGAGAAAGTATTTATTGTTGAGAATCAATATAAAGACAAAATTGGAACTTGTCATATTTATACTCAGACACAACCTCAAGTTTTTTTAGGAGATTTGTATAAAGCTATTGATAGGGGTGATAATATTTGTTTCTTTACTTCCAGTCAAAGAATCTCTAGTTCCTACAGTACACAAAATTTAGAAATACTTTTAAAGAAACAATATCCGCATATAAAAGTAATGCGGATTGATGCTCATACAGTTGTAGACCCACAAAGAAGAGAATTCAACTGTATGAATAACATCAATGAATTCATAGAAACAGAAATTCCTGATGTGCTTCTTATCTCACCAGTTTTAGAAACTGGCATAGATATAACCTCTGAGCATTTTGATAGCTATTGGGGTATGAGTTGGGGGATTACTCCTGTTAATAGTTTTTCTCAAGCTATGGCAAGAATTCGGAAACCAATTCCTAGATATATATGGTCTTCAAGCTCGTCTTCTTGTTTGATTGGAAATGGTTCTTTGTTTGCTTCTGGATTAATAAGTTCTCAAAAGAATCAACTTAAAGTGAATGAGTTGATATTTCATCATTTTGATGACAACTTAGATGTTTATATAAATGATTCTTGCTTAACTTATTGGGCTACAAGAGGAGCTATTACTAATACTCACCTAAGAAGGCTAGTAAAATCAGTGATTGCAAAATTTGCTAGCGATTACAAAACTATCAGAATCAATAATTCCGCTATAAAAAAAGAGGAAAAGTGTAAGCTAAAGCAAATTATAAATGCTAACAAAATTACTAATATTCAAGCCCAATATGACCAGATAATAGCATCTCCTTTGCTTACTGATTCAGACTTTCAGAAACTCAAAGATAAAAAGCAGAAAACTTTAGATGAAAGATTGATGGAGCGTAAGAATAGTTTGGTCAGATATATTACTCCTAAAAGCAAAAAGCTTCAATTAACTCATAGTATTTTGCAGCTCGATGATGCTAAGTTACTACCTAAAATAAATCTTCACTGGCTTTTAACTTTAGGTTTGGAAGTAACTCATAAATTTGACAAATTGAGGCTCAATGATAAGGAATTTTCTATTGATTTGAATAAGAAATGTATGGCATTAAAAGTAGCTTATTTGACTCGCTTTAATGTCATCGAAATAATTAATAATCCTGATGAGTTTTATTTTAATAAACACTTGTTAATTAATGAGGTTGGGAGTAATATTCGGTGTGGTTTTAAGAAACTGGCTGAGGCTGATTTTACGATTAAGGATTTATGGAGTATTCGATACCTTTCTATAGAGTCTTTTGATATTCACCTTGTGAAGTGGTGTTTGTCTCTCTTGGGCTTTGAATTAAAGAGTTTTAAGCGGGTTCAAGGTGTTGTTTATTTCTCCCTTTTTGACCTTGCCATGGATAATCGTAAAATGCTTTTTGATTTTTGGAACACTGAAAGATTTGATTCTGACTTTTTGTGTTGATTAATTAATCAGGTGTGTAATATCCATATTAAATCTATTAATACGATATTGTCTACTCAAAATGCTGAAATTTTATACATGGACATACGGAGAACTATAAATCATACTAATTATTATTAACGATCAAGAGAACTCATAGGTATTAATGATGAGAGAACTAATAAGTTATACTATAGTTTCTTACTTCACTTTATTGAAGTTACAAATCAAGGGCTGATCATCTTTCCCTTTTGGAACTGGATTTGTATGGTTAAGCTTAGTTTTTGTAGTATAGATTAAAACTTTTGTACCAGACAAAACCGTCGCGGAGCAACAGTTTTATCCGGCGACTTGGGAGTATGAGGGGATTGTCGCTTAATCCCCTCATAAAATAAATGCGCAGCAACGATTGATTCTTTAAACCTTATCGAAATCCCGTTAGTGTGCTGCTTTAAATCCTTTTATACTAACTTTTTGAGTTAGTTCTATCTAAATATTTAAAACATTTAGATAGAACTATATCTTCAGCGCATTCAGTAGCACCCGCTCCCCAACCGAGCGCTGCTTTTATTATTAATTT
Source organism: Okeania sp. SIO3I5 (assembly GCF_010672085.1). Lineage (GTDB taxonomy): Bacteria > Cyanobacteriota > Cyanobacteriia > Cyanobacteriales > Microcoleaceae > Trichodesmium. The sequence goes on from NZ_JAAHHT010000370.1 coordinate 5,105, forward strand.
AGTTGTTGATTTTCAACTTAAGCTCGTGTTGGGAGCGGGTGCAGCGCAGCGTTACTGAATGCGCACGATTTAAGAGTCTGAGAAGCTTATCGTTAAGATTCTCAGAAAAAAGAGCGCAGCAACGATATAGTCATAGGTTTAGTAGGGAAGGGCTTTGTTGCATGAAAGTAGCGATCGCAGCAACTCCCTTATGGAAGTGAGCTAGATTTCAACTTTGTAGCTTTTGGGCTTACCCGTTTGAATCATAAGGTTGAGCATGGTACATTGTATGAATAACTCCACTGCCTGAGCATCAAATTTTCGTCGTCTCAACTTCCCTCCAAATATTACTTTGAGCCTAAACATAGTAGTTTCAGATAAGGAGCGTCGATGGTAGCCACATTCACGTTTCCATTTTTGGCGTCCTACTTTTCTGATTCTTCTGAGATTTTCATCTCTGGGATGAGGTGTGTATTTACAGTTGCCATGTTGACCTATTACTGCATTTTTCCTGGGTGGAATAGTTGCTTTTGCCCCTCGTTGCCTGGCTTTCTCATAACACTTATACTTATCATAGGCTCCATCTCCTGATACTTGGCCTATTTCACCGTCTACTCCATCTAAGAGGTCAGAAAATACTTGGTCATCACTCAGATCATTGGTGCTGACGACCCCACTGACTATCTCTCCTGTAGCCTCATTTACTCCTAAATGTAACTTACGCCATGTACGCCGTTTACTTATACCATGAACTCTTGTTTTCCATTCACCCTCCCCGTACACTTTCACCCCTGTAGAGTCTACTACCTTCCGGAATGGCTTCATTGGTTGGTATAACTGGCAGTTGAACATTCAGTTTTTGTAATCGACGGGATACAGTGCTATGGTCTGGTATCGGTAAATCTAGGTCCATCAATTCAAATATAGATTCCACAAAACCTTCGGTCTGTCGTCCGGCCAGACTAAACAATGATTGTATAGTCACCATAAACTCAATGGCTGTATCACTATATGTATTTGATGCTCCCCTGCGTCCTGTCCTCTGTTGGTTTACCCACTGCTCTATTACTTCATCAGTCAGCCAAAATGTCATACTCCCTCTTTGCTTTAAGGAAGCATCATACTCAGACCAGTTACTGACTCGGTACTTGGGCTTGGACTTAGACCTAGACTTGGACTTACTCATATCTACTTTGGTGTAGGTTGATTGTGCCACGCACTGTTATTTTTACCCTATTTGCTCTCTTTGTGCAACAAAGCC
>NZ_JAAHHT010000371.1 GCF_010672085.1 Okeania sp. SIO3I5
CAGAATTTTCAGACATATAGCCCCCCTTACCAAGGGGGGTTGGGGGGATTGACTCCTTACCAAGGGAGGTTGGGGGGATAGATGCCAACATCACGGCAAAATAACTCATCAAAGTTGTTTTTCCCGAACCAGGCGCACCCAATATTACAAATTTCCGCGACTGACTTTGAGTCAATAATTCCGAAGCTAAAAATTTTCTGCCAGAGGTATTTACTAATAATTCTCTGTCTAATTTTTCCCCACTTCCAGCTAACAATAAATCCCGTTCAAAACCGCCTCCCGTAGAGACATCTTCCAACACATCCGGCATCACAAAAATATTAGCTAATTTCTCCGACTTTTCCACCTCTTGTCCAGGCACAGAAATGCCAGCAAATTTCACATCATCAAACCAATTAGCTAACTGTTCAAAATAATTTTGTTTAGCAACCTGAAATTTAATATAAGTATCAGTTTTTTGAAAATAAGCATCAACAAATATTTCAATCCAAGACTGTAAACTTTGTTGATTTAATTGAATCTTTTTAGCTTCAGCTTCCCGTTTAAAAATGCTAATTAAAATATCAATATCAGGCTTACCTTGATTAATTAATGGTTTTTGTAATTCCTGCAAAACACCATAATTATCAAAATATTTGCTGAGAAATTTGTTAACTCCATTCCATCCATCGGGTTTAGCAGAATAAAATAAAAGTTGTTGAGGATGGAGTGTTTTTTCCCATTCCCGAACAGCTTTTTCTCCAGAAATAATTGCCTTTTCTACATCTGTTTTATTGAGAAGTTGAACGAAGCGATCGCTACCTTGTTTCAAAACACCACCCAACAAAGGAGCAGCTATTTTTGGTAATTCCCAACCTGCTAATCCTACTAAACTTGGTTCCATAATTTTATCTTTATAGCAATCCTATTTTATTTGTCTATAAAAATCTTATCCGCTTTTAGGAAATAGGGAATAGGTAATATCAAATCCTGGTAATTACTATACCTAAGTCATTGGGACTGGAACGGAGCGGAAGGAAGCAATCTCTTATGTTTAGGAGATTGCTTCCTATCGTGGTAATGACTACTGTTCAACCGGATTTTAGATAACAGAGATTCGTGGCAAAAATTTATCAAAGAGGTGGCATTAGTAAATGATTGTATAATTTTTAGAACGGCTGTTCCCCCCTACAGTAGTCAGTAGTTAAAACAGCTTTTTTCCTTACTATCAATCTTGCTCTGATACAAATTTAATACCTGATTTTACCAATGCCAAAGAAGTAATTATCCATTATCAATTATCCATTATCCATTAATTAACTCTCTATTTCCAACCTACACGATCCATTAATTTAATCGCTTCAGGATTCAACTTACCATAAACAGAAACATTAGTAGAATCACTCTTGAAATCACCAAAAGTTTTCAAAACGCCAGGAACAGGTACACCGGCAACTACAGGATACTCGTTATTACCTTCAGAGAATATTTTTTGAGCTTCTGGACTGGTTAAATGTTCGAGAAATTTAATTGCACCCTCTTTATTGGGAGCAGTTTTAACTACCCCGCCACCACTAATATTAACGTGAGTACCCCGCCCATTTTGGTTCGGGAAAAACATACCCACTTTTTCTGCAACTGCTTTATCTGCTGCTTTCGTAGATCTTTTTAAACGCGCTAAATAGTAGCTATTAGCAATACCAATATCACCTATACCAGCAGCAACAGCTTTTATTTGAGCAGTGTCATTTCCTTCTGGAGGTCTGGCAAAATTGCTAACAAAGCCTTTTGCCCAACTCTCAGTCGGTGACATTCCCAGAATTTCAATTAAAGATGCGACTAAAGATTGGTTGTAAATATTGCTCGAAGACCGGATCACAATTTTACCTTTCCATTTACCTGTAGCTAAATCTTCATAAGTTGATAGCTCAGAGGGTTGAACTTTATCTTTGTTATACATGATTACCCGTGCCCGTCTCGAGAAACCAAACCATAAGTTTTCGGGACTGCGGAGGTTAGCTGGAATTTTACTGTTGAGAATAGAGGAAGAAACTGGTTGCAAGATTCCGTCTTCTTGGGCACGCCACAAATTACCTGCATCAACTGTGATGAAGACATCTGCGGGACTGTTGGCTCCTTCACTTTTGATTCGTTCGATTAACTCCTCTCCCTTACCTTCAATTAGGTTAACTTTGAAACCAGTTTTTTTGGTGAAACTGTCGTAAAGAACTTGATCAGTGTCGTAGTGCCGTGAAGAATAGAGATTAATTTCACGACTTTGGGCTAATCCTCGGTTGCTTTTTCCCAGTTCAGCGATCGCTACGGTTGCCATTGCTGTGCCTGTTCCTAGAAATACTCGTCTAGTGATTTTCATTTTTTATTTTCTCCTTATTTGTTTTTGGTAAGCAGGTATAGATAATTACCTAATACTTGCTAATTAATTTTAATAGTATTGCAATTCTTTCTTAATAAATTAAATAAATTTAATCCTTTATTGGGATTAATTTATATAAAATTAGGCTTTACTACTCAAAGCCTATAATGATTTGACCTGATTTTGTCTATAAAATAGTGACTTTCATAATTAATAAATTATTTCTAGACACTACCTCATTTAACTCAGAATTTTTATTACATCATAATCAAATATATTTGTCAAGTAATTATTAATAAATTCTATCATAAACATAACATATTGTCCTATTTTTAATGACAATTGTTTAGCGAGGACAATCTCCTATTGTTAAACAAAATTGTGTACCAAACGCCAAAAAAAGAGTTTCACAGAGGTAATTTCTGTGAAACTCTTAATTAATTTAACTATTTATATCATGTCCGGTAGCATCGTTTGTGTATAGAGTTAAGTCACAACTGGAAGAAACCCTCCTGACTCCTGTACGGGCGTTAACGATAGTTATGCGAAGCAAACGGCCGTTCGCCCCTACTACTCCTGACTCCTCCATTTTTATTTATAACTATTCAACCGGACATGATATTACCTGACTTTGACAGCTAGATTTGCTATTGCCGATATATAGAAAATCTATTCAAGAAAATTAGATGAATTCAGGATTAACATAGTGACTCCAATCTTCATCGGTGATACCGGGGAAACCATTGACACTAACAGTACCAATATTTTCATAAACACCGTTGCTTGTTTCACCAGGTACAGAAATATCAAGTTTTCTCAACTTGAAGCCATCGTGATTGTGGTCGGTACGAGCAGCAATAACCAAGGTATTACCTTTTAACTCATCAGCATTAAAGTCAGCCCAGCGATCGTAGTTACCGCCGTTGTTATTTTCCTTAGCGAAGTCATTTAAGATATCGCTATTCAAATCATCTGTAATATCTCCATCGCGATTACCTATCCAGACTGTGATATCGCTATCGCCGTCAACATAATCTAGGAATGCGCGATCGACAATTACTTCTTCCTCGAACTCAAAGAGGATATAATCATTACTACCACCATTATCTACTCGGTGACCGGAACCACTTTCATTACGGTTAGTAACACCTAAACCACCGCCATAAGCTCCCAGATAAGCAGTCCTCCAGTCTCCACCACTCTTATTACTGCTGAATGCACTGACATCTACTGATACACCATTTTCAGTAAAGGTACGAACATTTCCGTAATTACCTGTTGTGTAACTGTTACCTGTGAGGTTGAACCGGATGTCTTGGGAACTTGTAGTAGTTGTTAAATCTGCAGCAATTCCTGTCTTTGTGTAAATCCAGGTTTCACCAGGGTCTAAGATGTTATTTCCATTTCCATGTTGTGTGGGATCGACATCGGTGATTTCGCCTTCTTTGTCGTCAGTAACCTCAACTTCACTTTTAGCAAAGGGTACATCACCAGTGTTGGTTACTTCATAAGTCCAAATAACCTCCTGACCAGCAGCGATTTCTTTTGCTTGCTCTGGAGTATCAGCATCTACAGCATCAGCAGGATCAGCACCTACAATGTTGGTAGACTTTTCAATGTCGATACCAGGATTTTCTGGCTCTGGTTCTGGTTCGCCTTCAGGATTAGTGTAACCACTTTGGTCTTCATCACTTACAGAACCAGCGGTTACAGTTCCAATATTGACGTAATTGCCGATGCTTGTTTCATCCGGTACAGAAATATCAAGCTTTTTCAGTTTGAAGGCATCATTACTGTCATTTGTTTTCGCCGCAATAACCAGGGTATCACCCGTTAACTCATCAGCATTAAAGTTAGCCCAGCGAGCGCGGTCACCACCGCCATTGCCACCATTCTTATTTTCCTTGGTGAAGTCATTTAAGATATCGCTGTTCAAAAGTGAGATATCTCCATCGAGATCGCCTATCCAGACTGAAATATCACTATCATTGCTGATGTAAGTAAGGAATGCGCGATCTACAGTTACTGCTTCGTCGAACTCAAAGAGGATATAATCGTTGCTAGTACCATTATCCGCTCGGTGATAATGACCACTTTCATTACGGTTGGTAACACCTAAACCACCGCCATAAGCTCCCAGATAAGCAGTTCTCCAGTTTCCACCACTCTTGTTACTGCTGAATGCACTGACGTCCACTGATACACCATTTTTAGTAAAGGTACGGACATTTCCGTAACTACCTGTTGTGGAACTATTACCTGTAAGTTTGAAGGTGATGTCTTGGGAACTGGTGCCAGTGCTTAAGTCTTGAGCGATTCCTGTCTGCTCATAAATCCAGGTTTCACCAGGATCTAAGGTAGAATCATCATTTCCATTGATTTTGCCAACTATATTGGTGATTTCGCCTTCTTGATCGTCAATTACTTCAACTTCACTTTCGTCAAAGGATACATCACCAGTGTTAGTTACTTCATAAGTCCAAGTAACCGTATCACCTGCAGCAATTGCTACTGCTTCCTCTATGGTGTCAGCATCTACACCGTTGGTTGACTTTTCAATATCGATACCAGGATTTTGAGGATCTGGTTCAGGGTTAACATAGTGGCTAGGATCGGAATCTTCGACACCATCAGCAACAACTGTACCAATGTTCTTATAGATGCCATCACCGATGCTGTCGAAATCTAAGCCCGAAATAGCACCACTACCAGCAAGTTCAACTTCTATCTTTACAACATCACTATCATCGATATTTAAAGTTTGGAGGCTAGCATCACCAGTAGCAGGAATTGAGGTAGTAGTTACATTTCCATCAGAATCAGTAGTGCGAACTTCACCACCTACTTCTTCAATATCTACTAAGTTAATAGAGTTGAATTCGACTGGGTTATCCAAGTCAAAGGTAATTACGCCACCACCACCATCGTCATCAGGATCGGAACTGTCACCATCTTCGGAAATGATTAAGATGTTACCTTCAGTATCTGTTGCTAAATCGGAATCTCCACCAGTTGGGTTAGCACTATCAAATATCATCGCACCGAATTCAGTCGCGGAAATCGTTACCCCTAAGTTCTGGTATTCATCATCAATAATAGTACCTGCTGCTAAATCATTACCTTCACCATCGGTTTCAAAATCAATAACGGTGTTAGTAACGGTAGACAAATCTTGAGCAATTCCTGTCTGCTCGTAAATCCAAGTTTCACCAGGATCTAGGGTGTTATCATCATCTCCATTGATTTTGTCAACGATATTGGTAATTTCGCCTTCTTGATCGTCAATTACTTCGACTTCACTTTCGTCAAAGGATACATCACCAGTGTTAGTTACTTTATAAGTCCAAGTAACTGTATCACCCGCAGCAATTTCTGGTGCTAGTTCTGGAGTGTCAGCATCTACGTCGTTAGTTGACTTTTCAATTTCGATACCAGGATTTTGAGGAATTTCCACAATTCCCGCATCAATTGTGGGATTATTTTCACCAGGAGCTAGGGTAACTATTGGTGTCACACCATTGGCGTCAGCATCAGAGTCGGCTGCATCATCACTACCTTGGTTAGCATCAGTAAATTCAAATCCATCAGGTAAAGTAGACTCATCAAAAGTTACTTGATACTCTTCACCAGGATTGAGGTTGGTGAAAGAATACATACCGTTCTCATCAGTGGTAGTCGTTTCTGTGGTGTTGTCCCCAACAGTGTCAATGTCACCATCGGCTCCACCACCAGTTAAAGTCACTGTTACACCATCTACTCCATCTTCTCCTGCATCTTGAATACCATCACCATCATCATCAAAGAATACTTTGTCTCCTAAAGAAGCAGGTTCTGGTGGAATTTCCACAATTCCCGCATCAATTGTGGGATTATTTTCACCAGGAGCTAGGGTAACTATTGGTGTCACACCATTGGCGTCAGCATCAGAGTCGGCTGCATCATCACTACCTTGGTTAGCATCAG
>NZ_JAAHHT010000372.1 GCF_010672085.1 Okeania sp. SIO3I5
ATATTGTTAATCACCTGAATTTTGGCAAGTCTCTGATCAAGGAAAAAAGGGAGGAAGAAAAATTAGCAGAACTGAACTTAGCTGCGGGCGAAAAAGCGATATCTGCTACAGCTTATCAAGGTGCGATTGAGTATCTAAAAACAGGTATTAACTTATTAGAAAAAGATGCTTGGATTAATCAATATAACTTGAGTTTAAATCTGCATCGTCACCTGGCAGAAGCTCAGTTCAGTCATAGCAAGTACGAGGAATTGGAACAGACAATTACAGTAGCTTTAGAATGGGTGAGTTATCCTGTAGAACAGGCGGATTTCTATCGCATTCAAGTCGCTCAATTTAGTCTACAGGATAAACATGAGGAAGCAATTCAGGTAGGTATGATTGGATTAGAAAATCTGGGAATTGAGATTGATACCAACAAGCTGAGTCAGCTAGTTGAATCAGAGTTTGCCTCTATTACTCAGAGTTTGACAGAACGTTCTATTTCCTCACTATTAGATTTACCGACAACAGTTGAACCATCTATTCAAGCAATGATTAAATTGCTAATGGCTCTAAATGTATCAGCATATATGACCTCCAATTTTCAACTTTTCACTTTTCTCCCTCTCAGAGCAGTTTGTCTGTCAATTAAACATGGAAATATTCCTGAGTCAATCAACGCTTATGCCAACTATGGAGTAATTCTAGCATTGCAAGGGCAGTATCACAGAGCTTATGAGTGGGGAGACTTAGCTATGCAACTAAGTTACAAACTCAATAGTAAATCTCAGAGGTGTCAAGCTGGAAACATGCTTGGAGCTTTTATGATACCTTGGACAAGACCAATAAAAGAGGCAACAAAAGTAACTTATGAAAGCTATATAGCAGGATTGGAGTCTGGAGAAATTCAATATGCTGCTTATAACTTACAGAGTAATATTACAAATCGATTATTCCAAGGAGAGAATTTAGCAGCAGTTGCTGTAGATATAGACAAGTATATATTGGTGGGAGATAAAGTCCAGAATGAGGCTTTACAAGTGACACTTGCTGCAGCCAAAGTTTTTATAACCAGACTTTGCCTAGACAAAGAAGATGATGTGATGATTAAAGTTGAAAAAACAATAGCTTTTATAGAAGCATCCCAAGTGTGGGGTTGGGTTTATTTCTATTATGTTCTGATGATGCACCTTTCCTGTTTAACAGAAAATTTTGAGGTCGGTTTAAATTACGCAACCAAAGCAGAACCGCTTCTTAACAATGTTGTAGGCCACATAATTTCTAGTTGTTATTATTATTATGCTTCTCTGATTTTACTCAACTTGTATTCTGGTATGTCTGCACAACAACAGAATAATACTTGGCAGCAAATAGAATCAAATCAGCAGCAGCTAAAAATTTGGTCAGATAGCTGTTCGGAAAACTTTCTACATAAGTATCTTTTAGTTGAGGCCGAAAAATGTCGGTGTTTGGGTCAAAAATTAGAAGCAATTGAGTTATACGATCGCGCCATTGCCGAAGCTCAGAATAACGAATACATCCAAGAAGAAGCTTTGGCAAACGAACTGGCAGCAAAAGCTTACCTAAATTGGGGCAAGGAAAAATCTGCTGTGGGGTATATGCAATCTGCTTATAGTTGCTATGCTCAATGGGGTAGCTCAGTCAAAACTGACCAACTTGAACAAACTTATCCCCAACTCCTAACCCCCATCCTCCAAAAATCTCCTCAGTCTCTTGCCAGCGATCGGGATCTTCTGACTGACTCCACATCTATTGGTACTGCTAGCATCACTACCTCTGTCTTTGACTTAGCTTCTACTATCAAAGCTTCCCAGACTATTTCCGAAGAAATTGAATTGAACACCTTGGTCTCAAAATTAATGGAGATTTTAATCGAGAATGCTGGAGCTAACAAAGGAGTATTGTTGTTAAAAGACTCGGAAAATTGGGAAATCGTCACTCAAAGCGATCGCGCAACTTCTTACATAAGCAATATTTCTCTAGAGCAAAGCGAAGACATACCCCGGACAATTATTAACACCATTAAACGAACGCAACAGACCTTAATCATTAACAACTTTGCACAAGACAATAACTTCAGCACTGACCCCTACTTTATTCAAAAAACACCCAAAAGTCTTCTGTGTACTCCCATTCTCAACCAAGGAAAATTGATTGGCATTCTCTACCTGGAAAACAACCTCACCACAGAAGCTTTTACTACAGAACGTATACAAGTTCTTAACCTACTGACTGCCCAAGCAGCAATCTCCATTGAAAACGCCAGACTTTACCAAGACTTAGAAGCTAAAGTTGAGCAGAGAACCCAACAACTCCAAGAGAACAACCAACAGTTACAACAAACCTTGCAACAATTGCAGCAAACTCAAGCTCAACTTATTCAAACCGAAAAAATGTCTTCTTTAGGTCAAATGGTTGCCGGAATGGCACATGAAATCAATAATCCCATTACCTTTATCTCAGGTAATATCACTCATGCTCGCGAATATGTTTTGGAGTTACTAGAACTGATCAACCTTTACCAAGAAGAGAACTCCTCTGCTCCCAGTGATGCTATCAAAGATAAATTAGAAGATATAGACTTAGAATTCTTATGTGAAGACCTAGAAAAAATATTTCATTCCATGCAAACAGGAAGCGATCGCGTCAAAAAAATTATTCTGGGTTTGCGCAATTTCTCTCGCCTTGACGAATCCCAAAGAAAGCAGGTAGATATCCATGAAGGATTAGAGAATACTTTAATGATTTTGCAACATCGCCTCAAAGGTGATGACTCCCACCCAGATATTGCTCTAGTGAAAAAATATGCTCAACTACCCCCAATTAACTGTTATGCTAGTCAACTCAATCAAGTGTTTCTACAGATTCTCACTAACGCCATTGATGCTTTAAATGCTTTCAAAACTCAGGATTATCCGGTAATTAGTATCACCAGTCAAAGGCATAATGAGCAGACGATCAGGATTTGCATTGCTGACAATGGACCAGGAATGAGTGAGACTGTTCAGCAACATATTTTTGACCCCTTTTTCACGACTAAACCAGTCGGTAAAGGTACTGGACTGGGATTGTCTATTAGTTACCAAATAGTTAACGAGCAACATGGAGGAGAATTGCAGTGTATTTCTCAACTGGAAAAAGGTAGTGAATTTATCATAGATATTCCAATTTAACCTAGTCATTGTCATTATATAGAATCCGGTTATACAGTATATGTTGATAATTCTATAATTTTCAGTATTCAATCTCCCCTACTCCCGTACGGACGCCCTTATGCAACGTCCCTACCCTACTCCCCTACTCCCAACTATACAATAACTATTCAACCGGATTTGATATTATTAGGACTTACGCAAAACAAGGTATTTATGTCATTGCGAGCAACAGCGTTTGCGGAGCATTCCGTCAGGAATGCAATCTCAAACGCCTAAAACTGGTTCCTAATGCGTAATATAAAATCCGGTTATATCATGTCCGCTGGTATCGTTGGTGTAAACTCAAGGGTGAATTTTACCGGAAATTTAAGTTTTTTTCTGGATCTTAAGTATTCCTGCCAGTTAAGTGTTCCCTCCTCCCTCCTCCCTCCTCCCTGTTCCCAGTTAAGTGTTCCCTGTTCCCTACCTTTGCTATACAATACCGATGCTACCGGACATGATATTATACAGTAATCGCAAAATTACTTCCTCAACTTACAAATATTGTATTGAATACGAATTTAAAAATTTATGCATTTTCATTTCCTTTCTTATATAGAATCCGGTTATACAGTCTATGTTTATAGATCTATAATTACTTCAATATTCAATCTCCCCATTTCCTGCTTCATAAAACCGATATAAAACGTCTCTCTTGGTGCGCATTCCCTCTCTTGGTCGATTGGATATGGCGCTTGCTAGCGCAAAGCTCCGAAGTGCGCGTAGCGTCCCGGAGGGAAGGAAACCCCGAAGAATGCAGAACCGCGAACGCTTTTTATGTCGCGTAGCGTTAACGTAGTTATGCGTAGCAAAACGCCATCCCACCCTTCGGGAAACTGCGTTAACGACCGGTTGCGACTTGCCTCTTGCAGAGGAGCTTTGCTTTTTCTTATAGGGAATGCTCCGCAAAGATGTCGCGTTTGCCTTAGCATTCCGTAGGAAGGCGAAACGTCGTCGCGGGGTCGCACCGCATAATGTGACATTTTACTGTGTACGGACGTTGCTTGAACATTAATGCGTTACATCTCGCGCAGCGATACGTCCCTACCTGCTTCTACCGGAACTGTCGGCAGCAAGACCTCCACAGGCATTCACGGTCAAGTTGACGTTGAGGATTTGCGTTCGCGGAGCGTGGCGTTAGCCGTATCCCAGGTATACCGCTCATTATTACTATACTGTCTAGATAATCATAGACTATAACACTATCATTCACTAGGATAGAACTTTCTTTAGATTATCTTTATAACTTAGCTGTTAGACAATTGATGAATAATATAGCAGGGAACAGGGAACAGGGAACAGGGAACAGTTAGAAAAACATTTCCCAGTCTAAGGTTCATCATCAGTCCATGTCCTAAGCAACTCTTTCTCAGCTATATCATGTCCGGTTGAATACTTATACTTTGCTGGAAGGAAGGCAGAAGGCAGAAGTAAAAGAAAAGTTGAAAGGGAAAAGATTTTTTTATAAGTGATTATCCGAACATAATATTAGATTCTATACACGCTCCGATGCTACCGCACATGATCAGGACTTACGCAAATTATTAGAAAATACGCTATATATAGGGGAAAATGCCATTTTCGCCTACTAGATATAGCGGTTATGCATAAATGCTGATGATATAAGAGTGGAATAATTTATTTTATTTTTTATTATTGGAGAGGTCTATTAGACATCTCCATAAAATCAATTTACCTTTTATTTAGTATAAACTAGAGTTGTAAAATTTACTGACAAAATCATTTTCCGTACCTTTTCGGTAAAAATATCTTCTCTGTTCTCTGTTCCCTCTTTTCTGGAGATATCTATATAGTAAAATCTCACCGAAAACTTGAAATTTACCTAAATCAAATTTGAAAACCATTAATAACATTATTATGCTTAATATTCATAACTACTACCTAAGTGAAAATTTATACCAAGGAACGCGAACTTTGGTCTATCGTGGCCAGCGTATCTGTGACAAGAAACAAGTAATTATCAAGGTATTACGTAACCCCCACCCCAGTTTCAATGAATTAGTCCAATTCCGCAACCAATATATCATTACCCGCCATCTGGAACATCCAGCAATTATTCAACCTTTGGCCTTAGAACGCTACGGCAATAGTTACGCCTTGGTGATGCCAGATTCGGGAGCGATCGCCCTCTTTGAGTATTGGCAAAACTTAGAGCAAAGTCTCAGCAATTTCCTCAAGATTGCCATGCAACTAGCAGAAGCTCTCCACTATCTAGGTATACAACGTATTATCCACAAAGATATCAAACCCGCCAACATTCTCATCCACCCTGAAAGCAAGCAAATTCAACTGATCGACTTCAGTATCTCTACTTTACTGCCTAAAGAACAACAACAACTGATTAGTCCCAACGTTCTAGAAGGAAGTCTGGGTTACATTTCCCCAGAGCAAACAGGAAGGATGAACCGAGGGATTGATTATCGCACAGATTTTTACTCTTTGGGTGTGACATTTTTTGAACTGCTAACAGGACAGTTGCCCTTTAAAAGCAGTGATCCGATGGAATTAGTGCATTGTCATATTGCTAAAACTCCCCCGAATCCTCCTAATTCTCAAGTTCCCACTCCCCTTGTTGATATAGTCCGGAAATTAATGGCTAAAAATGTGGAGGATCGTTATCAGAATGCTTTAGGATTGAAGCATGACTTGGAACAATGTTTACAACAATTGAAAGCTACAGGAAAGATTAGGCAATTTGAGCTAGGGAGCCGAGATTTATGCGATCGCTTCCTGATACCCGAAAAACTCTACGGACGGGAAACGGAAGTACAAAAGCTACTAGATGCTTTTGAGCGAGTTAGTAATCCCCCCGAGACCTCCCTTGGTAGTAATCCCCCCCTAACCCCCCTTGGTAGTAATCCCCCCCTAACCCCCCTTGGTAGTAATCCCCCCCTAACCCCCCTTGGTAAGGGGGGAGATGGATGTTCTGAAATGATGTTAGTCGCAGGTTTTTCTGGAATTGGCAAAACAGCAGTCATCAACGAAGTGCATAAACCCATAGTTCGGCAACGGGGTTATTTCATCAAAGGAAAATAC
>NZ_JAAHHT010000373.1:0-5390 GCF_010672085.1 Okeania sp. SIO3I5
TAGTCGGAGCCTGGAAATACGGAATTATCTTTTCTATTGGTCGATTGGATATGGCGAGGAAACCTCGCCATCCCTCGACCGCTTTTTATCCCCTTCAAAAGGGAAGCTTTAGACCACAATCTTTCGGTAATCAATACATTGACAAAAAACTAGAGTCATTATTTATTAGGTAGGGAAAATGTTACAAACTAAATGTAAAATTTCTAAACTTAGACAAGTTTCTATTAATAGAACTTGTAATCAGACATTTTCTGTTGCTATTAAAAAACCCAAATATGGCGTTGCATTATTGCGGGATGATACGCAATTTTTCAGAAGTTTAAAGAAGGCAGAAGGCAGAATTCAACAATTAATAATGAATAATTATTAATTGTTGAAATACTTCTGTTTTTTTGCACTGTTCTACTTATTTAGGGAAGTAGGGGAGATTAAATATTGAAGTATAGTTATAAACATATACGATATAACTGGATTCTAATATGATAAATCTCATAATGTAGCAGTCTGAAATGATTTGTGAAAAAAACTGTGGGGGGTTTGGTTTTTTTATCCGATTTTTACTTTGGTTTGGAGACTAAACCTCGTGAGATAAAGGTGGTTCATTTTCCAGAAAACTGCTGTAAATTTTAGAAGTGCTATAATTAGTCTAATTAAGATTAATATTTAGAGTAATTATGGCAGGTAAACTTTGGCGCAATATTTGGCGAGTTCTCAATACAGAAATAGAGTTAAATTTCTCGGAAACTGTTAAAGGTGGGGTTGAGTCAGCTAAGGCAGTTTTTGAAATAGCAAAAGCAATACAATAAAACAAGGATGCTAAGGAATTAAAACCTTTTATTGAAAATATTAATTCTGTTTTAGATGCACTAAATTCTCCCCTGGGAAAAGTTGTGAAGGAGAGTTTACCTTTTTTGCCTATTGCAACTGGAATTATTTCTTTTATTGTTGAAAAAACTCGTCAGGAACCAACGTTAGAAGATGCAGTGCAGTTGGTTGCTCAGGTGGCTTATTTAGAAAGTTTTCGACAATTTTTTATAGACTTTCCAGAAATTCAAGATAAGCTGACAGAAACTGAAGCTTCGGAAGCGGTACAAAAACAGATTAATAAGTTGGATGAAGAAGTTTATTTTAATGACCGAGATGCTAAGGATACTTTGATTTGTTTTTATGATTCACCTTTGAGAAAAAAGTTTGATGATATTTTACTTGCTCGTTTAAAAGAATCTAGTTTAGATGAAAATACTGCAAAAATTGTCACTGAAAGAATTTCTCGCAATACTCATCGTTATATGAAACAAGCGGTGTCGGAAGTGAAAGATGATGCGAAAAAATTAGCCGGAATTTATGGGGATGGTTGGCAACAAGATTTAGAAGTTTATGGCAGTATTGATAAGTATTTGGAAGACAATATCGCTACTAAACCACAGGAAAAAGTATTTGATGAAAATTTCTCTTTTAAGCAAGTTTATGTACCACTAGAAGTTAAATCTGTTAACTCCGATGGGAAGGTTGAAGAAAGAGCAAGATCCCAGAATATTGAGGAGTGGGGAAAAACAATTTTGCTGGATAAAAACAAAGATAAACAAGTGTTATTTATTCAAGCGGGGCCGGGAAGAGGAAAAAGTGTTTTTTGCCGGATGTTTGCTGACTTGGTGCGCCAGGAATTACATCCTATTTATACGCCTCTTTTGATTCGGTTACGGGATGTCAGAAATTTTGCAGCGAATATTGATGAGACTCTAGCTGATGCTGTGGGTTGGGATTTTGTCAAGACTGATAGCGGTTGGTTGACAGACCGCAATACTCAGTTTCTGTTTTTGCTGGATGGGTTTGATGAGTTATTGTTGGAGCGGGGAGCTAGTAATGAGTTGAAGGTGTTTTTAGATCAGGTGGCGCAGTTTCAGAAACAAGCAACAGAAAATAAAGAGCGTGGTCATCGGGTGTTGATTACGGGTAGACCTTTGGCGCTTTATGGCGTTGAAAGGTTGATGCCTCCTAATTTAGAGCGGGTGAGTATTTTGCCGATGGGTAATGAGATTCAGCAAAAGTGGTTTCAGAAATGGCAGATGGTTGTGGGGGAAGCGGAAACAGAAAAGTTTCGGGAATTTTTGCACAGTCGAAAATGTCCGGAGCAGGTTAAGGAGTTGGCGCGGGAACCACTTTTGTTGTATTTGCTAGCTGCCATGCACCGGGATAAGCAGTTACAGGTAGAGATGTTTGCTACTGCTGATGTTGGTGGGGTAAAAGTTTTGATTTATCAGCAAGCGTTTAAGTGGGTGCTGGAAAAACAGCGAATAGAAGAGGGTAAAAATCTTAATCCTGAAATTACGAAATTGGAGCCAGAAGATTTAGAAATTTTGTTGGCAGAAGCGGGGTTGTGTGTGGTGCAATCTGGTGGCGAATATGCTGCTATAAAAATGATTGAAGACCGACTGGTGAAACAGGGATACAAGGAATTGCAAGCGTTAATTGAAAAAGCTAGGCAAGATCAACGAGAGGATGGTTTGAAAAATGCTTTGGCTGCTTTTTATTTGAAGTCGGCAGCAGCAGCAGAAAATTCCGTGGAGTTTTTTCATAAGAGTTTTGGTGAGTTTCTCTGTGCAAAACGGATGGCAGAAAGTCTGGAAGATTTGACGGATAAAACTGGGAAGCGACGTAAGATTTATGTGCTGTCTGATGAGGAGTTGGAATGGCAGGTTTACGATCTGTTTGGTTATGGCAATTTAACGGCGGAGGTTGTGGAATATTTGATGGCGTTGTTGGTGAAAAGTGAGGTTGAGTTGGCGGTGTTGTTTGAGCGGTTACATGGGTTTTACCTAGACTGGTGTGATGGGAAGTTTATTGAGGCGACCGAGGAAACTTTACCTCAGAAAAAAGCGAGGCAGTTGCAGCAGTGGGGTATTGAGTCTGGGCAACGTCAGGTTGATATTTATACGGGGTTGAATGTGATGATTTTGTTGTTTGAGTTGCATCGTTATGGGCAGTCTCAGGAGGAGTTGCGGGAGCAGTTGCATTTTTATCCTTGCGGTCAAGATGATAGTGAAGATTTTGATGTAGCAAAACTATTGAAGATTATTGGTTATAGTGAATGCCTTGGGAATGGTCTTTTTGTGGAAATAGTAGGTAAGTTTCTCAGAGATGCCGACCTTAGTGGTGCTAAATTGATTCTTACCATCCTTGAAGGTGCTAACTTCATTGATGCCAATCTCATTGGTGCCGACCTCAGTGGTGCCGCACTTACTAATGCCAACCTCATTAATGCCAACCTCAGTGATGCCAAACTTTTTCATACCTACCTAAAAGATGCCGACCTCAGTGATGCCGACCTCAGTGGTGCCGACCTCAGTAATGCCAACCTCAGTGATGCCAAACTTTTTCATACCTATCTAAAAGATGCCGACCTCAGTGGTGCCGACCTCAGTGGTGCCGACCTCAGTGGTGCCGCACTTACTAATGCCAACCTCAGTGGTGCCGACCTCAGTGATGCCGGCCTCAGTGATGCCGACCTCAGTGATGCTGACCTCAGTAATGCCGACCTCAGTGGTGCCTATCTCAGTGGTGCCTACCTCAGCAATATCAAATGGAATAATCAAACGAACTGGTCAAATACTATCGGTTTACATGAAGCAAGAGAAGTTCCAGAAGACCTACAACAAAATCCAGAATTTGCCGCAGCAGTTGCTCGATCGCAAGCAGTAAGTCAACAACAACAGTAAATTTTGTTGAGGTAGAAGCGCGTCTAGACTAAAATTGTAGGTAAAACCTAACCCCCCAACCCCCTTCCCTGCAAGGGAAGGGGGAGAAATGCTCCCCTCTCTTTGCAGGAGAGGGGTTAGGGGAGAGGTCTTCCGGGATGCTGAAACTTACCCACATTTTAAAGATTTTGTAGGGTGCCTTAAGTTTGTAGGTTGGGTTGAGGTCACGAAACCCAACACCAAGATGTATCTGTTGCCTTGCCCGAAAGTCTCGTCTTAGGGAGTTTCCCCCATGAAAAATTTTCGTAAGATAACCTCAAGGAAACCTAACAACAAGCTTGTATATGTTGCCTTGCGCGAAAGTCTCGTCTTAGGGAGTTTCCCCCAAGAATAATTTTCCTAAGATCAGCTCAAGGAAACCCAACAAGCTTGTATATGTTGGGTTTCGCCAGCTCAACCCAACCTACGTTATAGTTTGTAGGTTGAGTTGAGGTCACGAAACCCAACACCAAGATGTATCTGTTACCTTGCCCGAAATTCTCATCTTAGGGAGTTTCCCCCACGAATAATTTTCCTAAGATCAGCTCAAGGAAACCTAACAAGAAACTGGCATTTGTTGGGTTTCGCCCATAGCGATCGCTAATTTTCGCGATTATTGATGTTGGCTCGAACTATTGTCCAATAGTTAAGCCTAACTGATTCCATCTCCAAGTGTTAACATTCTCAAGCTTTGAAGATTTTTTTTGGGAAAAAAGTAGCCCTCTAACATCCGTTGCGCCAGAGTGTTGGCGGAGCCTAGTGGCAGCTATATCGCTAATTTTCGCGCTTATTAATGTTAGCTATTACTATTGTCCAATAGTAAGAGCTAACTGATTCCATCTCCAAGTGTTAACATTCTCTAGCTTTGAGGATTTTTTTTGGGAAAAAAGTAGCCCTCTAACATCCGTTGCGCCAGAGCGTTGGCGGAGCCTAGTGGCAGCTATATCGCTAATTTTCGCGCTTATTAATGTTAGCTATTACTATTGTCCAATAGTAATAGCTAACTGATTCCATCTCCAAGTGTTAACATTCTCAAGCTTTGAGGATTTTTTTTGGGAAAAAAATAGCCCTCTAACATCCGTTGCGCCAGAGCGTTGGCGGAGCCTAGTGGCAGCTATATCGCTAATTTTCGCGATTATTAATGTTAGCTATTACTATTGTCCAATAGTAATAGCTAACTGATTCCATCTCCAAGTGTTAACATTCTCTAGCTTTGAGGATTTTTTTTGGGAAAAAAATAGCCCTCTAACATCCGTTGCGCCAGAGCGTTGGCGGAGCCTAGTGGCAGCTATATCGCTAATTTTCGCGCTTATTAATGTTAGCTATTACTATTGTCCAATAGTAATAGCTAACTGATTCCATCTCCAAGTGTTAACATTCTCAAGCTTTGAGGATTTTTTTTGGGAAAAAAATAGCCCTCTAACATCCGTTGCGCCAGAGCGTTGGCGGAGCCTAGTGGCAGCTATATCGCTAATTTTCGCGATTATTAATGTTAGCTATTACTATTGTCCAATAGTAATAGCTAACTGATTCCATCTCCAAGTGTTAACATTCTCTAGCTTTGAGGATTTTTTTTGGGAAAAAAATAGCCCTCTAACATCCGTTGCGCCAGAGCGTTGGCGGAGCCTAGTGGCAGCTATATCGCTAATTTTCGCG
>NZ_JAAHHT010000373.1:5490-6236 GCF_010672085.1 Okeania sp. SIO3I5
ATTCCATCTCCAAGTGTTAACATTCTCTAGCTTTGAGGATTTTTTTTGGGAAAAAAATAGCCCTCTAACATCCGTTGCGCCAGAGCGTTGGCGGAGCCTAGTGGCAGCTATATCGCTAATTTTCGCGATTATTAATGTTAGCTATTACTATTGGACAATAGTAATAGCTAACTGATTCCATCTCCAAGTGTTAACATTCTCTAGCTTTGAGGATTTTTTGTCAAAAAAATAGCCTTCTAAAATTAGTTCCCTCAGAGCCAATGCTGATGTTCGCGATTATTGATGTTAGCTCTCACTATTGTCCAATAGTTAAGCCTAACTGATTCCATCTCCAAGTGCTTACATTCTCTAGCTTTGAGGATTTTTTGTCAAAAAAATAGCCTTCTAAAATTAGTTCCGTCAGAGCCAATGCTGATGTTCGCTCTAACTATTGTCCAATAGTTAGAGCTAGCTGATTCCATCTCCAAGTGTTTACCCTCTAAAGGTTTGAGGATTGATTTTGGAAAAAAGTCGCGATATATCGCCTTAAAGAAACCTCACAACAACCTTGTATATGTTGGCTTTCGCAAGCTCAACCCAGCCTACGTTATCAGCGATCGCTCATTTGTATCCCCCCCTGCCCCCCTTTGAAAGCTATGCTTTATAAACATCTTTCTCTTTTCATAAAACTTGACAACATAGAGGAGTTATGTTTAAGTCTTGAATCGGCTTTTTCAGGAGAAAAGAGTATTTTTCAATACACTTTT
>NZ_JAAHHT010000374.1 GCF_010672085.1 Okeania sp. SIO3I5
AGCAATGTCCTGTCTTAAAAGACCGAAAAGTTGAGGTAATGAATTTTGGAGTACAAGGTTATGGAACAGCACAACAATTAATGACTTTAAGACATCATGTTTGGGATTATTCTCCAGATTTAGTCATGTTAGTTTTTTTTGCTTCTAACGACCTTCGTAATAATTCTCCTACTTTAGAACACGACCATTTACGACCCTATTTTACTTATCAAGATGGTGAACTTGTGGCAGATATGTCATTCCGCAATTTGAAATTTTGGGAGAGAGATCGTTATGCTTTTTCTCTAGTAGATTTTTTACCATTTTGGTTAGTAGAAAATTCTCGAATTTTACAGCTAATTAGAAAAGTAGAAATTGATGGGAAATACCGTCAGTATCAAAAAGATTATAGTGAAATTAATCTGGCTTTTTACAAAGAACCAAAACCAAATTCTGATTGGTCAGAAACCTGGAAAGTGACTGAAGGTTTGATTAAATTAATGAGAGATGAAGTCTACGAAAAAGGAGCAGATTTTATGGTTGTAACAGCTAGTGATTCTCATCAGGTTTTACCAGATATTCAAAGGCGTGATGGATTTAGAAAATCTTTGAATGTAGCAAATTTATTCTATACAGATATCAGACTAAAAAATTTTGGAAAAGAGGAAAATATACCAGTTTATACTTTAGCAGGACCTATTTGGGATGAGGCTAAAAGAACAGGTAAATGTTTACATGGTTTTGATAATGCAATTCCCTGTGGAGGTCATTGGAATATAGCAGGTCATAAATTTGTAGGGGAAATAATGGCAAATTATTTGTGTGAAAAATATACTAATTATAAATAGTATGTAGAAATTGCTACTAATGTAATATATGTGAAAGTATTGTTCAATAATGGATAATGGATAATGGATAATTACTTCTCCCTAAAAGGGAGAGGATTGACTAAAAGGAAAAAATTTATTTCTCTTTTAAATTTTTGAAGGAATAATAGTTAAAAAAATGAACAAGTTAAAAGTTTTGGCAGTAAATCTAGGTATAATATTTGCCAGTTTATTTGTAGGGGTAGCGATCGCTGAAGTAGGAGTGAGAATTGCTGGTTTAGAGGGATTAAAAAAAATATCTGAAAGTACCCATGCAGAATATTATCCTAAATTTTATATTATTCCTCATCCTGTTAGAGGTTGGGAACATAGAGCAAATGTTTCTGGTTGGTCAATTAATGAAGAAGGAAAGGCTTATTTAGAGTTTAATAATTATGGTCTTAGAGGACCGAAAATTACTAAAGCTAAACCAGAAAATACTTTGCGAATAGCTGTACTTGGAGATTCTTTTACTTCAGCAGTCCAAGTTTCTTATAAGCAGACTTTTGTGGGAGTAATGCAGAAGGAGTTGAAAAAATGTACAAATTTCAAAGGTAAAAAAGTACAAGTAATTAATTTTGGTGTAAATGGTTATGGAACTGCCCAACAATTATTAACTCTCCGGGAAAAAGTGTGGGATTTTCAGCCAGATATTGTACTTTTAGCCTTTTTTAACCGCAATGATGTTATCAATAATTCTCGCAAGTTAGAAAATAATCATTATCGACCTTTTTTTGTCTATAAAAAAGGGAAGTTAGAGTTAGATTTATCCTTTAGAAAGCTAGATACAAGTCACGCAAATAGTTACATGATTACAACAGTTGATAAATTACCGACTTGGCTTGTCAATAATATCAGAATTTTACAGCTTATGAAAAAAGTAGAGGCAGATCAAAAGAAGAGATATGTTGGCAGACACTTTAAAAAATTACAAGCAAATAATTTTAGGGAACCGCCAAATTCTGCTTGGCAAGAAGCTTGGAAAATTACAGATGAGTTAATAGGAATTATCGCCAAGGAAGTACAAGAAAAAGGAGTAGAATTTAAGATAGCTACAGTAATGAGTCATGTACAAGTTCATCCCGATAAAGAATGGCGAGAAAGGTATACGAAAACTATGGATATTCAAGACTGGTCATATCCTACAAGAAGACTGAAAAAATTAGGAGAAATTCATAATTTTTCTGTAATTGATTTAATTGAACCTTTTCAGAATTATATTGCAGAAAATCCTGTATGTGTTCATGGGTTTAAAAACACAAAAATGTGTTCAGGACATTGGAATGCTACAGGGCATAAATTAGCCGGAGAAATTATTGCTGAAAACTTATGTCAAGGGTTCTAGGGGAGTGTAGGAAGTGTAGAGAATTTGGGGAGAGGAGGAGTATGGTTGTGAGAATAAAATATCTTCGCCTTTTGCTTAATTCGGCGCTAAAATATTTATTTTCAATATTCAAAATAATTTCTTGCTAAACTAACTTTTATATAAGAAACTGTTTGTCAAATAAGTCTTAAGAGAGTTGTTGAGTGACTAAAATCTAAAAGTAAAAGGTACTTCAAGAGATTGAAATTTGGTAGATAATTAGGTGGAAAGGTATATATATTCCCTTGATTTTAACTCTTCAATACTGGTCTTGATTTCTTCCTCCCTGTTCCCTATTCCCTATTCCCTATTCCCTGTTCCCTGTTCCCTGTTCCCTATCTCCTTTTTATATTTCCTTTACAAACAGTCTCTAATGAACAAACTGAAGAATTTAGCCATCAATTTAGGATTAACAGTTAGTGCATTAATATTTAGCATTACACTAGGCGAAATAGGTTTAAGAATAGCAGGAATTGAACATCCCCCACCGCCAAGACCAGATCAAGAATCAGAAAGTAAGTCTTTATATACTACCAAAGATCCAAATCGAGGTTGGGCAGGAAATCCTAACAGCAAATCATTTTGGACAGGAGAAGGTATACCTTCGGAAATAAAAATGAATAGTGGAGGATTTCGGGATTATGAACGGAGTAAAAATAAACCAGAAAATGGATTGAGAATTGCTTTATTAGGAGACTCTTTCACAGAAGCAATCCATGTCAAATTAGAGGATACTCATGGTGCAATAATAGAAAAAAATTTACAGCAATGTCCGGTGCTAAAAGACCGGAAAGTTGAGGTAATGAATTTTGGAGTACAAGGTTATGGAACAGCACAACAATTAATGACTTTAAGACATCATGTTTGGGATTATTCTCCAGATTTAGTCATACTAATTTTTTTTGCTCCTAACGACCTTCGTAACAATTATCGTGCTTTAGAAAATGACCATTTACGACCCTATTTTATCTATCAAGATGGTCAACTTGTGGCAGATATGTCATTCCGCAATTTGAAATTTTGGCAGAGATATCGTTATGGTTTCTCTCTAATAGATTCTTTACCATTTTGGTTAGTAAAAAATTCTCGAATTTTACAACTAATTAGAAAAGTAGATCGTAATGAGAAACGCCGTCAGTCAAGAAAATATTATAGTGAAATTAATCTTGCTTTCAAAGAACCAAAACCAAATTCAGATTGGTCAGAAGCCTGGAAAGTGACTGAAGGTTTGATTAAATTAATGAGAGATGAAGTCTACAAAAAAGGAGCAGATTTTATGGTAGTAACAGCCAGTGATTCTCATCAGGTTTTACCAGATATTCAAAGGCGTGATGGATTTAGAAAATCTTTGAATGTACCAAATTTATTCTATACAGATATCAGACTAAAAAATTTTGGAAAGGAGGAAAATATACCAGTTTATACTTTAGCAGGACCTATTTGGGATGAGGCTAAAAGAACAGGTAAATGTTTACATGGTTTTGATAATGCAATTCCCTGTGGAGGTCATTGGAATATAGCAGGTCATAAATTTGTAGGAGAAATAATGGCAAATTATTTGTGTGAGAAATATACTACTAGAAATTAAAAATTCAAAAGTTAAAAGTTAAACGTTAAAAGTTAAATGTAGGTTGGGTAGAACATAGAAATTCAAAATTTAAAAGTTAAATGTAGGTTGGGTAGAACGAAGTGAAACCCAAGATACGCCTTATTACCTTTCCAGAAAAGAGGGAGTAGATAGGGAGAAATAATTGATGACTTCTGTGTAATAATTGATTTGATTTTTTATTATTGGAGATGTCTATTGTTGTTGGGTTTTTTTCCTCAACCCAACCTACGCCTAGGAAATTCCTAAAAGCACAACTACTTATGAAAAATTTGAAATTGATTCAGGGAATAAAAACAGGATTTAGTTTAGTTAGTATTAATTTAATTTTAGCATTTATTGGTTTGGAGGCTGTTTCATTAGGATTTTATTTTTCTCAGGAAAAACAACTATTTTATACGAGAAAAGATACTATCTCTCAAGTTCGGGAAGAGTTGGAAAAAACAGGAACTAGACTAGCTACCGATATAATTAATGAATCTGTCTTAGAGCGACTACATCCTCTGTTTGGCTATGTACGAAAACAAGGTGTTTTCAGGCAAAAAAAAGCTCTTTTTGCCTATAAAGAATCAGGAATAAGGGTTAATAATTACGGCCTTGTATCTAAGTATGATTATCCTTTTGCTAAAACAAATAAAAATCAGTTTATTGTGGGTGTATTTGGCGGTTCAGTTGCTTATGATTTTGCGATAAATGCGATTTACAATGAAGCTAAGGGTAATCAAGGATTTATTCAAAATTTAAAACAAATTCCTAAGTTAAAAGACAAAGAAATTATCATTTTATGTTTTGCAATTGGGGGTTATAAACAACCACAACAGTTATTAATACTTAATTATTTTATTTCTATTGGGCAAGCATTTGATTTAGTCATTAATATAGACGGCTTTAATGAAGTAGCATTATCTCATCTAAATAATCAGCAAAAAATAGAGTTATTTTTGCCAAGCGTACAACATATTTTACCTTTAACACGATTAGCTAATGATGATTTGTCGGTAATGAAGGCAATAGTGGAAATTAGTGAGCTGAAAAATAATTTATCAATTGCTATTAATAAATTGGAAAGTTGTAAATTAGCATTGTGTTATGGTTGGAAAAGTTTGCAGGTTAAAGGATTATTAGACAGATACCAAAAAGAAATTTTTAAATACGATGAACAAATTGCCAAAGATTCTAGCAAAACTGATAGTATTGATAGCTTAGTTTATTTGAGTAAAATTCCACAAGTATTGGAGGATAAAGTTGCTTTTGAAAAAGTTGCTCAAAATTGGTATGAGTCATCACTAACAATGAGTCAAATTCTAGCTGAGAGAAATATATTGTATTTTCACTTTATTCAGCCGAATCAATATTATCCGACAGAAAGAGTATTGAGCACAGAAGAAAAAAAATTTATTATTGAAGATAATCCTTATGCAGTAGGAGTTAGAAAAGGTTATCCAGCCTCAATTTCTAAAGTTAATAGCTTACAAAAGGCAAAAGTTAATATATTTAATACTGTGAATATTTTTGATGGGGAAAAAGAAATAGTTTATCGAGATGCTTGCTGCCATTAGAATATGATTGGCACGACAATATTAGACAAATATATTGCTAATTCAATGAAAAGGAATATTTTACTTGTAACTATTTTTTGAACTACAATCAATCATAATAAAACGCAATTAGGGTAAATAAAAAATCGGCAATGCCATGAAAAATTTGAAATTAATTCAGGGAATAAAAACAGGATTTAGTTTAGTTATTATTAACTTAGTTTTAGCATTTATTGGTTTAGAAGCTGTTTCATTAGGATTTTATTTTTCGCAGGAAAAACAACTATTTTATTCTCGAAAAGATACTATCTCTAAAGTTCGGGAAGAGTTGGAAAAAACAGGAACCAGACTAGGTACAGATATAAATAATCAATCAATCTTAGAAAGGTTACATCCTTTTTTTGGTTATGTACTAAAAGAAGGAAGTTTCACCCACGAAGAATCAGGAATCAAGATTAATAATTACGGTCTTGTATCTAAGTATGATTATCCTTTTATTAAAACCAATAAAAATCAATTTATTATAGGTGTATTTGGCGGTTCTGTTGCTAACGATATTGTTGTAAATTCTGATGTTAATCAAGCCAGAGGTAATCAAGGATTTATTGAATATTTAAAACAAATTCCCCAATTAAAAGACAAAGAAATTATCATTCTATCTTTTGCTAGTGGTGGTTATAAACAACCACAACAATTGTTAATGCTGAACTATTTTCTTTCTATTGGGCAAGAATTTGATTTAGTCATTAATATAGATGGCTTTAATGAAGTAGCACTATCTTACCAAAATAATCAAGAAAGAATAGATTTATCTGAAGATCGTCTCGTAGGGAAAGAG
>NZ_JAAHHT010000375.1 GCF_010672085.1 Okeania sp. SIO3I5
TGTAATATCAAATCCGCTTGCTTTGGAGAATAAGGTTCTACTATCAGTATTGGCAAAAACTCTTAGTTTTGTAGGGGTTTGGTCACCAAACCCCTACAATATTGAATTGTACCGATACTACCGGATTTGATATTACCTATCCTTGAAACGGATAGGATTGACTAATTATGAAAATTTTTTATTGTTTCTCCTTGCTAAGGAGAGGCTTTAAACCTTAATTATTGGGTAATTTTTTATACTAAATATCTTTAATTTATACTAAAATAATCCAGGGATGTTGAACTTTGGCGATCGCTCCTCCAGGAAAGGGGTCTGTTTGAGAACGGTTGGGAGCATGGATCAGGGCTGTTAGCTTTTCAATATGACTGAAGTTAGGATTGGTAGGTAAAACTTTGTTTAGGATATGTCTCATTACTCTACGTTGTAATGCTAGAGAAACTTCACGCAATACTAAACGGTTGATGATATATCTGATTGGTTGAGACTCAAATTGAGAAATATTGAGATTATCCATATCATCTATATCTATTTTTGTTACTTTTTCTAATAACTTTTCTGTCTCATTTTCAAAATACTCGACTTCAGCACTTAGTATTTCTGCTGTTTGTGCTAATGCTAATTCAGTTTGAGGGTTAAACTGACGTAGGATAGGAAATAATTCTAGGCGGATACGATTCCGAGCATAACGTAAATCTTGGTTTGTAGAATCTTCCCAAATTGCGATTTTTTGCTCTTGACAAAAGTTACCTGTTTGGCTACGAGTAATTTCTAATAGGGGACGTACCAATAAGGGGCAGAAATTTTCTGTTAGGGGACGTTGCCAAGTTAGGGCTTGGAGGCCGTCAGTCCCACTACCACGAATTAGATTGTAGAGGAGAGTTTCTGCGCGATCGCTAGCTGTATGGCCAGTTACAATGTATTGAAAATTAGATTCATTAGCAATTTTACTTAGGGTTTGATAACGCCATTTTCTGGCTTCTGCTTCACTTTTATAAATTTTATTTGCTGTTTCTAGATAGAATGGTAGTTGCCAATTTGTGGCTAATTTTTTTACATAATTAGCATTAGCTTCTGAGTCAGCTCGCCATTTATGGTCACAATGAGCAACTGCTAAATACCAATCCCATTTTGATTGTAAATCTAATAGTAATTTAGTGAGACATAGTGAGTCTTGACCTCCGGATACTGCGATTAATATTCTTTGATTTTTTGGTAATATTTTTCTTTGACGTAATGTTTGATTTAGTTGGGCATGGAGTGGTGTCCAATCAAGATTAGGAGATTTCATTATGAAGTTAGATGTTGAGGATTTTGACATTGCTAAAGTTAACTATAACCTCTAGTTTTTGGAATGTTTTTTACTAAGCTTTGAGGGAATTTATCAAGAGGTTATGATAATTTTTTATCTAAGATTTTGCTGTCATATGAATTCAAAAGTTAGAAGTAGTTTTGGTAATAATTAATGGGGATTTTTGACGTTAAAAATTAAATTATTAGTTTGTTTTATAAAAAAGTTTAACTGATTAAGTTGTTGAGGATTTTGACATTGCTAAAGTTAACTACAACCTCTAATTTTGCGAGTGTTTTTTACGAAGATTTGAGGTAATTTATCAAGGGAATTTCTGAAGTTAGAAGTTAAATTCTTCCTTGATGATAGAAAAAAGATTTAACTGATTTAGTTGTTGAGGATTTTGACATTGCTAAAGTTAACTACAACCTCTAATTTTGGGAGTGTTTTTTACGAAAATTTGAGGTAATTTATCAAAAGGTTCTGATAATTTTTGATCTAAGATTTTACTGTCATATGAATTCAAAAGTTAGAAGTGGTTTTTGTAATAATTAATGGGGATTTTTGACGTTAAAAGTTAAATTATTCCTTGATGATAGAAAAAGATTTAACTGATTTAGCTGTTGAGGATTTTGACATTGCTAAAGTTAACTACAACCTCTAATTTTGGGAGTGTTTTTTACGAAAATTTGAGGTAATTTATCAAAAGGTTCTGATAATTTTTGATCTAAGATTTTACTGTCATATGAATTCAAAAGTTAGAAGTGGTTTTTGTAATAATTAATGGGGATTTTTGACGTTAAAAGTTAAATTATTCCTTGATGATAGAAAAAGATTTAACTGATTTAGCTGTTGAGGATTTTGACATTGCTAAAGTTAACTACAACCTCTAATTTTGGGAGTGTTTTTTACGAAAATTTGAGGTAATTTATCAAAAGGTTCTGATAATTTTTTATCTAAGATTTTGCTGTCATATGAATTCAAAAGTTAGAAGTGGTTTTTGTAATAATTAATAGGGATTTTTGACGTTAAAAGTTAAATTATTAATTTGTTTTATAAAAAAGTTTAACTGATTAAGTTGTTGAGGATTTTGAAATTGCTAAAGTTAACTACAACCTCTAATTTTGCAAGTGTTTTTTACGAAAATTTGAGGTAATTTATCAAGGGAATTTTTGAAGTTAGAAGTTAAATTTTTCCTTGATGATAGAAAAAGATTTAACTGATTTAGCTTTTGAGGATTTTGAAATTGCTAAAGTTAACTACAACCTCTAATTTTTGCGAGTGTTTTCTACTAAAATTTGAGGGAATTTATCAAAACATTCTGATAATTTTTTATCTAAGATTTTACTGTAATATGAAGTTATAATTCAGAAGTATTTTTTGTCATGGGCAATGGATATTTTTGAAGTTAGAAGTAAATTCTTCCTTGACTCGATAAAAAAGATTTAACTGATTTAGCTTTTGAGGATTTTGACATTACTAAGGTTAACTACAACCTCGAATTTTTCGAGTATTTTCTACTAAACTTTGAGCGAATTTGTCAAAACGTTCTGATAATTTATCATCTAATAATTTACCATCATTAGAAAAAGTATTCCAAGCTTGACCAACAGCAATTTGCTCTGGAATTACCCAAGCATGAACCCATCGCAAAATTAATCGTAAATGATTTAGTGCATTACTATTTGATTGACCTCCTAATACACTAATAAAACCTGCTACCTTTCCATCTAGATGTTCAAAACTCATTAAATCAAGAGCATTTTTCATCACACCACTCAAACTACCATGATATTCTGGAGTTACTAAAATCAGACCATCAGTTTCCTTAACTGTTTGCCTCATTTTGTCCACATCTGGATATTCTGGATATTCCTTTTCTCCATTACAAAAGGGGAGTTTGAGAGTCCGCAAATCCAAGATTTCTACTTCAGCACCTATAGCTTCTAGTCTTTGAGCTACTATTTCTAAAGCTTTTTGGCTATAGGAACTAGACCTTAAACTACCACTAATTCCGACAATTTTTACCATTGCATTTAAACTAAAAAATGATATTTATTTAGTCACAGTCGTAATAAGTACGATTGAAAATAACAAAGCAAATAAACAAACCTCAATTTGAAAATACGCTATTTATAAATATATTAGGCTTATATCCTGAATCTAGACAAAAGGCCACAATTAAAAATAATGAAAAATTTTTGGCAACAAATTAAAACTGATGTACTTAAGGGAATTAATCACCATGACTCATCATTAACTATTCTTGGTAAAATTCCTGGTCAAAATTTAAGTAGAAAACTGATCTGGAAAATTTTGGCTACTGGGATAATTGCTCAAGGAACATTATTAGGAACTCCAGCTTTGGCTAACAATACCCAAAAAAGCCTTAGTTATAGTCAGCTATTAGAGAAAATTCAAGCTGGAGAAGTAACAGAAATAGATGCCTATCCCTCTCAAGGAATTGCTAAAGTTAGTCTCAAAGGACAAAAGAGCAGCGAGCCAATGTACACAGTTAATATGTTTGAGTATAACCCGGAACTACTCGATCAAGTTCGTGCTCAAAAAATTAACTTTGAGCTGAAGCGCTCTCCCGACAATAGCTTTGCTATGGGCATTATATTTAATATCCTCATCATTTTTGTGGTCATTTTTATACTACTGACAATTTTGCGTCGCTCTAGTCAGTCCCAAGGAAATGCTTTGAACTTTGGCAAGTCTAGGGCACGTTTTCAGATGGAGGCCAAAACAGGGGTATTGTTTGATGATGTGGCAGGTATCGAAGAGGCAAAAGAAGAACTTCAGGAGGTTGTCAGTTTCTTGAAAAAACCAGAGAAGTTTACAGCTATTGGGGCAAAAATTCCTAAAGGTGTACTTTTGGTAGGGCCACCAGGAACTGGTAAGACTCTATTGGCAAAGGCGATCGCTGGTGAAGCAGGGGTTCCTTTTTTTAGTATTTCTGGTTCGGAATTTGTGGAAATGTTTGTGGGAGTGGGAGCTTCTCGGGTACGAGATTTGTTTAGAAAGGCTAAGGAAAATGCTCCTTGTATCATATTTATAGATGAAATAGATGCGGTAGGTAGACAAAGAGGTGCCGGTATTGGTGGGGGTAATGATGAACGGGAACAAACTCTTAACCAATTACTAACCGAAATGGATGGGTTTGAGGGTAATACTGGAATTATTATTATTGCGGCGACTAATAGGCCAGATGTTTTGGATACTGCTTTATTACGTCCGGGTCGTTTTGATAGACAGGTGATGGTAGAGTTGCCAACTTATAATGGACGTTTGAGAATTTTGGAAGTTCATGCTCGGAACAAGAAATTAACCCGAGAGGTTTCTTTGGAGGCGATCGCTCGTCGGACAATTGGATTTTCTGGAGCTGATCTTGCTAACTTGCTAAATGAAGCAGCTATTTTGACAGCTCGACGTCGCTTGGAGGCCATAACTATCCAAGAAATTTACGATGCTATAGATCGATTAGTCATTGGCATGAAATTACCTCCCAGGATGGAGGGCAAGAGGAAGTGGATGACCGCTTACCATGAAGTAGGGCATGCGATAGTAGCCACATTGACAAAAAATGCTAACTCTGTGGATAAAGTTACTATTATTCCTCGTTCTGGTGGTATTGAAGGTTTTACTAGCTTTGTATTGGATGAAGAAATGATTGATACTGAAGGTCTGCGGAGTCGGTCTTCTTTTTTAGCCAGGATAACTGTGGCCTTGGGGGGACGAGCAGCAGAAGCTGAAATTTATGGAGATATGGAAATTGATGCAGGAGCAGAACAAGATATTAAGAATGTAACTCAGATAGCTCGAAAAATGGTTACTCTTTACGGGATGTCAGATTTAGGTCCTGTAGCTCTAGAAAGTCCAAATAATGAGGTTTTTCTTGGTCGTGGTTGGCAGTCGCAGCAGTCTGAATATTCTGAGGAAGTTGCTACTAAGATTGATCATCAAGTACGAGCAATAGCTATTAATTGTTATGAGGAAGCTCGGCGAATTATTAGAGAAAATCGTGTTTTGATAGATAGGTTGGTAGATTTATTGATAGAAAAGGAGACTATTGATGGTGATGAGTTTCGTAGAATAGTTTCGGAATATAAGGAGTTACCTGAGAAACAGAAGTCGGCTATTAATTTACAAAAGAAAAGTTAAGGTGTAAGTTAGTTTTTGGGTGGTAGATGGTGGAAAAAATATTTTCACTCATCACTTGCCCAAAAACATTTTCGATAAGTCTCAACATTTTGCTGGTTTGGAGGAAAAATTTCTGAGGTTGAAAGAAATAACTAGGTGGAGAATTTTTGAGTGTTTCAAAGGAGGAAGTGAAAAACTAAGACGTCTTAGATAAGTCTCAACATTTTGCTGGTTTGGAGGAAAAATTTCTGAGGTTGAAAGAAATAACTAGGTGGAGAATTTTTGAGTGTTTCAAAGGAGGAAGTGAAAAACTAAGACGTCTTAGATAAGTCTCAACATTTTGCTGGTTTGGAGGAAAAATTTCTGAGGTTGAAAGAAATAATTAGGTGGAGAATTTTTGATTGTTTCAAAGGAGGAAGTGAAAAACTAAGACGTCTTAGATAAGTCTCAACATTTTGCTGGTTTGGAGGAAAAATTTCTGAGGTTAAAAGAAATAATTAGGTGGAGAATTTTTGACTGCTCCTGTTTCCTACTGAAAAACTATAACGTCTTAGATAGCTAATCAAATTCCTGTGCAACATTTAACCTACTCAAAGCTATTCACCTTGAATCTGTATAGCATCACCAGTTAAAGTGATGGCTGTTGCCGGCAAAGCTCGCAACATAATATTACGAGCGCCGTTCCAATCCCTATGGGC
>NZ_JAAHHT010000376.1 GCF_010672085.1 Okeania sp. SIO3I5
CCTAACTCATTACTCCTAACTCATTACTCCTAACTCATTACTCCTAACTCATTACTCCTAACTCATTACTCCTAACTCATTACTCCTAACTCATTACTCCTAACTCATTACTCCTAACTCATTACTCATTACTCATTACTCATTACTCATTACTCCTAACTCATTACTCCTAACTCATTACTCCTAACTCATTACTCATTACTCATTACTCATTACTCATTACTCCTGCTATAACCATGTAGTATCCAAGTAATCAATTTTGGCAAAGGGGCTAAGAGCAGCTAAAATTTGCTTGCCATAACTACGACGAATCACACGACTATCCAATACTGCAACGATGCCTTGAGATTCTCGCACAGAGGCAATAGCACGTTGCAAATCTTGTAGTGCTTTTGGTAAAAGGTATAATCTGAACCAATCTAAACCTCGTTGCTTGTAAAAATTGACTCGCCCAGACACTAAAGGATGTTCCAAAGATGGAAGGGGTAAAGTAGTAATTATCAATAATTTAGGTGGTTTGAGTTCTCTTTGATGTTTTTGCCAAAATTCCCAACCGCTAATTAAAATTCCATTTTTTTTAGGAGAAGTTGTTTCTAATTGAACTTGGGAACCAAATTCAGAGGCCAAAACAGCACCCACTTGAGTTTTAAGTGGTACATCTCCGATGAGGATCGCTATTAACCCATCAATAGCACTGGAACTTATATGCAATAGAGTCCGAATTTCTGCAATTAATGCTGTTTGAAATTGAGGTGTATTAGGCATTGGTAGGCCATTGGGTAAATATAGTTGAATCATCTCATTGCGACGATCAGGAGAAAATTTAACGCAGGTTAGATCCCCTAGTCCCATCATCTGTCTATAACTATTAGCTTGCGTCTCTAAATCTAATGCTCCTCCAATAATCACGACGGGTTGTTTAGTCCAAATATTCTTGAGAGCTTCAGATAAATCATAAGGAGTACAACATAGAGAAAACGATCCTCTCTCGCGATGAATTTCTGCCCATCTGAGTTGTCCATTGCTTTGCCACTGAAGCCAAAAATTATGATTCAAATGATTACTCTGTAATTCTTTGTTTCTTAGAGGTAATGACAAACCTTCCATGAGATTTTCTAAAATCTCTTGCTCATGTTGTTCAATTAAGTAGCAATTGTAGGGATTAGCTGGATGTTGGAAGAGCGATCGCGTTAAGTTTACCCTTGTTTCTCGAATCAAGTCAGCTTGATCGGGATAAACTTGCATTAGTTCATTCCAATTAGTAGGTAAAAAGCTAGTGGTTAAATAATTTTGTACCCAAGTTTCTAGATCGTCTGCCCAATCAATAATAGTGGGAATATCTTTAGTAAAATAGTCATTCTCCCATTGACTAACTAACCAAGCTTCGGGGGTCATTAGTAGTAGTCCATTAAAATTAGCGTCTTGTGGCGGATAGGTTTGGATTGCTTTATTGGGCAATGATGAACTAATCTGAGAGTGATTTGCCAGTAATCTAGGAATTTTGACAGTTAATAAATGTTGTTGTACTGGTTGAGGAGCAACTAATATGGTTTTTTGGGGCCACATTAAGATTGGTAGCAGATAACTTAATTGATATTGTTGATTATGACTACCTGGTGGAGAACCTGTTTGAATTAAAGCACTACGTCCCAGTCGCAAAGCTCTTGCCACTAGCCGGGCCATGGTTAAATTATGGGGCCAGTGAGGTTGAGTTTGCGATCGCAGGAAATTCAATAGTGATTGATGGACTTCTACTTCGATCACAGACTTTAACCAAAATGATAAAAGCTGTTAATAAAATCAGCTACTTTATTATCAGGGGGTAAAGAAAATTTTTGTTGATTATTTTTACTTATGTTTTCCCCAAAATCTGGATTGCTACTTACTACTAAACTCTTTCCACTTGAATTATTTAAAATTAACTTAGTAGGAGCTGAAAAAAAATTAATGTTGTGTCTAAAAGACTCAAGAATTTTTTTAATCCTCTGATTTTTTTGGATGAGTTCTGCCATACTAATGTCTAATTCTAATATTTTTTCCTTAATTTTTTCTAAGGGGTTATTTTTGACAATTTCTATAATATTAACTTGAGATTTTTTAGCATCAGTAAAAGGAAATATTGCTATAAATGCTACTACAAATAATAGTTCATCACTGTCTAATCTAAAATTCAAAGTAGTTTTTTGGTAGCGAGCTTCAATACTAGGAGGACGGTTAATAAAATCATAATCCTTAGCCAAGTGATAGTAAGTTGTAGCAAGAGCAACATTAGCTTTCAGGTCTAAAGTTGAATCAACAATAATTTCAACTATTGGAGATTTGTGGTTAAAAAATCTCTTAGATTCTGCTGATGTTTTAAAGTTATAAACTTGACTACCATCTCCATTAGGACTAACATCAATCCATTCACAAACAATATCTTCAGCTTTAATATTTAATCTAGGGACTTCATAAAGTTTTGCTCCGGTTAAAATTGCTCCTGATAAATCTACTCCCACTAAATCAGCTCTGAGTAAATTAGCTTCAGTTAGATCGACATGAACTAGACTAGCATTAGTTAATTTTGTGTTAGTTAAATTCGCTCCACGAAGATTAGCTCCACTCAATTTAACATTACTGAGGTCCGCATTAGTTAAGTCAGCTCCATTAAGAATAGCCCACCTAAGATTAGCCCCATTAAATTTAGCATTCCTTAGATTGGCCATACTTAAATGAGCTTGTCTCAATTCAGCATTGGTAAAATTAGCCCCTTCTAGATCCGCTTTTGTCAGATCGGCATTATGTAGATCAGCTTGTTCTAGATTAGTTCTTTGTGCTAAAGCAAATCGCAAATTTACACCACTCAAGTCGGTTTGGCTTAAGTTAGCTTCTGTGATAATTACTTCTCTCATATCGGCGCCACTGAGATTGGCTCTGGTAAGATTAGCTAGAGTTAGTTCTGTTCTGACTAATTCTGCTTTAACTAGGGTAGCTTCTACTAAATTAGCTCCACTCAGATTAGCTCGGACTAAATTGGCCACGTTGAGAGTAGCTTGGTTCAATATAGCCTTTTTGAGATTGGCGCTACTAAGGCGGGCTATATTGAGATTAGCTTTAGTGAGATTAGCTTCACTGAGATTTGTACCACTGAGATTACAGACAAATAAAATAGCATTACTGAGATTAGTTTTGCTCAAGTTAATCTGACTCAGGTTGACTTCTGTCAAGTTGATGCCAGCAAAATTTCTTTTTCCTTGTGTATATTTTTCAACTAATTCGTATCTTTTTAATATTTCTTCTGACATTTGTTATTGAGTAATCAAGTTTACTAGATATAGCAATTCTTATACTGTTGATGTACAAAATTCTAGGTGTTATAACAATTTGATATAATGTTTGCTACAAATAGTTGGGTTCAACAATTAATAATTAATAATTAATAATTACCTCTCCTTAAAAGGGATAGGATTGACTAATCATGAAAATTTTTTCTTGTTTCTCCTTGCTCATGAGAGGCTTTAAACCTTAATTATTCGGTAATTCTTAGGAGTCAGGAGTAGTAGGGGCGATTTCGTTCCGAATGCTGTCGCTTTCCGCTTAATTAGGAGCATGACAAAGGGAAATCGCTCGTATAGGAGTCAGAATGAATAGGTTTGAGATACCTTTTATATCTTAACTTATCTTTTTCGTTAAATATAAGTTCCCTACTATTAAAATTACTCACTTATGACTCTTGACGAAAAAAAAATATGTCGGAAAACTTTTGATATTTGGTTTTAGAGATTCGATATAATTATTTTTTTTTGTCTTTATAAACTACAAATTTTATACAATAAAATCAAGTTATTAAGAAAAATTTTTGACGAATAATACTAAGTTTTTATAAAATTGTTGATTATCTATAAAAGAGTTTACTAAATATTGGTCATTGATATTTTTTGGAGTTAAATAATCACAGATTTCTTGAGTATAATCAAAACTATTTGTCAGACAAAAATCTTCTCCTCTTGAATTAATTATCTTAATTTTCAAAAAGGAACTAAAAAATTTTAAATTTGATATTTTCAATTGAGCATTATTAGCTTTTAATTCATCAATTATTCTTTTCACTTGATTCAGGCTTACCCTAATCTTAGCAAAACGATTTGATGTTCTAACATCTAAATTTCTAGAGTAGTCTTGAGAGATTTTATTGATTAATTCTAAGAAATAATTTTGAGTTAATGTAGATACTTTAAATGGATAAATCATCAAATATGCAGTAGTAAATAACTCCTCATCTTTATCTACTTGAATTGATAATTTCGTTTTTTTAGAATTTACTTCGATATTAGGAGGTAATCCCAAAACATTATATTCTTTATAAATTTGACGATATATACCAGCTAAAGCCAAATGAGCATCATGATCTAGAGGTGAATCAACTATAAATTTTACAGTTGGTTGACTACCATTAAAAAAAAGCTGAGATTCTTCTGGAGTCAAGTTAATAATTTTGCTACCATCACCATTAACACTCATATCAACCCAATCACAAGTAATATTTTCTGCAGTCATCCTAAATCGTGATACTCCATAAAGTTTACTACCTGTGAGGGTAGCTGATGTTAAATCTGCTCCTTCAAAACTAACATGAATTAAATTACTTTTAGTTAAATCCGCATTAACTAAAACAGCATTAGATAAATTAGAATTATGCAAGTTTGCCCCATATAAATTGACGCTATTGAGTATAGCTGAATCAAGATTAGCTCCACTCAAATTAGCTCCTGTTAAATCAGCCCCTTTCAAATTAGCTCCTTTCAAATTAGCCTGACTCAAATTAGAGAGAGAGAGATTAGCTTGTATAAGTTCAGCATTGCTAAAGTTAACTCCTCTCAAATCAGCTTTACTAAGATTTGCTCTATGTAAATTAGCTCTTTCTAAGTTAGAATTTTCTAGGCAAGAATTTCGTAGATGGGCAGAATGTAAATCTACTAATTGTAGGTTAGCTTGTTTTAAAATAGCTTCTCTTAAATCAGCTTCTATTAAATTAGCGCCTTTGAGATTAGCATTACTCATATTTGCCCTAATTAACTCTGCCCGAATTAACTTGGCTTCTATCAATTCAGCATAACTTAAATCGGCCTGAATTAGGTTAGCAAGATTGAGATTTGCACCGTTGAGTTTGGCATGGGTGAGATTGATTTTAGTCAGTCTGGATACATTGAGTTTTGCTCCATTCAAGTTAGCTTCACTAAGATTAGCTTCACTGAAATTAGTCAAATTTAATACTGCTTGACTGAAATTAATCTGATTAAGATTAACTTTGCTAAGATTGGCTTCACACAGAATAATACCTGTAAAGTTTTTTTCTCCTTTTGTGTATTGTTGAAGTATTTGTTCTTGATTCATACTTTGAGAATATATTTGTGATTTTTTGTCTGGGAGCATAGATTTGAGTAGTTAAAATATAGTATTTTTATTTTTCTGCCGATATCGGAAACTAAAAAAAATAAAATTATTGATATTATTTGACTTGTTATTTTTTGACATTATACTGTCTATTCCATTTCAATGTGAGACAGTTATTCTAGTAGATTGCCCTGACAAAAATTAAACGTTAATTCGATACTTTAAAAATTCGTATTATACCAAGTGTGAAAAAAGAATGTTACAAAACTCTAGTTATAGGGACGGGGAATATAAAAACCGTGGATAGTGATTCGTAGCACACATTTATCAAACTGCCATTAGAGCTATGATTACTGTAATCATATATTACAGAATTGACTTTCAGCAATTAACAATTAACAATTAATAATTACCTCTGACTTTTAGGGAGAGGATTAACGAAGAAGGAAAAATTTTTTCTTCTCTTCGTCGATTGGATCTGGCTAAGTTTCCTCAGCATCCCACCCTACGGGAAATTTAGTTTTTCATGTCGGCGACAGCGGAAGTGCGTAGTTGTGCGCTAGCTAAACGACCACTTTTTATCCTTAAAAGGGGAGGGTTTAAACCAGAATTATTTAATTATTAGCTATTAATTATTAATTATTAATTATTCGGTAATATTGTATTTATTTTATGTAAGCATTCAGCTATTAGCAGTCAGCTCTCAGCAATAAAAATGAATGAG
>NZ_JAAHHT010000377.1 GCF_010672085.1 Okeania sp. SIO3I5
GGGGGTGCGGGGGGTGGGGGAGTCGGGGGGTCGGGGAGTCGGGGAGTCGGGGAGTCGGGGAGTCGGGGAGTCGGGGAGTCGGGGAGTCGGGGAGTCGGGGAGTCGGGGAGTCGGGGAGTCGGGGGAGAAAGATCGTTGTTGGGTTGAGGGACGAAACCCAACCTACACTTATTGCACTATTGAATATGTGTCAGTCTACTATTCGACTCCCCACACTCCCCACACTCCCCACACGAACCAACTTCCCACACGAACCAACTTCCCACACGAACCAACTTCCCACACGAACCAACTTCCCACACCTCCCACACCTCCCACACTTCCCACACCTCCCACACTTCCCACACTTCCCACACTCCTTACTCATTACTCCTTACTCATTACTCCTTACTCATTACTCATTACTCATTACTCCCTACTCCCTTCTGTCTCAAAAATTTCTTCTCAATAAGTTCGCCACCTTTAATAGATTTCCGCAACCAATCTAATTCTAAATATAATTTTTCTGTCTCGTTTAATTCCCAA
Organism: Okeania sp. SIO3I5; assembly: GCF_010672085.1. GTDB lineage: Bacteria > Cyanobacteriota > Cyanobacteriia > Cyanobacteriales > Microcoleaceae > Trichodesmium. The sequence goes on from NZ_JAAHHT010000377.1 coordinate 526, forward strand.
TTATTATGCTCTTTTTTGAGGCGACTTATCACATCATATAAACATAAAGCAGCACTAACAGAAATATTAAAACTTTCGCTAAATCCCACCATCGGAATTTTTACCGAAACATCTGCATTGTTTTGAGCATATTCTGATAACCCATTAATTTCTGAACCAAACATTAACGCTACTTTTTTCTTAACAGATAATTCTTCAATAGTTATCTGCTCTTTATAGGGAGTTGTTGCTGCTATTATATAACCCTCATTTTTTAATTTCTTTAAACATTCCTCTGTATTATTTATACCTCGTTGATTATAACGATATAATGTTAACCAACGATCTGAACCAATAGTCACACCCTGAGTAATTGTAAAAGTATTTTTATTCTCTACAATATGTATATCTTGTACGCCAAAACTGTCACAACTTCTCAGCACAGCACTAGCATTATGGGGTTGATAAATATCTTCTAAGATAACAGTAATGTAGCGGGTTCGTTGCTGCAAAACTGATATAATTTTTTCCCAACGTGCTACAGTAACAAATTGACTTAAGTAAGTAATTAATTGTTGTTTTTCTTCGGCTTGCATTCAGTCTTAATCTCTACTCTAGCAATCATAAATGAGTAAGCATTTAGCTATTAGCATTTAGCTTTTCCTGCGGAATGCTGTGCAAACAGCTTTTAAATGTAATAACTTACTAAGGCTAGCTAAAAGGAATCTTTTTATTCATAAATTTTAATTTTCTGATGCTATTAATTCCTCCATAGAATGTGATAATCAGTTAATAACTCATAGCTGATAACTGACGGCTGAATGCTTATATAAATGATTTTTAACAAATCCGAGAATTATAGCAATCTTATGTGAGTTCTGAGATTTTAGTTGTAATTAGGAGTCAGGAGTCCTAGGGGCGATTCCCATAATTAGGAGCATAAAAAACGGAAATCGCCCCTACAGTAGTCAGAATCTAAAAGTATTTTGATTGATATTAATTGTTCTTAAATAACTCATAAATCATTCCTGATTACTATAGATATAAATTATCAAACTATTTACCGAAAAATTAAGGTATAAAACCTCTCTATTCATGGATAAAAAAGCAAAAAAATCTGAGTTTTTTTTGACAACTGAAATAGAACTACTATAGAGAAAAACTTCTACGATCGCTGATAATTTTTTACTTTAAGTTTTGCTTGTTTATTTTTTCTAATTAAGAAATCCTCTTGCGTTTTTTGCTTTAATACTTGCCTAGCTTTATAAGGCTTTACAAGTCGATCTAAGGGCATTTTCCTAGTTTGATTATTCCTAACATTAACCTGATAAATAATCTTATTATCAACATCTAATCCTGTTAGCCATCCACTTCGAGGATGATATGCACTGGTATCAATATCCAACCAACCAGCTCCACAAACTAATTCTCCAGGCTCAACATCATTGAAAGTAAAAGTTATAGTATGACCTATAATAATTAATTTATCAGAAAAGTAGGGTTTTTCCGCAGAATGAAATTTATGGCGAATCCAACAACATTGATGGTGAGCTTGCTTTTGAATAGGTAGTTTGGGATCTATCCCTGCATGAACTAACCAAATATCTCCTAAGTCTAGATATAGAGGTAGCGATCGCATCCACTCTAAATCATCATAAGGCATAATTCCTGTATCTCTATAACTTTGCACAGTTTCGACACCACCACTGTGATACCAACTTTGCCATGCTTCATTATTGACTTTTGTATCTGAAAGAGCTTGAATCATCATGTGTTCATGGTTCCCCAAGATACACTGATAAGGGCTTTTTCTGACAAATTCTACGACTTGAGAACTTTTGGGGCCTCTATCAATTAAGTCTCCTAGAAAATATACCATATCATCTCTGCCAGGAGCGATCGTCTCTAACAAAGCCATTAAACCATCATAATGCCCATGTATGTCGCCAATGATAATACGTCTTTGGTTCATCGTTGTTGCCGATAATTTTTACTATCGCAGTAAAGCAATCCTATTTAAGTTTTAATATTTTGGTGGCAGTTCAAAGTTAGGAGTTAGGAATCAGGAGTCAGGAGTCAGGAGTCAGGAGTCAGAATTTTCGTTTTAGTTAATATTAACTGTTATAAAAATTATGACAACCAATGCTCGGATTGCTATATAATTTTCTTGCCTATCTTAATAGGGAAAGGGACTAATATTATACTCTGCTTGAATTTAATCAAGTTTTAATTAAAAAGACTGTAATTAAAGCACCTCATATTAAACTTAATCATTATATTTTACCACATCATTTGGGAGAGTATTTTTAGTCGGAAAATACCCTCCATAGTTCCAGTATCTATGAAAACTTAGTTACTCAAAGCACGGAGAAATTTTTGAATTTCGGCTAATATTTTTTTCGGTTTTGGCGGAGCAGTTATTGTCTCAGAAGATAAAATAGAGTTATCTGTTTTAGTTATACCAGTAGCTTCAGCTAAAATTATATCTACTTGATCTCCCACTGGTTTCTCCGGTTGTTCAGCAATTAATTTATACTGGCCATTTTCTTCAAGCCAAATTTGCCAGGGGGAAGGATAACAACGATATAATGTTGCCTCACCAAGAGACCTAATGTAATAGCAAGATTCAATGGTTTTGATAAATCTTTCCCGGAGTTGACGTGCTGCATAACCAATTCCCACAATAGAAACATCCTCTAATTTGGGGATTAACATTACAACCGGGCGATCGCCAGCTAGATTAGATAATTTTTCAGCTTGGGCCACTTCTACAGCAGAAGGAGCAATTAATAAAAAACATTGGTCTTCGGGTTCAACTCTGCTGTCAACCGGAGATCTACTTGTGCCAATATCTTCTATTTTAAATGTGACATCTTGCCAATCTCGTTTAGCTAAAGCTGCTGCTCCAGTGTCGGGAAAAAAGACTTTGAGTTGAGTATCTGTTTCAAGTAAAGCAGGAATAAATTGTTTTGCCAGAGATTGAGCTTGAAGTTCAATCTCTGGAATCACTATCTCAATTTGGAGTCTAGTATAACCATCTTGGAGAGCTGCTTTAGTAGCTTCCATTGCTTGGGCGATCGCCTCATCTATGTCGTTGGGTAGCTTAGTCATCTAAATTAATATTTACTAGATTATGCTCTAATTGAAAGAAGATTGTAATATCTTCGTTATTTTCCATAACTATAATAAGTATAAAGTTAAACGGAGACAAAATATGACACAAGAGCATCCTTTTGGAAAATCAACCCCGGAACTGTTGGAATCTCTACAAGCAAGTCAAGTTGAACGAAATCCTTTTCCTAATAACTTCACTACACCTGTAACTACTAATGCAACAGGAGAAGAAGGCGGTAGTACAACTGAAGCTTTTGATAATTCAGAAAATGGTAGCAATCCCATAGCAACTACTCAAGAAATAGGAGAAGAAGGTGGTTTGAGTGAACCTATACCTACAACTGCAGCAGTAGGTGAAGAAGGTGGTAATTCACCTGTACCAACAACTGCAACATTGGGAGCAGAAGCTGGAATTACTCCAATACCTTTACCACCAGAAGTAGTAACTACTCAAGCGGAGGGAGAGGAAGGTGGTTTTGCTCCTGTACCTACACCTACCACTCTCGTAGTGGGAGAGGAAGGTGGGGATTTTGCTACTACTTTAGCATTAGGAGAAGAAGGAGGCGATTTTGCTACTACTTTAGCATTAGGAGAAGAAGGGGGCGATTTTGCTACTACTGAAGCATTAGGAGAGGAAGGTGGGGATTTTGCTACTACTTTAGCATTAGGAGAAGAAGGAGGCGATTTTGCTACCACTGAAGCATTAGGAGAGGAAGGTGGTTTTCCAACTCCTTTTGGTAATGGCAGTATCACTCAACCAGGAGCGGAAGCAGGAGTAGTGACAACTCTTGCATTAGGAGAAGAAGGTGAAAATTTTAATGAGGAGATTTATCGGCAATCTTATCCTGGCGTTAATGTTGCTATTAATACAGGAATATTCAATTCAGGTTTAGAGCATTACCTTCAGTTTGGGCAATTTGAAATTCAACGTATAGGATTTTTTACAGGTACTAATGGTAATGATATTATTACTGGTTTTGGCAACAATACCAGAATTGTTGGTGTGAATACCCTGGGATATGATGTAGCCAATGATCGAATAATTCCTAATAGTTTTGGTGTGGGAGAAATTGATATATTAGTTGGTAGTTCTGGAGCAGAAATCATAGACCAATTTATACTTGGTTATGCTCAAGGATTACCTTTTTATGTTGGGTTTGGTAATTCAGACTTTGCTTTAATTCAAAACTTTGATGTTACTTTTGACGAAATTCAGTTACCAGGAACTTTGGATGATTATAGTGTGGAAATAGTTAATAATTCGGCTAATATATCTACGCGATCGGGAGATTTAATTGGAATTATAGAAAACGTGCAATCTCTTGATAATTTGAGGATTAATCTTATCTAATTAATTGAGTGGAATTAATTAGATATCGATGTGGAAAAAATCTAATTTTTGTAGAAGTAGGCAAGAGATAATAGATTTTTACCAGAACCACAAAAAAATATTTTTAGGATAACTATAGCAATCCTAAATAGGTTGTAATATCAAATCCGTTGGCTTCGGAATAATATAATTTTGTCGTCGTCTTATAATGGTAAGGGGCGAATGCCATTCGCCCCTACAATATATACTCTTATCTTTAAAGACTGAATAACACCGATGCTACCAGATTTGATACAAGATTTTATCGTAGGGGTTTGGATACCAAACCCAAATTTCAAGGGATTTGGAGACCAAACCCCTACAATTTTTTCTCACGAATGATTTCTTATGGCTATAATATTATGTTCTTTTAAATAGTTATAATTAGGCTCGTAGTTTTGCTTTAGGAATAATACTAAATAATGTATTGGGTAGAGGAAAACTAGAAACAAAAACTTTATTGTAAGTAATTATATGAACATGATATAAAAACTGTTTCATGGAAGTCAAAAGTTAAAAGCTATACCAGGCATGATAAATATTTGCTACTAATATTTATTAGATCAGGTTCCAATAATCAGCGATAAAAAAAATTTCTTTGTTTTAAGCCAATCCTTTTATTACACAAGAGGTAATTATTAATTGTTAATTATTAATTATTGAACTATTCCTTGCTATATGAAAATTTTAATTCTAGGTAATAATGAAGATATTCATGCTGCTCACCTCAAACAATCTCTCAAAGCAAAAGGAATAACAGTTGAATATTTAGATACTCGTTTATTTCCGACTAAATTAAAAATCTCTTGGCAACCTATTACTCATACAGGATGTTTAACATTTCCAGATGGCAGAAAATGGGATTTAACAGATATAAATAAAATTTTCTGGCGGACTTTTTCCGGAGTAAATGTTCCGAAATTAACTGATTCATATCAAGAGACAATAGCAGTCAATGATTCTATTGGTTTATTACGCTCTTTTATGCGTTCAAAACCGGACAAATGGGTAAATGGTTGGGAAGCTTACGAATTTCAA
>NZ_JAAHHT010000378.1 GCF_010672085.1 Okeania sp. SIO3I5
CTTCCACATCAAGCAATCCTTATTTATCTCTTCCTTTAGACTTGATTTTTGCGAATCAAATTATTTGCTAATTACTCTTTTGTTTCCTTTTTCCTTCGACTCGATTTTCTTGTACTTCAACAATTGAGCATCAGGAAAAATTTTCCAATCTTTTGATTGTTGCGGTCGAGCAAATAGATTGAGATTAGACACTCTTCAGAAATTTCCAAAAAAGTGGTTGATTAAAAAAAACTTGACATGATACTATAAGCATAATGGAAAAGGTGCGCTCATATATACTCATCACTGGCCTTAGATTTTTCAGATATTTTCATACCCTCTATAAAGACAGAAACTTTTCTGGTTTTTCCAAGTTATTCGCTTCAACGTAAAGGTTTCCTTATTTGTCTGTTCCTGATCAGCAGATAGAGCAGCAGACAAAGCATATTTAATTTTTTTAATTTTCATAGTCGGTAAATAAATAGAGAATATCTAAAAATTTGTTTCTGTATTTAAGCTAATTAGTATCAAGGTGAGTAGAGTCAACTCAGACTTTAGTATTTGGTTCAATTTCTTTTTTTCCTAAGACGTACTTTCTGACTTTAATCATCAAAAAATTATCCGACAAACTATAACAGAAGCAAAAATTCCTACCACATCAGCACATAGAGCAACAGGCAAAGCATATCGAGTTTTTTTAATTCCAACACTGCCAAAATAAACAGCTAATACATAAAAAGTTGTTTCTGTAGAACCCTGGATAGTTGATACTAAATAAGAGAGAAAACTTAATGGTTCATTTGTGACTATTTCCGACATAATTCCAAAAGCACCACTACCAGATAAAGGTCGAATTAATGCCATAGGTAATGCTTCTACTGGCATTCCAATTAAACTAGTTATGGGCGATAAAATTGCAGCCATAATATCTAGTGCACCACTAGCTCTAAACATTCCAATTGCCACAAAAATTGCTACCATAAAAGGAATTACTCTGACGGCAACTTCAAATCCTGCTTTTGCTCCTTCGGTCATTGTTTCATAAACTTTAACTCCTCGGAAATAGCCAAAAAGTAGAAAGGAGCAAATTAGTATTGGCAATAACCAATTAGACAAACTTTCGAGAAAACTAAGACTAAAAATATGGGGTATACCTCTGAGACTTGAGCGATAAATTACTGCACCTAAAAAAGCTCCAATTAAACTGGCAAATACTAATTTACTAATTTTGCTTGGTGGGATAAGTTTCGCTCTTTTTTCTTCTCCATCAATCAAATCATTTTTATCTAAATATTCTGGAGTAATGGATTGATTTAAAAGTAGCATTTGTTGCCGATTTGCAAAAAATTTTGCTGCTACAACGGCGGCAATTGTAGAACAACAAGTGGCGATAATTGTAGGCAAAATAATATCTCCAGGATTAGTAACACCTGCACTTGCTCGAATGGTTATGACACTAATAGGAATTATCGTAACTGAAGAGGTATTAATTGCTAAAAATAAACACATTGCATCTGTGGCAGTTCCTTTTTCTGGATTTAATTTATCCATTTCTGCCATAGCTTTTAAACCCATCGGTGTCGCAGCATTTCCTAATCCTAAAGCATTAGCAGCTATATTTAAAATAATGGCAGACATAGCAGGGTGAGATGGGGGTATATCTGGAAAAAGTTTGACCATTAAAGGATAAATTAAACGGGCAATTATTTTCATTCCTCCTGCTGTTTCAACTATTTGAATTATGCCTAACCATAATGCCATACTACCAATTAATCCGATGGCTAAAGTAACGGCATTTTTTGCACCTTCAAATGATGCTTCGGTTATTTGTGTCATCCTACCGTTGTATGCTGCTATGACTGTAGCTGAAATTATCATAAATAGCCAAATATTATTAATAGGTGATGTTTGCGATTTATTCATTTTTTTTTCTAATTAGGAGTCAGGAGTCAGGAGTCAGAATAAATAGTTCAAGCTTAAATATCCCTATCTATATTTTTACTAAAATGAGGAAAATAATAGAATTTTTCTACTGACTTCAAGCTAGTTTTTTTAATTTACTCAGTCAAACCAGAAGCAACTATACCTGTGGGTAAACCAAATATTCTAATTACAATTAAAGTAGCGATCGCTCCTCAAAATCTACCACTAGGAGTAATCGGATAAATATCTCTATAATCGATAGTTGTAAAAGTAATAATTACCCACCAGATAACAGCAGGAATATTAGCAGTCAGGAGACAGGAGTCAGGAGTCATAATAAATAGTTCAAGCTTAAATATTCCTATCTATATAATGAGGAAAATAATAGAATTTTTCTACTGATTTAAAGCTCGTTTTTTTGAAATTCCTCAATAAAACTAGAAGTAACTATACCTGCGGGTAAAGCAAATATTCCAATTACAATTAAAGTAGCGATCGCTCCTCAAAATCTACTATTAGAAGTAATCGGATAAATATCTCCATAACCGACAGTTTTTAACGTAATAATTCCCCACCACATAACAGCAGGAATATGAGGAAAGTTTTCTGGTTGAGCTTGATGTTTAGTAAAGTACATTAGACTAGCAGAAGTTACGAATAAAATTAGATCAATAAACATAGCAATTACGATTTCTTCTTGTTTAGACTTAATTACTTGAGCAAATAATTTTATCGTGTCTGAATATCTGGTTATTTTGAATATTCTAAATATATGTGAGTCATAGTTTAGTCTGAGGTATTGAGATTTTCATGGGGTTAAAAATTTTTGCAGGGGCAAATTTTCTTGACTAATATCTGATATTTGGCGTTTAATTTTGTGGAGCATTTTTTCTCGGCAAATTTGAGAGTTATTTTTATCTTTTGGCTATATTTATATAGTCATTTATTATTTGATGTGAGTCATAGTTTAGTCTGAGGTATTGAAATTTTATGAGGGTTATAAATCTTGGCAGTGGTAAATTTTATTAGGTAAAGTTGGGAAAGTTTTGAATAGACTTTCTGATACCTGTTGCCACAATATGTTTAAACCACTCCAACTTTCAATCTAAATCTTCTAGCAACTTTTCAACTAAGTTTTTTTCTTTAGTAATATCTGATATTTGGCGTTTCATTTTGTGGAGAATTTTTTCTAGATACTTTGGGAATTGGTTTTATCTTTTGGCAAGAATTATATAGTCATCTAATCCATAATTTGATTCATAGTTTTGTTCTAGATATTTACGTCTAAGAGGAGTCATAAATTTTTGAGGAGGTAAATTTTTATTAGCATACTTTAAAAAATCTTTCTTAGATTGCCTAATTCCAGTTGAAGTAATATATTTATACCACTCCAACTTTAAATCTAACTCCTCTACCAATTTTGCAACTAATTTTTTTTCTTTAGTAATATCTTCTTGAGGTTGCTCTTTATAAAATACAAACAATCTCTTTATTTGAAGAATTAAGACTACATAACCACCGCTTCTTAAACTTTCCTGAAATATTTGCCGATAAACCTCACAAGACTTTTTATTCTCTTCTGAATCACGAAATAAACAGTGAGAAATAACTATAAAATCAAAGAAACTTCGTGGCAAAACTTTCGACTGCTCATTGTATGTAAAAATGTCCGTTGTATCAAATCGAAAATACAAATTAGTAGGCATTCTTTGTTGTTCTATATATTGTCGCCAAAACTGAAGACCTCGATACTGAAACTGAGCTTGTTTTTCCAGAGAATAATAACAAATGTGCATGGGAGGAGTTGCAAAAAAGCCACTACTACTTTGCAGAAATAAAGCTAATCCATAAGCAACTGTTCCGGGGCCAGCAGCAATATCTAATATATTAATTTTTGTTGGTAATAATCCACTTTTGTAGACAAAATACCAACCTAAATAATTGCAATAAACATTATCTAAAAAGTATTTCATAAAATAAACGTGGGGAGTTAAATCAAAACCATAATCAGGATCGGCACCACGCTTTAACCAATCTATATCTCTATGAGCTTTTTTTAACTCTAGCTCTCGTTTTTTTTCAGGCATTCTTTCTAGCTCAGATTCAATATATTTTGCCAAACTTGATTCAAAATCATCAAATATTCTTTCATCTATTCCAGTACATTGCAATAAAGTTTCATCCTTTTCAATTAACTGAAAACTGTTGGTGACAAACTCAATAAATTTTGGTTCTGGAGTCAATATATAGTCATCAAGTCGCCTAATTACTGGTTCATCAAAATCAAGCTTTAATTCTAATTCATCTAATTTATCAACAGCTTTTTTCAGATGTTTATTTAAACTGCTAATTTCTCTGTCTTTGTCATTTAAAGATTCCTGAAACTTCAGGTTATCTTGATATAACTTCTCTAAAGGAGATAATTTTGCTCCGGAATTTTTAATAGCTTTTAGTATTTGATTTGCCCGAGAATTATTTCCTTGTTTTAAAGCAAACCAAAACTTAAGAGAACGCCAAAAATTTGTAATTTGATTCATCAGTAAATCTTCCCTGAAATTATTTTACTTCTCACATAGTTAGCATTTGTATTAATTTCCCTGAAAACTGTTGAGAATTTTTCTGTTGATTAAATTGCTGATTTTTTTGTCTTTGTCATTTCCAGATTCCTGAAACTTCAGTTGATCTTGATACAACTTTTCTAGGAGTAACAATTTCGCTCCTGAATTTTAAATTGCTTTTAGTCTCTGATTTGCTAGAGAATTATTTCCTGGTTTGAGAGCAAAGCAAAATTTAAGAGAAGCCAAAAATTTGTGATTTGATTATTCATCAGTAAACTATTCCTGAAATTATTTTACTTGTCACACAGTTAGCATTTGTATTAACTTCCTTGAAAACTGTTGAGAATTTTCCTGTTGATTAAATTGCTAATTTTTTTGTCTTTGTCATTTTTATATTTCTGAAACTCACGGAGAATTTTTAATGACTTTTAGTCGGTGATTTGCAAGATAATTATTTCCTAGTTTTAAGGCAAACCAAAATTTGAAAGAACACCAAAAATTTGTGAATTGATTATTTATCAGTAAATCATTCCTGAAATTATTTGTCTTAACTTCCCTGAAAACTTCCGAGAATTTTTCTGTTGATTAAAGGTAATTTTTTTGTCTTTGTAATTTTCATATTCTTGAAACTCCTGAAGAATTTTCAATGATTTTTAGTCTGTGATTTTCCAGAGTAATTATTTCCTGGTTTGAAGGCAAACTAAAATTTAAAAGAACGCCAAAAATTTGTAATTGGATTATTCATCAGTAAATCTTCCCTGAAATTATTTTACTTGTCACACAATTAGCATTTGTCTTAACTTCCCTGAAAACTTCTGAGAATTTTTCTGTTGATTAAATTTCTGATTTTTTGGTCTTTGTCATTTTTAAATTCCTGAAAATCCAGGAGAATTTTCAATGACTTTTAGTCGGGGATTTCCCAGAGAATTATTTCCTTGTTTGAGGGCAAACTAAAATTTCAAAGAACGCCAAAAATTTGTGATTTGATTATTCATCAGTAAGTCTTCTCTGAAATTATTTGATTGCTCTATCTTTGTCATTTCCAGATGCTGGAAATTTTTACTTAATATTGATACAAGTATTCTCAAGGTGAAAATTTTAGCTCTCGAATTTTCAATAGCTTTTAGTCTGTGATTTTCCAGAGAATTATTTCCTGGTTTGAAGGCAAACCAAAATTTAAGATAACGCCCAAAATTTGTGAATTAATTATTCATCAGTAAATCTTCCCTGAAATTATTTGATTTCTCACATAGTTAGTATTTGTATTAACTTCCCTGAAAACTTATGAGAATTTTTCTGTTGATTAAATTGCTAATTTTTTGGTCTTTGTCATTTTTAGATTCCTGAAAATCCAGGAGAATTTTCAATGACTTTTAGTCGGGGATTTCCCAGAGAATTATTTTCTTGTTTGAGGGCAAAGCAAAATTTGAGAGAACGCCCAAAATTTGTGAATTAATTATTCATCAGTAAATCTTCCCTGAAATTATTTGATTTCTCACATAGTTAGTATTTGTATTAACTTCCCTGAAAACTTATGAGAATTTTTCTGTTGATTAAATT
>NZ_JAAHHT010000379.1 GCF_010672085.1 Okeania sp. SIO3I5
TCTACTGGCGTGTCAAGCTTGAAAATGTGGATTAAAGAACCTAACCCCCCAACCCCCTTCCCTGCAAGGGAAGGGGGAAGATTACTCCCCTCTCCTCGCAGGAGAGGGGTTGGGGGAGAGGTCTTCGTTTGTTGTTCGCTCCAACACACCATTTTAAGCTTGACACGGCACTACGCCTTACTAAAGTCTTCTTCCTTACTTGTTATCAAATCTGAAACCAAGTTTGCTAATTCCTCTGTTGCACCAAGAGGAGTATTCAGACGAAACTTAATAGTAGGATATATTTGAGAGAGTTGATCTACCGTATCAGCGATCGCGTCAGTAATTCCCCCATTAAACAGAAAATAAGGCAAAATTCCAATTTCTCGATATCCTTGTTTAACCAAGATCTCAACCCTAGACTTGAGGTCAGGAGGAACACTCCAATAAGCAGTAGAAACCATAACTTGGCAACTACTAGCGAGGGACTGGGATATTTTTTCCACAACTTCATTACCACCAGGACGGCGACTACCATGAGAAATAAGTACCCAAGCATCAGCACTCACAGAAGTTATTTTAGTTGCTAGTAAATTTGCCATTTTTGGATGGGAACCAATATAGGGATACAAATTGATTTTAACAGGAGTATCAATTTCTAATTGATTTTCAAGCTTCAAGTTACTCTGTTGCTCGTGCAGAAAAATATCTGAGGTTGCGATCGCTCTTACCCGCTCTCGGAATATCTCAATTTCAGCAGGAATATCTTCTGTGACATGAACTCCCGGCAAAAGGAATAAAGGTATTATTTGCATTTGAGTAATATCGAGCGATCGTGTGTATTGCCAAAAATCCTCAATTTGTTCGTGTAAAGATTTCGGTCCAAGTTCTAATACCCCTGTACTAATAACAGGAGATTTTAGTATATTGTTCTGCTTCCTGAAAAATTTACTTAAAGGTATTTGTCTAGATAAAAGTTCAGCTAGTCTATTTAATTCTAGGTTTGGTCGTGGGTCACGACTACCATGAGATACTAAAAAATATGTTGATAAGTAGTTAGTCATTTATCAGTTATTATTCCAAACATTCTTTTTTTTAATTGGTATTATATCATGTCCGGTAGAATAGTTATAATTAGGATCGTAGTGGACTGTTTCAGCTAAAACTGTGCATGATTATTTTAGGTTGTGGGAAGACAAGGAAGACAAGGAGGACAAGGAGGACAAGGTGGTAAGGGAGAAAAAAGCCTATTGCATCATTTAAGATGAAACAGTCCAGTAGTATAACTCTGAGCAACTTCTAGAGTTATTGCTCAGAGCTATACTACAAATAAAAACTTGATTATTAGAAAGCTATTGGTAGTGGATTGTTTCAACTAAAATAGTCCAGTAGGGTATGTTTTCAGCTAAGATCCGACATGAAACTTATAGCGAGCGCGACATGAAAAGCGGTAGCGTAACTGAGCAATACTCTATATATAGTACCTTTGCGTAAGTCCTGATTCTTTCATTATTCATTATCCATTTTATCAATGTCTTACAGTCAATTTACAATCGAACAAATCAAATCAGAATTTGGCATTTTAGTCTCAGAAAAAATCGGCATATTTGCCAAAACACCAGAATCACAATACAGCGAATTTTTATCGGAAACTCTGGATTATAATATCCCATTAGCTCTGGCAATTAACTCAGAAAAATCTCGTTCTGAGCTGATAGTTATGCCAATCTTAATTGAACTAAAAAAACAATTATCAAATCAAATAAGTCTATTTTCTGGCAAAGAATTTACAGTCGATTCCCAGAGAGGTTTAAATGGATTTTGCGATTTTCTGATTAGCAAATCCTCTAAACAGTTAATTATAGAAGCTCCAGTTATTACTTTAGTGGAGGCCAAAAATGACAATATAGAAACAGGTTTAGGTCAATGTATGGCAGAAATGATTGCTGCTCAGTTATTTAATCAGCAAAAAGGAAATCAAGTTGAAAAAATTTATGGAGTTATTACAACGGGTAGTCTCTGGAAATTTTTGGAGCTAGAAAGTCAAACTATTACTATTGATATAAATGAATATTTTTTAGGGAATTTAGGTCAGATTATCGGGATTCTAAAAAGTTTTATCAAAGGAGAGTAAGAAGTGTAATATCAAAACGCAGTTTAACAATTTTGCTGCTGCTATTTTCGATATAGGTGAGCGATCGCTTTCCGGCAACTCAGACAAAACATAAGACTGTTGGATAAAACTCTATTCCCCAATTATAAGCATGACGAGCTACACCAGCGTGTTTAGCAAGTATGGTTTTTTGTTTATTATTAACTTTGAGTTTAGTCTTTATTGATATCATTACTGCTCTAATACATGACAAGTAGCTATATCTGAGTTATAATTAGATTTTGGATACTGATAGAGATAAGGAACGGCCATTCCTTATCTCTAGGGAGAAGCTACTTCTGCTAGGAACGTAAAGTTCTCCAGTATCTCAACTCAAAAACAGCTTTTGCAGCAATGGTAAGAACAGTCTGCAAAAGCTGTTGTATTATTTTTTTAGCTTCCATATTTCTATCACCTCCTTGCTAATATAGTTGCCATCTTTGGAACAATTACTTCTTACGAAAAGGCCACAGTTTCTCCTTGAAAAAGGTTAGTGTAACAGTCAACCAATGAGAACGTCGCACTCTCCGCCATATCTTTTTCAAGAAGAATCCGGCCATGCTGCTCAAAATAATTCTCCCAAGTAATACTACTATCTGCAAAAAAATGTCCCACATTTTCTAATCACCTCATTAACTTGTTTACTTATTTTATACTATATTATTACTAACATTCCTGAAAAGTACATCCAGGGATAAAAATTATAAAGTAGGCAACTAGGTTGACTCGAAATTGCCTGATGGCCTAAAAATGTCCATCAACAGAAATATCCAATATTGATGCACGTTATCTGGGTATTAAAAGGCAAAAAACAAAAATATAGGTTGCTCCACCTAAAAGATACTTTTATTATACTATTTATTTACTTATTTGAGATATGGCAGGACGTTTATTTCGGAATATCTGGAGAGTTCTCAATACAGAGATTGAGTTCAACTTGGCCCACAATGACTTGATTTGGAGCGTCCTTGAAGAAAAATTGCGCTTGAGAGGAGTCAAAGTAACTGGCGATTATATGACTATTTTGCGTCTGATGCTGCGAAGCACCTCAGATGAGGAAATAGCAAAAGAGTTGGGTAAAGCTAAATCAACTATCGCTAATAAAAAGACGGGTATTCGTAGAGATTTGAACGATCTTTTAAAAGCTAATAATGTTTCTCTTCCCGATGGAGATGAAGAATACCTAAAACGTTTATCTGAAGTTGGTGTGATAATAGAGTTAAATTTCTCGGAAACTGTTAAGGGTGGAGTTGAGTCTGCTAAGGCGGTTTTTAAAATAGCAAAAGCAATACAAGAAAATCGGGATGCTCGGGTATTAAAACCTTTAATTGAAAATGTTGATTCTGTTTTAGATGTGTTAAATTATCCCCTGGGAAAAGTTGTCCGGGAAAATTTACCTTTTTTGCCTATTGCAACAGGAATTATTTCTTTTATTGTTGAAAAAACTCGTCAGGAACCAACCTTAGAAGATGCGGTACAGTTAGTGGCTCAGGTTGCTTATTTAGAAAGTATTAGACAATTTTTTATAGACTTTCCAGAAATCAAATATAAGTTGACAGAAACTGAAGCTTCGGAAGCGGTAAAAAAACAGATTCAAAACTTGGATAAAGATATTAATTTTAATGACCGAAATGCTAAGAATACTTTGATTTATTTTTATGATTCACCTTTGAGAGAAAAATTTGATGAGATTTTATTTGCACGTCTAAAAGAGTCTGGTTTGTATGAAAATAATGCCAAAATTGTTACTGAAAGAATTTCTCGCAGTACCCATCGCTATATTAAGGAAATAGTGGTAGAAGTGAAAAATGATGCTAAAAAATTAGCGGGAATTTATGTGGATAGTTGGCGGCAAGATTTGGAAGCTTATGCCAGTATTGATAATTATTTGGAGGAAGCGATCGCTACTAAACCACTGGCAAAAGTATTTGATGAAAATTTCTCTTTTCGGCAAATTTATGTACCACTAAAAGTTAAATTTGTTAACTTCGATGGGAAAGTTCAACAAAGAGCAATATCTCAGAATATTGAGGAGTGGGCAAAAACAATTTTGTTGGATGAAAACAAAAACAAACAAGTGTTATTTATTCAAGCAGGACCGGGAAGAGGAAAAAGTGTATTTTGCCGAATGTTTGCCGACTGGGTGTGCCGGGAATTACATCCTATTTATACACCAATTTTGATTCGGTTGCGGGATATCAGAAATTTTGCAGCAAATATTGATGAGACTTTAGCTGATGCCGTCGGTTGGAATTTTGTTAAGACTGATAGCGGTTGGTTGACAGACCCCAATACTCGGTTTCTGTTTTTGCTGGATGGGTTTGATGAGTTGTTGTTGGAGCGGGGAGTGAGTAATGAGTTGAAGGTATTTTTAGATCAGGTGGGGCAGTTTCAGAAACAGGCAGCAGAAAATCAGGAGCGCGGTCATCGGGTGTTGATGACGGGGAGACCTTTGGTACTTTATGGCATTGAAAGGTTGATGCCTTCTAATCTGGAGCGGGTGAGTATTTTGCCGATGGGTGATGATATTCAGCAACAGTGGTTTCAAAATTGGCAGACGGTTGTAGGGGAAGAGGAAGCAGAAAAGTTTCGGGAATTTTTGTGCAGCGAGCAATGTCCGAAGCAGGTTCAAGAGTTGGCGCGGGAGCCACTTTTGTTGTATTTGCTAGCTGCAATGCACCGGGATAAGCAGTTACAGGTAGAGATGTTTGCTACTGCTGATGTTGGTGGGGCAAAAGTTTTGATTTATGAGCAGACGTTGAAGTGGGTGCTGGAAAAACAGCGGGTAGAAGAGGGTAAAAATCTTAATCGTGAAATTACGAAGTTGGAGTCAGAAGATTTGGAAATTTTGTTGGCAGAAGCGGGGTTGTGTGTGGTGCAGTCTGGTAGAGAATATGCTGCTATAAAAATGATTGAAGACCGATTGGTGGAGCAGGGATATAAGGAGTTGCAGGCGTTGATTGAAAAAGCGAGGCAAGATGAACGAGAGGATGGGTTGAAAAATGCTTTAGCTGCTTTTTATTTGAAGTCGGCAGCAGGAGCAGAAAATTCCGTGGAGTTTTTTCATAAGAGTTTTGGTGAGTTTCTCTGTGCAAAACGGATGGTAGAGAGTCTGGAAGATTTGACTCAGAAAACTGGGAAGCGACGTAAGACTTATGTGGTGTCTGATCAGGAGTTGGAATGGCAGGTTTACGATCTGTTTGGTTATGGCAGTTTAACGGTGGAAGTTGTGGAATATTTGATGGCGTTGTTGGTGAAAAGTGAGGTTGAGTTGATGGTGTTGTTTGAGCGGTTGCATGAATTTTATCTAGACTGGTGCGAAGGGGAGTTTATTGAGGCGACGGAGGAAACTTTACCTCAGAAAAAGGCGAGGCAGTTGCAGCAGTGGGGTATTGAGTCTGGGCAACGTCGGGCGAATATTTATACAGGGTTGAATGTGATGATTTTGTTGTTTGAGTTGCATCGTTATGGGCAGTCTCAGGAGGAGTTGCAGGAGCAGTTGCATTTTTATCCTTGCGGTCAACCTGATAGTGAAGACTTTGAGAAAACAAAACTATTGAGGATTATTGGTTATAGTCAATGTCTTGGGGATGAGGTTTTTGCGAAAATAGTAGGTAAGTTTCTCAGAGGTGCCGACCTCAGTAGTGCCTACCTCAGAGGTGCCTACCTCAATCGTGCCTACCTCAATCGTGCCGACCTCAGAGGTGCCGACCTCAGTAGTGCCTACCTCAATCGTGCCGACCTCAGAGGTGCCGACCTCAATCGTGCCTACCTCAATCGTGCCTACCTCAGTAGTGCCGACCTCAGAGATGCCAACCTCAGAGGTGCCGACCTCAGTAGTGCCGACCTCAGT
>NZ_JAAHHT010000038.1 GCF_010672085.1 Okeania sp. SIO3I5
AAGGGGGAGAAATAGCCCCCTCTCCTTGCAGGAGAGGGGCAGGGGGAGAGGTCTTCGATAGTTTCCCGAGCCACAATTTGAGTATTGAAGGGGGAGAAATAGCCCCCTCTCCTTGCAGGAGAGGGGCAGGGGGAGAGGTCTTCGATAGTTTCCCGAGCCACAATTTGAGTATTGAAGGGGGAGAAAGACCCCCCTCTCCTTGCAGGAGAAGGGCAGGGGGAGAGGTCTTCAATAGTTTCCCGAGCCACGATTTTAGTCTGGACGTGCTACTACGTTGTCTTTGTCTAATTCTCCTAGTTGTTATAACTTTGGGATTTTCTCCTACTCCGGCTTTTGCTCACGGCTTTCAAACCGCCTACCTGGAATTACGAGAACAACCCTCTGGTCAAATTGACGCACTTTGGAAAACACCTCCAGCTTTTGGTTCTGGGGATGATGGATATGGACCTCCGATCGCCATTCGCCCTGTTTTTCCGAAACACTGTTCTGTAGCTATTACTCCAGGAGCGATCGCTACTTCTGTTTCCCAATGGACATTAGATTGTGGCGACAAAGGATTGGCTGAATCAACTATTACGTTTCCTGGATTGATTAATAATTTTGTGGAAGTGCTGTTGCGAGTGGAATGGGCGGATGGGCATTCCCAAACTACTATGTTGCCGACGGGGCAAGAAACTTTTGTGATTCCAGAAAAAACGACGGTGTTTGCTGTTGGGCAGACTTACCTGAAACTGGGTGTAGAGCATATTTTCAGCGGTATTGACCATTTGTTGTTTGTTTTGGGGCTGGTGTTAATCGTCGGCCCTTCTTGGCGTTTGGTGAAGACGATTACTGCTTTTACTTTGGCTCACAGTGTTACTCTGGGGGCGGCGACGTTGGGGTTTGTGAATGTCCCTCAAGCTCCTGTGGAAGCGGTGATTGCTCTGAGTATTTTGTTTTTGGCTTCAGAATTGGCTCATAGTCGGATGGGAAAAACGGGACTAACTGAGCAATATCCCTGGTTGGTGGCTCTGACGTTTGGGTTACTGCATGGCTTTGGCTTTGCAGGAGCTTTGACTGAGGTAGGTTTGCCGCCCCAGGATATTCCTCCGGCTTTGTTGTTTTTCAATGTTGGGGTGGAGTTGGGGCAACTGGCTTTTGTGTTGGCGGTGGTTGCGGTGATGGAGAGTCTGAAACGTTTGGGTTCCGAGAACTATCCGCGCTGGTTGGGATGGCTGCCTACTTATGGTATTGGGACGATGGCATCTTTCTGGTGTATTCAGCGAGTTATGGCGTTTTGGAGCTAACTGATAGAAACTCTATCTCAACATCTATAGTTGATTGAAGCGGAGCTTAAATCCTCGTTACAAAAAACTTCTGAATTCTGACTTCCTTAAGCTCCTGGCATCTTAACAATGGCTTGGTAGTTTCCACCTCCATTGACTGAGTGTAAGTCCAGTATTTCCCAACACACAACCAAAAGCTAACCAGTGGACTTCTTGTCCGGAGTTAAACAGATAGTGGAAATCATTAACGCCCTTAACGAAGTTATCGCTACCGAGGTTATAATTAGAAGATATCACTTTTAGATACAAAGCTATGTCAAACAAAACTTTTGACCTAAAACAATTACCAATGAGTCTTACTGAATTACTGTATTCGATTCAAGATGAGCAAGAAATAGTCATTACTAATGATAATATTCCGGTTGCTAGATTAACTCTACTTAATCCAGTTGTTGAAACTAGATTGTCATTAGAAAAAACACCTCAACCTGGATTAAATTTAGGTGCTATAGTAATGAATGATGATTTTGATCAATCTTTACCAGATGAATTTTGGTTGCAAAAACCATGAAATTACTGTTAGATACACATACTTTTATTTGGTGGGATAGTGAGCCATCAAAACTTTCTCAACGTGCATTAGAGTTATTAACAAATAAGAATAATTTGAGGTTATTGAGTGTGGTTAGTCTTTGGGAAATTTCAATTAAACACCAGTTAGGTAAACTAACATTAAATAAAACTTTTGGAGAAATTGTTGCTATTCAACAAAATAATTTGACCGAAATATTACCAATTACTGTTGCTCATGTTTTAGCTTTAGATAGTTTGTCTGTTTATAGCAAAAGGCAGAAGGCAGAGGGCAGAAGGCAGAAGGAAAAACCATGCGTTGTCTGGGTTTTAGGTTAATGATACGTGTCCTAACCTTTGCTTCGACTGCTATATCACAAAGATCCTTTTGATCGTTTACTGATTGCTCAAGCTAATGTAGAAAATGCAGTGCTGATTAGTCGTGATTCTGTTTTTGCTAATTATTCAGTTAAGGTAGAGTGGTAGTAGATTGGATTTTACCAAGAAAGCGATCGCTCTTTGAGAAAATTATAGAACGTACTAGACTGTTTCGTCGAAGATTTTTGGGACACAATCATTCAGCAAGTTGACAAACATTACTCAACCAAGTAGATGAAATAAATTTATCAAAATAATTGGGTCTAAAGCCCCTCTTTTTAAGGCGAAACGTTTTTGGAGCGGAGCTTGAATCCTCGTTACAAAAAACTTCTGAATTCTGACTTCCTTAAGCTCCTGGCATCTCACAAGAGTTTGGTAGTTTTCCAACTCATTGACTGAGTATAAGTCCAGCAATAGAGCTATCGCCTCTAGTTAGGAAGCGAGCGCAAAAACAAACTAAACCGATAGACATCTTGTCCGAGGTTCAAAAAATCCAAAAAAAGACAATTCCGATTGAGTTTATCTAACCACAATGAAACGAACGTTTTCGCAAGTCCAACGGCTTTTGGCCGGACTTTGCACTCTCCTCTTCGTTGGTAGCATTTTCCTCGCTCCCAACACCGCCCTGGCGACTCCCTCGATCCCAGGAGAATACGACTTTATATTTCGGAAAAAAACCTCACCCCCTGTGCCTGAAATAGATTGTCGCTTTGATCCGAATACGGAGTGTTACTCTCCCAATGTGGAACATCCTCAACAGGTGTTATGGGGCGATACCCACCTGCATACTATTTATTCCTTTGATGCAGGTTCTGCTGGAACTCGTTTGACACCCGCAGATTCCTATGAATTTGCTAAAGGGAATGAAGTCACGATTGATGCAGGACAACCCGTGAAGCTTTCTCGTCCCTTAGATTTTTTGGTCGTTACCGATCACTCAGATGGACTAGGGGCTTTTGGGCAGTTTTTGTATAATCCTCCTACAGATTGTGGTGCCGATCAAGAGATGGTCAATAGATGGCATGAAATGACGATCGCGGGTGGAGATGAGGCAGCTCAAGTTCAATCAGAAATTACTGCAGTCTTTGGCCGGGGGGAAGCACCCTTATGTATGTTTCCCTCTGCTGAAGAGTTCCAAACCGCTTGGCAAGAGATCGTTGATGCAGCAGAAACTTATAACGATCCAGGTAACTTCACGGCAGTGATTGGCTATGAGTGGACCTCGGTGTTGGGTGGCAACAACTTACACCGCAACATCATCTACCGCGATAATGGGGACAAAGCCAAGCAACTGGTCCCCTACACCACAGACCAAAGCACCAATCCAGAAGACCTTTGGAATTGGATGCAAGCTTATGAAGACAAAACCGGTGGTGATGTGCTCGCGATTCCTCACAATGGCAATCTCAGTAACGGTCTGATGTTTGCGGAATTCGACCATAATGGTAATCCCTTAACCAAAGACTACGCTCAACGGCGACAGCTTTGGGAACCGCTCTATGAAGTCACGCAGATTAAAGGTACCAGCGAGACTCATCCAGAAATATCTCCTGATGATGAATTCGCTGACTTTGAGGTTGCAGGTTGGGAAGACGGCAACATGGATATGAGCTTCAAAAAACCCAGTGACCCGGAAGCCCGCAAAGCCATGCGTGAGCATGAGTATGCTCGTCCGGCTCTGAAAAATGGACTGAAATTGGAAGCAAGTTTGGGTGTGAACCCCTTCAAATTTGGTCTGGAGGGTGCATCAGATTCTCATATGGCCCTGTCGGCAGTAGAAGAGAATAGTTACATGGGTAAGTACCCCAATGAGGCTCCCAGTGCTGAACGGGCAATAGAGGATCATGGTATCGGTCGTCTTGGATGGAACTATGGCTCCTCTGGCTTTATTGGGGTTTGGGCTACTGAAAATACCCGCAAGGCTCTCTTCGATGCCATGGAGCGGCGTGAAGTGTATGGCACCACCGGACCGCGCATGACGGTGCGCTTCTTTGGCGGTTGGAACTTCACCGACTCGGATCTAGACCCGGCTCCGGAGCTTATGGCTCAAGCGGGTTACGACAAGGGGGTTCCTATGGGCAGCGATTTGCCCCCAGCACCTCCGGTTCCTCTGATATATCCAGCGCCGGAGCCTCCCTCCCCGACGTTTATGGTGGCAGCACAGAAGGATTCAAATTCCTATGGGGCAAATCTGGACCGGATTCAAATCGTTAAAGGCTGGCTGAATGATGACGGCACCACTGAGGAGAAGATATTCGACGTGGCTTGGTCTGGCGAACGCACCCCTGGTGCCGACGGCAAGGTTCCCGCGATCGAAAACACGGTGGACACTGAAACAGCAACCTGGGACACCAGCAGCGGTACGGACTACCTAGCAGAGGTTTGGACTGACCCAGATTTCGATTCCACACAACGTGCGTTTTACTACGCGCGGGTGCTGGAAATTCCTACTCCACGTTGGACTGACTACGACAAGGCGTTCTACGGTGATGAGTGGTGTACTGGAACTAACCCGGAAGAAGGAGATTTAACCAACTGTGACGGCATTCCGCTGACTTTGCAGGAACGGGCGTATACATCCCCGATTTGGTATTCTCCAGCTACAGTGGCGATGGAACCAACATCCCAGTCTGGGCAAACTGTTGAAAATGTGAGTCACGAAGATTTTTGGGACACAATTATTCAGCAGGTTGAGAAACGTTATTCAACTAAGTAGATGAAGTAAATCTACGATCCTGGCATCTCACAATAGTTTGGTAATATCAAGACTATTGATTGAGTGTAAGTCCAGCAAATGAGCGATCGCTTCCCAACTAGAGGCGATCGCTCATTCAAAAATTCAAAATTCAAAATTCAAAATTCAAAGTAATGCAAAAATATAGGATCTAACAGCTATAGTTAAAAGAAATTTCAAACTTTTAACTTTTAGCTTTTGAGTTACTTATGGCCAATACCCCAGAAAATCCCAATGACCAAACCCACCTTTCGACCCCCAGAAAATGGAAACGAATCATAATTATCAGTGGTCTAGGATTAGGCACAGTCCTCGTAGCAGGGGGAATAGCAGTAAGTTGGTGGGTTAAAGAAGGATTGGCCCCAATGGTCAGTGATAGTCTAACTCAATTAATGCAAAGACCAGTCCAAGTGGGAGAGTTGAGAAAGTTTGGCCTGGGTTACATAGAGTTTGGCCCTTCATCCCTACCTCCGACTTCGACTGACTCTATTACTGCCTCTACAGATGTAGTCAAAGTCACTTTTCCTCTTGGACCAATTTTATTCGGAACTGTAAGACTAGATATTACATTCGGAGAATCTCAAGCAGTTGTAAAGCAGGAAGCTAATGGTTCATTTGCTATACCACTATTGGCAGAGTTACCTCCTCCACCATTAGATATTGACATTGAAAGGCTCAGTTTTCCCAAATTAAATGTTACTATTGAGCCTGCGGTAAAGGAAAAATCTGCTACCCCAATTTTGTTAGATTTGGGTAAAAGTGAAGTTCTCGCTACAGATAATGAAGAACGTTGGATAGTTAATCTGAATGGCAAGGTTATAGATGGTGGTAATTTTAAGGTTAATGCTGAAGCTAATATCAATACTTTGGAGGTTAAAGGTAATGTTGTAGCAAAAAAACTGCAACTGCCAATTTTTGCTCCGTTAGCGTTAGCGATAGAAAATATTCCGGATATATATGTTGAAAGTGGGGAGTTAGATGCGAACCTCCGCGCTCGGGTAATAATAACTGACAATATTGCGGATATTTTGCAGGATGCTAGAGGAAAGGTTAGCTTACGGGAGTTGAAAGCGAATACGGATATTTTGAGTAACTCGGTTAAGGTGAATACGGTTGCTAATTTTGCTTGGCCAAAAGTTAATCTGGAAAATTTGGATGTCAACTACGGGGATATTGGGGTAAAACTGCGAGGTGCAGCGGAAACAGGAAGAGATTTAGATTTACAGAATATTAAACTTGATTTGCAGGCGCAAGTTTTGCCTGTTTCTTTTGAGACTCTGTTTGATACTGCGGTAAGAGAAATTGGTTTGTTCTCGAATAACACTTCATCACCGGAAACTAAACAACAGTTACAGCAGATCAGCAGTCAAATTGAAAATATTAGACCTTTTTTGGCAGGAACAGTAAAAACTGATGTTAAGGTTTCTGGAAGTTTGTTGGAACCGGTGGTGTCGGGAAAAGTTGAGACTACTGAAGTTACTAGGGTTGACAGGTTAAGGTTTAAAGATATCGCTACGAAGTTTACTGTTAGTCCTGAGTTAAACCAAGAGTTTCAATTTGTTAATGTGACTGCTGGTTTCTCTGACTTACAAATTAATCCGGTGGTGGGAGGTAAGATAACTGGTAAAGGCAGCATTTCTGAAGTCATTGGGAAGCTAGACACGGATTTGGGCACGGATACACGGATTAAAAGTTTGGTTGAGTTAACATCTGTGCAGAGTCAGCAGCAAGAAACTAAATTTAACCCATCGGAGCTAGACTCGGATTTGGGCACGGATACACGGATGAAAAATTTGGTTCAGTCGGAGCTAGACTCGGATTTGGGCACGGATACACGGATGAAAAATTTGGTTCAGTTAACACCTGTGCAGAATCAGCAGCAAGAAACTAAATTTAACCCCTCGGAGCTAGACACGGATTTGGGCACGGATACACGGATTAAAAGTTTGGTTGAGTTAACATCTGTGCAGAGTCAGGAGCAAGAAACAAAATTTAACCCCTCGGAGCTAGACACGGATTTGGGCACGGATACACGGATGAAAAATTTGGTTCAGTTAACACCTGTGCAGAATCAGCAGCAAGAAACTAAATTTAACCCAAAAGTTGATTTAGATTTGCGGGTGGAAAATTTACCTGTGGAGGCGATCGCTCAACAATACGGCATCACCTCACCTCTTCCCATCGGTGACTTTTCTTCGGAGGTGAAAATTTCTGGTTTGTTGGAAAGTCTCAAAGGGCAAATTCAATGGCAGTTACCAAAAGCGGTTTATCCTTTAAGTGGTGAGGTTGATATTGTTAATAGTCAGGCAAATATTAAAAATACTGTTGTCAAAGTTGGTGGAGGAACGGTTAATATTAATGGCAATGCTAATTTGGAAAATTGGCAACTGAACGCTACGGCAAATCAAATTAATTTAGAGAATTTAGAACCTTTACAACCGTTGGGTTTACCATCAGGATTGGAAGGTATTGTTAATGGTCAAGCAAATTTTTCTGGTCTGACAAATCAATTGTCTATTAATAGTATTAATGGAAATGCCACGGGAAGAGTGAATCTTGCTGGTGGTCAAATTAATCTGAATGGTGAAGTAAATAATGGTAATTGGCAAGGAAAGGGAATAGCTACTCAACTGAGTTTGAGTGCTTTGGAAAGAATTGCTAGAAATTCGGATATTTTGATAACTCCTAATCCGATATTATCTGGTCGAACCGATGGAAAAATTAATGGTGAAGCAACTGCATCTGGGAGTTTAAATAATTTAAGTTTGCCAGGAGTAACAGTTGATTTTGACGGCAATCTTAATCTTGCAAATGGCAGAATTAATGCTGGTGGCAAAGTTAATAATGGTAGATTTCAAACTTTAGTTAATACTCAAGATTTGCCAATTAATCCTTTATTAGATTTAGGTTTGTCTGCGGTAAATTCTGGAATTATTACTGACCAAGAACAATTAAATCTAATTAAGACAAATATTCCACGGGTAAAATCTCTCAATGGTCAAATAAATGGCAAGGTCAATTTATCTGGAAATTTAACTAATCTTGACCCAGAATTTATCACAGAAAATCTCACAGGAAATTTAACTGGAAATCTAAAAATTGAAGCGGGAACAATTAACGCCACAGGTAACTTAAATAGAGGAAATTTCCAAACGACAGTTCAAACAAATCAAATAGCTCTAACTGCTGTAGAAAAATTATTGAATCAAACAGGAATAGCTTCAGAATTTAGAAGTTCTGCTTCAGAGAGAACTAATATTTTGCCAAGAAATACTGATGGAAATGTTCAAGGTGGAGCGACGGTATCTGGAAATATTAATAATTTAACTCCTGAAGGAATTACTGTTAATGGGGATGGCAAAGTAATTATTGCCGGAGGAACAATTAACGCTGAAGGAAAATTAAATCGAGGAAATTTTCAAGCTTCAGTTAATAGTAGTAAATTAGCAGTAAATCCTCTTTTAGATTTAGGCGAGTCAATTTTAGTATCTGGCTTAATACCTGTAGAAGCTAATCAAATCAAAACTTTGCAAGCTCAAATTCCGATTGTTAAATCTTTAAATAGTCAAGTAAATGTCAATGCTAACTTGTCTGGAAGTTTGATAAACTTGGCTCCAGAAGCAATAGCAGGAATAGCTAAAAGTAAGCTTTTTATTGATGGTAATAAAATTGATATTGATGGAGAATTGGAGCGAGGTAATTTTTTTGCTGATGTAAAAGCCGACAAAATTGGTTTACGCAGTCTAGAACAAATAATCAGAAAAACTGATTTAGTTGCTCTTCCACCTAGCGCAACTTTACCTCCAGGAATAGAAGGAGAAATTTTTGGAAATTTAAGCGTATTTGCTAATGTTAATAATTTGACTCCTCAAGCTATTGCTGCTGATGGAAGTGGAAAATTAATAATTGGAAATAACACAATTAATGCCACGGGTAAATTAGAACGAGGAAATTTTGAAGCAGCAGTGAGGGCTGACCCTATTCCTCTAAGTTTTGTTAAAAAAATAGCAAGAGAGCTAGCGCTAGACACGGATTTGGGCACGGATACACGGATTAAACAAAATGGTTTTGGCATGGATAAAGACACGGATTTGAGCACGGATGAAGGGATTAAAAAAGAGGAAGGATTAGAGGAATTTATTAAGTTAGCTTTGCCTTATTTAGAAGCAATAGATGGAAATATTCTTGGTAATGCTAAATTAGCTGGAAATTTAGAAAATTTAAACTCAGATGCTATAGCTGCTGAAGCAGAAGGAAAGGTAATTTTTTCTGGTGGTGGAGCGGTAAATATTACTGGGAAATTAGTCGGTCAAAAATGGCAAGCTACCGTAGTGGGAGAGCAAATTCCTTTAGAGAAATTTTCAGAAGCAATAGAAAAACAAGAAGAGGCAAAACCTGCCGTTGCTGCTATTAGACAAACTCAAAAATTATTAGGGCAAGCTGAAAATTTACCTGTAATTGGTGGATTATTTAATAGCAAGATTGACTTATCTGGAAGTCTGGAAAATTTAACTCCAGAAGCTATTCAAGCAAAAGCAAAATTAACACTTTCTGAATTACCAATTATTCAGAAATCTTTCAATGGTTGGTTTAGCTGGAATGGCAGGGAAATAGAAATAGAAAAAGTTACTATTCCGCCAGAAGTTAATGCAAATGGAAAAGTAGGTGTAGATTTTCCAGCACAAAAACCTCCCGCTGTTTCTGGAATTAATATCAACGTCAATTTGTCAGATTTTAATTTAGCATCTCTGCCAATAGAGAAATTTACGGAAGACTTACCCATCGAAAAAAAAGGTGAATTATTAACAGGTAGAGTCAACTTTGATGGCAAAATTATCGGTCAATCTATTGCCGACTTAAACTTAGTTGGTGATGTAGCTTTGAGAAATTTAGCAGTAAATGGAGTAGATTTTGATTCGGAGTTATCAGGCAAATTAAATGCGGGAATTACTCAAGGAGCAAGCGTTAAAATTGCTGGTAAAAATGATCGTCTGGAATTGGTGTTAGATAAAACCTATTTTCCCACTGCTTTTTTAGTTAAACGCGACGAAGCAAAACTCGCAGGAGTTACCCAAGGAGAAAACTTTTTAGTAACATTAGAAAAATTTCCTCTGGAGTTGTTAGGTATAGCACCAGCAGAACAATTTGGTATCGGTGCAGTTACGGGAGAAGCATCCGCAAAAATAGCTTTATCCGATCTGAGAACATTCGACATTAACTCTATCAAAGCAAACGGAAATTTAGAGGTGGCAAAACCTGGTATTGGTTACATAGATGCTGAAAGTTTCACAGCAGATATAAATTATGCTCAAGGAAAAGCAAATCTTAATGACGGTACATTGTTATTAGGAAATAGTCGATATGTCTTACAAGCAATGGTTGATCTAAATTCATCCAGTTCTACTTTTAACCCCAAATTTGCAGGGAGTCTCAAAATAGAAAAAGGAGAAGTGCAAGATATTTTGACTGCCCTCCAATGGTTTAACTTAGAAGAGATTGCACGGGGTGTGGCAACTCCCAATTATGGCACGGCAGCAAATGTGCAAACATTATCAAGAAGTTTTCCTGAAAATACCCCTTTAATGAAGCAGTTGCGTCGGTTTGCTAAAATTCAAGCGTTGCTGCAACAACAAACAAGTCAACAACCAGATACTCCCATACCAATACCACCCCTTGCCGATCTTGATGTCACTTTTTCGGGCGACATAATAGCGCAAGGATCGTTGCAGTCCGGTGTTGATGGAAAATTTGATATCAAAGGTAATGGTTGGAACTGGGGAATTTACAAAATAGATAATTTTCTCGTACAGGGTAAGTATGAAAATGATATCTTGACAGTCAAACCCTTAGAAATGCAAGTAGGAGAAGCATCGTTAGCATTCAATGGAGACTTTAGTCTAGAAAATCAAAGTGGGAAATTGCAACTAAAAAATGTAGAGTTGGCAGAAATACAGAAATTTGCCCAGAGTTATGTACCGCCAAATATCAATATTGCAGGAATGTTGAATTTAGAAACAGAATTAGGCGGAAATTTTGAAGATCCCAAAGCTTTTGGTAACATTAAGATAGTGGATGGAACTCTCAACGAACAACCTATTGAAAAAGCAGAAACAAAATTTAATTACCAAACTGAGAGACTGGGTTGCCAAACTGGGAGACTGTGTTTTGAGGGAGAACTTTCTATAATTGGAGACCCCATTGAATATAGAGGTAATATACCCATTGACTTACCCTTCGCTAAAGATTCCGCAGATAGCAATGAAATTAGTGTCCGCTTAAATGTCAAAAATGATGCCTTCAAAATAGTAAATATTTTAACTGATCAGGTGACTTTAAACTCAGGTAAAGGAGAGATATTATTAGAAGTAAAAGGAACATTGCAACAACCACAAGCAAAAGGTTCTGCCGAATTTAACGATATTAGTATAACTGCAGCAGCATTTCCCGATCCTGTAACAGACTTGGAAGGCACCGTTTTATTTAATGGCGATCGCCTCGAAGTCGAAAAAATTCAAGGAAACATTAGTGATGGTGTAGTTCAAGTTGTTGGTGCTTTACCACTATTGAAACCTTTTAGTAGCGAAGATCCAGATATCAACAACCCTCTGACAATTACCCTAGACAACCTTAACGTAGACTTTAAAAGAGCATTTCAAGGCGGTATTGATGGTAAAGTCGTAATTACAGGAGCAGCTTTGGAACCCAAAGTTGGTGGTAACGTAGAAGTATCCAAAGGTAAGATATTTTTGAATCAAGCAGCAGGTTTAGCAGGTGAATTCGCCTCTACAGCAGAAACTCAAACAGATGGAGGCAGCTTTGGTATGGGAGAATTTAAGATTGGTATCAATGATTTTCAGGTAATATTGAGCGATCGCCTACAGATGGTTAGTCCAGGACTAGCTAATTTTCAAGTTGGAGGTGGTTTACGGATAAATGGCACCGTCACTGACATTCGTCCTAGCGGTACAATTAACTTAGAAGAAGGTATAATTAACTTATTTAGTACAGATTTGCGTTTAGATCCTAACTATAACAATACAGCGAAATTTATCCCCGATAATGGACTCGATCCCATAGTAGATGTACAGTTATTAGCATCAGCTTTTGAAAGCAGTGGTTCATTAACAACAAGACCGAGTACTGCATTTTCAGCAGAAACAATAGATGCTCCATCACCAGGAACTTTGAATAGTAGTCAGAGAATCCAAATTATGGCCAAAGCAACCGGACCGCTATCAAAATTAGAAGATGAAGATAACAAAGATAACGAAAATAACCTAGAGCTAACCAGTTCTCCGCAGCGAACCGAGACACAAATAGTCAGTTTATTAGGAGGTAATATTGTTAATACCCTTAGTGCAGACAGAAATTTAGCATTAGCAAATGTGGCAAGTACCGCTCTATTTAGTGGCATACAACAGGATATTATTGACTTCACGGGATTAAGTGAATTTCGGATATTTCCTGCAAGTATTCCTAAAAGTGGATCGCAACGTGCGAACAGTTTAGGTTGGGGTTTAGAGGTTGGTATTGATGTAACAAAGGAACTCGGAATATCCGCAACTATACTTGAAGCACCAGAGTTGTCTGTGAATTATCAAGTTAATGATAAAGTACGTCTCCGAGGAGGTAGTAATTTTTCTGATAATGCAGTGTTGTCAATTGAGTATGAAACGAGATTTTGATTACAGCGGTTTTCATTTGGCACATTAGGGACGTTCCATGGAACGTCCCTACAAGATTCTGGTTGTGACGATGTAGTTCATCAATATGAAAAGCGCTGTAATATCATGTCTCTTTAAATAACCAGAATAAAAAATTTAGAGAGTAGGGAGGGAGTAGGGAGCGAAAAATATTCTCCCTTGGAGATAAGAAGATTTTTATTACGGCTAATTAATGAGACTTGATATAAGAGGGAGTAGGGAGTAGGAAGTAGGAAGTAGGGAGTAGGGAGTAGGGAGCAGGATGCTCCCACTACTTACTTAACTACCAGAAATTTTCCGCACTTCCTCAATAGTCAAACTCAGAATTTGTGCTACTTGTTCCACACTCATTCCCGTTGCTAATAGTTGAGGAATAGCACTTCTTCGTGCTTGGCGTTCCTGTTCTAATTCGTTGGCAAGGCGATCGCCACGGGCTGTTTCTGCTTCTGCACGGGCTGTTTCTGCTTCTGCACGGGCTGTTTCTTTTTCTGCACGAGCTTTTTCTATTTCTTTTCCTTCTGCTCCTGTTAACAACAAGTTACCTTCAGAATCCCACCAGCGTAACCATGATAGAGCTTGATTTTGATAGAAACCTTCCCATTTTCCTAATTCTATTCCCAGGGGTTCTATCAAATAGTGACCCCGTTCATTAGGAGACATCTGGCGATAAGAGTTATTCTCTAAATGATACATTTGTAAGTTACCAGTTTTCACGATATATATTCCGTAGTAATCTATTTGGATAATCTGTTCGTATACCCAAAATTTTCCTGGTTTTGTTGTTTTACCATCCGGGGAAACTGACAAAGGTGTTTTGTCTAATTCTTCTGTTCCGTCACCGCTGGCAAATTCTAGAGCAATTAAAGGCGGTGTAGGTTCTTGCCACAGACAATAGGAACGACGAAATTCACCATCTAATAGTGGTGGTACATTGGGAACGTAAAACCAATCTGGTGCTTCTGCACCTTTTTCGGGGGGTTCTGTTTGTCGCCAATAGATCCCACTATCTTGTCCGATGGCATAATTTCCATCTGGGTGTCGCTGTTGTAAAATTGCTCCGATGGAGTCAGTTAAAAGAATGCTTTGGGGATGTTCCTGGAAATTTTTCACAAAAGTGCCGTCTTCATCTGGTAAATGAGTATGATCGAGAAAGGGTTGGGGTACGTCTATTTTGATTTTGGCGTGAGTCATTTCAGTTATCAGTTATCAGTTAATCTAGATTTTACCACAATTATACCAATTTGAAAAAAGAATGCACTCATATCAAATCCGGTTGAATACTTATTATATACAGGAGTTACGAAAAATATCTAATCGTACACCATCTGTAGGGGCGATTTCCTACTCATGCGAGCAAACGCGAATCGCCCCTACTAGATATGGTGCTTATGCGTAAGTCCTGAAGAAAATCAACGTTCCCCTAAAGATCGTCATGAAATTCGGCGGGGAATGCAGCAACAACCATCCTATAAGTGGTACAGTAGCTGCAAACGTACCATCCAAGAAATGATGTGGGAATCAGTTGCCACTACAGTCGAACGTCAACTACCAAAATTGGTCGAATGTGCCAAAGAGCGGAGAAAACCTCTGGGAACACTTACCCTAGATCCGGAATTAAAAATTCCTACCTACCAAACTGTTGTAGATACTCATTGTATGCCAGGAGGATATAACGGCGAATACACTCAAGATGATGTAGCAGCAGGTGCTATCTATGATTTGGGAGTTCATATTGCGATGAGAAACCCTGAGTCTCTTCGCGATGTCAGAGGTAAGACAGTTATTCATAAATTCTTGAAGCAGCAATATCCAAATTTTCAACCTAGGAAAATTCTAGATATGGGTTGTACCGTTGGTGCTAACACCTTGCCTTATGTAGATGCTTATCCAAATGCTGAAGTTTATGGTATCGATCTAGCTCCCGCCATATTACGCTATGCTCATGCACGAGCGGAGTCTTTAGGAAAACGGGTGCATTTTAGCCAACAGAATGCCGAGAATACTAACTTCCCAGATGAATCATTTGATTTAGTGGTAAGTCATATTTTCCTACATGAAATACCTGTGCCAGCAATTCGGAATGTTTTCCGCGAAAGTTATCGTTTATTAGCTCCAGGTGGAATAATGATACATCAAGATGCGCCTTTGTATCGTGATCTAGATTTATTTACCGCGTTCCTCTATGATGAAGAAACAACTAATAATAATGAACCTTTCTGGAGTGCGATGCGAGATTTAGATTTAGTAGCTGTAGCACAAGAAGCAGGTTTTTCCAGAGATAATCTTATTGAGACACTGCTCGAACAAAATAATGGCAGACAGTCATTCATTATTGTTGGTATTTAGAATTTAGAATTTAGAATTATTAAACTTTGTATTTCAATTGTAATTTAGAATGTAAAATTTAGAATTCAGGACTTACCCAAAGGTTCTATATATAGTGCTGTGGTGCGTTACGCTGGCGCCAACACACCCTACCAATAGCGTTCATCCGTAAGTCCTAGAATTATTAAATTTTGTATTTCAATTCTAAATTCTGACGAATGTAGAATGTAGAATTGAGAATTATTAAACTTCGTATTTTAATTCTCATTGAAAATTTAAAATTGAGAATTATTAAACTTAGTATTTTAATTCTAAATTCTGACGATATTTAGCTCAAAAAGACCAACAAAAAAAGATGATTCCTAGACAAGCAAAAGGTAAACGACCAGTTTATTTAGATAATACAGATTGAGAATGTAGAATTAAGAATTGAGAATTAAGAATTAAGAATTGAGAATTATTAAACTTTGTATTTCAATTCTAAATTCTGACAATATTTAGCTCAAAAAGACCAACAAAAAAAAATGATTCCTAAACAAGCAAAAGGTAAAAGACCAGTTTATTTAGATAATACAGATAATGATAAATTACTGGCAATAATAATGGCATTAGCAGGGGAAGTTTCCGTATTGCGGGAACGCCTAGATACAATTGAAAAATTAGTAGTAGCTAAAGGCATCATTTCCTCCGAAGACATTGAAAATTATCAGCCAGATGCACAAGTAAATGAGGAAAGGGAACAATGGCGTGCTGATTATATTGCTAGAATACTGAGAGTTATAGAAAATAGTTAATTAGTTTGAGACAATGAAAAAAACAGTTGAAAAAGTTGCCATTATTGGTGCAGGGCCTGGTGGTTTAGCAACAGCGATCGCTCTGAGAAAACAAAGCATTGATGCCCATGTCTATGAGAAGGCAAAAGAATTTCGTCCAGTGGGAGGTGGTCTCGGTTTAATGTCCAATGGTTTGAGGTGTCTGGATGCTATTGAACCAGAGATAGCTATTACACTAAAACTTGCAGGTTGTCAAGTAAAAAGAGTAACTGTGAACACAAGCGCTGGAGAAACCATTAGGACTACCGAAAGTACAATGATGGCTAAATACGGACAACCATTTTTAACTATTTGGTGGTGGCGGTTGCAACAGATTTTAGCATCTGCACTGCCACCAGAAGTTATTCACCTGAATCATAGTTACATAGGCTTTGAGCAAAATGAAAACACTGTCATTACTCACTTTGATAATGAAAAAACTGTCGATTCAGATTTGCTCATTGGAGCTGATGGGGTAAACTCTACAGTTAGACAAACATTAATTGATGATGGTCAACCAAGATATCTTGGTACGATGTCTTGGCGTACTGTCATTAATTATAACAAGAACAACAATCTACTACCACCAAATGAAGTCGTCGTTATGAGGGGAGAAAAAAGCATATTATTCCTGCTTAACTTAGGGGAGGGAAATATGTATTGGGGCGCTAGGAAGGTATTGTCAGATTCCTCTCTTTCCAACACTGCTACTGAGGTTAAGTCTCGTGTTCTCAAAGAATTCGCTGATTGGATCGAGCCAGTGCGGAAACTAATCGAAGCAACTGATGCTGAACGGATATTAGAAAGGCCAATATGCGACAAACCGCCATTAAAACAATGGAGTTATGGCAGGGTGACGTTATTGGGAGATGCAGCTCATCCCATGTCACCACTGGCAGGGCAAGGAGCAAATACCACTTTTGAAGATGCTTATGAACTTGCCGAATGTCTGTGCAACTTCTCAGACTTGCAAACAGCTCTCAGTGCCTACGACAACCGTCGCATCCAACGTACAGCAATTATTCAAACTCTTACAGGGGAGAGTGAGAAAGGCTTAGATAAACCTACTCAGCAAACTAACCAACAGTCACAGCAGGAACGTGAAGAATTTCAAAATTGGCTGTATGATTACAATCCAAAATCAGAGTCGCGTCTGAGACCTTGGAAAGAAAAAGTAGTAATATAACAACAAATACCAATTCAAAGGAAACAAGCAAAATGAGAGAAATGTCAAAACCTGTTGTGGAAAAAGTTGCCATTATTGGTGCAGGACCTGGTGGTTTAGCAACAGCGATCGCTCTGAGAAAACAAGGCATTGATGCTCATGTCTATGAGAAGGCCAGGGAATTTCGTCCAGTGGGAACAGGTTTAGGTTTAATGCCCAATGGTCTGAGATGCCTGGATGCCATTCAACCAGGTATATTGAATACACTAAAAATTTCAGGTTGTCAACTCCAGAGAACTACCTTGAAGACAACCAGTGGAGAAATCATTAGGAGTACGGAACATAGCATAGTAGCCCAAAAATACGGACAACAACTTTTAACTATTTGGTGGTGGCGTTTGCAACAGATTCTGGCATCATTTCTCCCACCAGATGTTATTCATCTAAATTATCGTTGCATCAACTTTGAACAAAATGAAAATACTGTCATTACCCACTTTGAAAATGGCAAAACTGTTGTAGCAGATTTGCTCATTGGAGCGGATGGTGGAAATTCTGTAGTCAGACAAAAATTGATTGGTGATGGGCAACCTCAATATCTTGATACTATGTCTTGGCGTGCTGTTCTTGACTATAACGAGGAGTTAGTGCCACCTGATGAAGCCATTATGATCAAGGGAGAACAAAGTCTATTTTTTATCTTCAATTTAGGGGAGGGAAATATGAACTGGATTGCTCAGAAAGCATTGTCAGAAGCATCTTTTTCCTCTACCCCTGCTGAAACTAAGTCTCATGTTGTCAAAGAATATGCTAATGGGAACAAATTAGTGGAGAAAGTGATAGAAGCAACCAATGCCGAACGCATCTTGGAAACTCCTATCTGCCACATACTACCATTAAACCAATGGAGTTATGGTAGGGTGACCCTATTGGGAGATGCTGCTCATCTGATGCCACCATCATCAGGGCAAGGAGCTAATACGACTTTTGAAGATGCTTATGAACTTGCTGAGTGTCTGGGTAATTTTCCAGACCTAGAAACTGCTCTAAGTACCTATGATCAACGTCGCATTCAGCGCACAGCGATTATTCAAACCCGTAGCACTAAAGGGCATAAACTCCAGTTCTCTCCACCGACTCAGCAAACAAACCAAAAGTCACCGCAGGATTTTCAAGAGTTTCAAAATTGGCTTTATGAGTATGATCCAAAATCAGAGTCGCGTCTGAAACCTTGGAAAGAAAAAGTAGTATAACAACAAATACCAGAAAAAAAGGAAACACGTCAAATGAGAGAAACGTCAAAACCTCTTGTGAACAAGGTTGCCATTATTGGTGCAGGTCCTGGTGGTCTAGCAACAGCGATCGCTCTCAGAAAACAAGGTATTGATGCTCATGTCTATGAGAAAGCCAGGGAATTTTCTCCAGTGGGAGCAGGTGTATCATTAAAACCTAATGGTATGAGATGTCTTGATGCAATTCAACCTGGTTTAGTAGATAAACTAAGACGTTTGGGTTTTCAAGTGCAGATAACAACTTTGAAAACAAGCACTGGAGAAACTATTTGGACGACCAAAACTCCGATGATGCCAAAAGATCAAGAGCTAACATTTGCTATTTGGTGGTGGCATTTGCAACATATTCTAGTATCAGAGCTACCATCAGAAGTTATTCACTTGAATCATTCTTGCATCAACTTTGAGCAAAATGAAAACAGTGTCACTACCCAATTTGAAAATGGAAAAACAGTCGAAGCAGACCTATTAATTGGAGCTGATGGCATAAATTCTAGAGTCAGAGAAATATTAATAGGTGATGGGCAACCCAGGTATTCTGGTAGTATGTGTTGGCGTGCTATTATTGACTATAGAGGCGAACTACTGTTACCCAATGAAGGTCTAATAATTAGAGGAGAACAAACTGCAATGATTTTGTACCCTCTGGGTGAAGGAAAGATGAACTGGTCTGCTGGTAAACCATTTCCAGAATCTTTTGTCTCTCCTAGTGCTGCTGAGGTAAAATATCGGGTTCTCAAAG
The DNA here is from genome assembly GCF_010672085.1 of Okeania sp. SIO3I5. GTDB lineage: Bacteria > Cyanobacteriota > Cyanobacteriia > Cyanobacteriales > Microcoleaceae > Trichodesmium. Next base: position 18,987 of record NZ_JAAHHT010000038.1, read on the forward strand.
AATTTTCTAATTGGATGAAACCAATACTAGAAATGATAGCTGAAACCGATGCTGAAACCATCTTAGAATCACCTATTTGCAGAAGACTGCCATTGAAGCAATGGAGTTATGGTAGGGTTACATTATTGGGAGATGCAGTTCATGGGATGTCACCGGGAGGAGGTCAAGGAGCTAATACTACTTTTGAAGACGCTTACGAACTTGCTGAATGTTTGTACAATTTCCCAGATTTACAAACTGCACTTAGTAACTATGATCAACGTCGTATTCAACGTACAGTAGTTATTCAAAACTATAGTGAGAAAATGGAGAAAATTTCTTATCAGAACATCGAGGAGCAAAACCAACAGTCGCAGGAAAATTTTGCAGAGTTTGAACGTTGGTTATATGATTACGATCCTAACTTAGAGTCCCGTCTGAGACCTTGGAAAGAAAAAGTAGTATAGCGCTACGCGCTAGGGAATAGGGAATAGGGAATAGGGAATAGTAGAGTTTCAAAGGGTTTTCCTAGGTCATGCTGCGCAAACAGGATTTATAAATGTCCTAACCTTAATGCGTAATACTATAGTATAACAACAAATATAGCAATATGAAATAATTCGGTAAAAAAAGCTGTAGGGGTTTGGTCTCCAAACCCAAACGCATAAGGGATTTGGAGACCAAATTCCTACGATAAAATGTGACAACATGGATCGCGGATTGCTATATATAGTCTTTGACATACTCCCGTAAGGGCAACGTCGGGAGTATGTCAATACTATTTCTTCCAAATATTAAGTTAATTCTGTACAGGTACTTATATGACAAGACTTCAAAAATATCTATTTAGATTTGCCCTTATAGTTTGCATCAGTTTACTATCAGTATTTCTATTTTCTCCTGTCCAAGCTCAAGATACAACAAGTGTCAAAGTTCCAGTGGTATTAGATGGTCGAAAATTGTTAGAAATTGACGCTTTGGGAAAACTGACAGCTCAGGAAAGAGCAGAATTTATCACATTAACTCTAGAGTCAGCCTTAGCTGATAGTATTGAAAGGGGAACACCTCCAGAGGTAAAAGTGGTTCGCTCCAATCAAAATGTGGTATTGAAAGTTGATAGTCGTCCCTTGCTAGAGTTGCCAGAGGATACCTTCAACTCTATTTACTCAGAGATGCAGCCGCAAATATGGCAGGAACAACTCCAGCAGGGTTTAGAGAAAAGTTGGCGGGAACGCACACCCGCTTATACCCGTTGGGCAGTCAAAATGCTGATAATTGCTTTTATGACTACTCTGTTGCTTCAGGGGGGACTCGTATTGCTGTTTCGTTTCATTCTACGCCGGAAAATCAAAGATCCTCAGAGACGCTGGCACTCTTTACAACTATTAGTTTTGGTATTGTTGCAAGTGGGAATATGGGCGACATTCATCAATTATGGAGTTCAATTATTTCCCATAACTAGAGGTTGGTTTTACGAGATTTTTCAACTTCTAGACAGTACATTTAATGCCAGAATGTTCCAATTGGGAGAAGAAACCATTTCTCTCAACCGAATATTAGCGATCGCTCTAACTATCATTGCACTTTGGATAGGGGTAAGTTGGTTTGTCAGTATTCTCAAATCTCGCTTGCTCCCTCTCACGGAAGCAGAACCCAGTCACCAAGATACAATTGCTTTTTTTGTTCAATACGGACTACTCGGTTTAGGGGGTATCCTAATTCTTAATGCTGGAGGAGTAGACTTTCAATCTCTAGCTTTCTTGTTAGGAGCGCTCGGAGTTGGTATTGGTTTTGGATTACAAAATATTGTTAAAGACTTTATTTGTGGGTTAATTTTAATTGTCGCTCGTCCGATCAAAGTTGGAGAATTAGTTCAAGTAGGAGATTTTCAAGGTTTAGTTCAACGCATTGGTACCAGAACTACTGAGATTTCCAATATCGAACGCTATATTATTACTATTCCCAATTCTCGCTTTATTGAAGGGGAAGTCCTCAACTGGAACCGTAGCGGTATAACTAGGGTAAAAGCTTATGTGAAAATTCCCTATGGAACAGATATTGATTTTGTCTACAAGGTTCTACTTGCTGCAGCGCAAGTGGAACATCCAGATATTCTCCGCCATCCTCCCCCCAAGGTAAAATTTCGGGAATATACAGAGGATGGGTTACAGTTTCGGGTAGTGGCATTTATCCGCGATCCTCTGAAGCAACCAAAGGTGAAAACCCACCTGTATAACCAGATAGAAAGATACTTGCGAAAGTATGGAGTCGAAGTTGCTCGTCCCCAACAAGATCTACATCTTAAAGACTTAGATCCAGAAATCTATGCTTGGATGCGATCGCAAACTCCTGTAGAATATCAAGTTCTACCTCAAGAAATTCCATCTATTGAACCACCTCCGAGCAAAGAAGAGTACGACTGGGAAGCAATATCTAGTGCGATGCGTGGAGAGAATGGAGTTTCTATCAAAGATCGACGATTTCAATTTAAGCTCTTCAAAAATGTCTTTTTAGGTTCCGAAGCAGTAGAGTGGTTAATGATTAATGAACGATCTACCAGGGAAGAAGCGATTTTAATGGGCGAGTTAATGTTACAAAAGGGAATAATTCATCACGTCCTAGACGAACATAATTTTAAAGATGAACCTCTTTTTTATCGGTTTTATTATGATGAAATTGAGAATAACCTTAGCACCAATTCTAATAGTTCAGAAAATGAAAGTGATTCAAAGCTACAAGATGATTCTAATGAATAAGGATTTGATATCATGTCCGGTTGAATAATTATAAATAAGGAGGGAGGAGTCAGGAGTCAGGAGTCAGGAGTCAGGAGGGTTTCTTCCAGTTGTGACTTAACTCTATACACAAACGATGCTACCGGACATGATATGATTCAATAATTAATAGACCTCTCCAGAAAAGAGGGAACACTTAACACTTAACAGGGAACAGGTGACCAACCCCTAACCCCTCCTGGGAGGGGAATAATTGATAATTTATCAATAAGAATTGATTTTATTTTTTATTTTCGGAGATGTCTAATAATTAACAATTAGAGTCCCATCTGATATCAAATCCGGTAATATTGGTAGAAAAAAGCAGAGAAACCGGGTTTGTATCATAAGCTCTACAATACTAACATTGACCTCCCACAAACCCGGTTTCTTATAACACTTCCGTTGCCAAACGGATTTGATATGAAACCTTGGAAACAAAAAGTAGTAGTATAACAACAAATACCAGAAAAAAAAGGAAACAAGCAAAATGAGAGAAACTTCTAAACCTGTTGTAGAAAAGGTTGCCATTATCGGAGGAGGTATTGGTGGTTTAGCAACAGCGATCGCTTTGAGAAAACAAGGTATTGATGCCCATGTCTATGAGAAAGCTAGAGAGTTGCGCCCAGTTGGTGCAGGTTTATCCCTCAACCCCAACGGTTTAAAAGCTCTAGAGGCGATAAAACCAAGTCTAGTTGAACAATTGAAACAAGCAGGCAGCATACTCAAATTCATAAACTTGCGGAACAATACTGGGGAGACAACTCAGCAAAAAAAAATCACCCTAATGGAAAAATACGGACAACCTATGTTGATTATCCGCTGGTCTAAATTACAGGAAATTCTAGCATCAGCACTTCCACCAGAGATAATTCACCTGAATCATCGCTGCGTTAGCTTTACTCAAAATCATAACAGTGTAACAGTAGAATTTGAGGGTCAAAAAACAGTAGAGGTAGACCTAGTAGTAGGAGCAGATGGAATTAAATCTGCTGTCAGACAAATACTAATTGGTGATGGCGAACCTCGCTATTTAGGTAGAATGTCTTGGCGTGGTCTGATCAGGTATAGTCACGAACTACTTGCTGCTAATGAAGCGACTGCAATGATAGCCGCACCCAAGAACGTCACACTGATGGATGTGGGTGACGGATATATATCTTGGGGAGCAAAAATGCTATGTGTAGATGATTCTAGTTTAGGGAGTGCTGCTGATATCAAATCTCGACTTCTCAAAGAATTTGGTGAGTGGGCATCTCCTGTACCAGAGATTATAGAAGCAACAGATGCAGAAATCATTGTAGAACGACCGATATCGGATAGACCACCATTATCTAGTTGGAGCAAGGGGAGGGTTACACTTTTGGGAGATGCTGCTCATCCCATGAGTCCATCTATTGGACAGGGAGCAAATACAGCTTTTGAAGATGGCTACGAGCTCTCCGAGTACCTGGCAAAAGCTCCTAACCTTGAGGCAGCTTTAGCCATCTATGATGAAAATCGCATAGAACGCACACAGATTATTCAAGCTCGTAGTGCTTTTTCGGGGAACCGAGCATACAAACCTGACGGCGAAAAATATCTTCAGGAGAGATTGAGAAGTAATGAGGAGTTTGAAGACTGGCTTTATAAATACGAGCCATTAGCGATCGCGTCCCGTATGGTATAGAATGAGAGGGAAGTGTGGGAAGGGTGGGAAGTGTGGGGAGTGTGGGGATATCTAGAAAGACTTGGCAATAGCGCTCGGTCACGAGAACATTTTTTATACCTACCCGAAAGTGCGATGTTATGATAAGATCAGGACTTACGCATTACCGCTATATCTAGTAGGGGCGGTTTCCTAGGTCATGCTCCTAATTACGCGGAAAGCGACAGCATTCGGAACGAAACCGCCCCTACATTTGGTGTAAAATTTGATATGCGTGCGTAATATCATGTCCGGTTGAATAGTTTAAAAATGGAGGAGTCAGTAGTTGTAGGGGCGAGCAAGCGAATCGCCCCTACAGGAGTCAGGAGGGAAGAGGGGGGAATCTAAAGCTATAAGGAGGAAAAAGTTTTTTTATCACGCTCTTATCCGGACATGATATAATTATCCATTATCCATTATCCATTAATGAAATGAACATTCGAGCCTTTTACCGAGCAACCAAAGTTGAGAACGCTCAACCACCATACGATACTATTCATCTGAAAGTGTTTTACCCAGGAAAAATATCAGAAGGTGAAATAGATATGAATCAAGAAATGATGCCAGTTGACTCTCAACACGCTCCGTTTCCCGTAGTGATTTTTTTGAGTGGGTTCAACTGCCATCCTCAAATGTATGAATGGTTGGCAGTCAAACTATCTGAACGCGGACTGGTAGTAGTGACATTTTCCTGGGTAGAAGAAAGTTTTCCAGGCAAAGTTAACATGACTCCAGGTATTAATTTCCAATTATGGAAACCTGATAACTATGGTACAGGTTCTACATCTTCTACCTTACCTACCATTATTCTAGAACTAGAGAGATTGAATTCAGAAGGAATTCTTGCTGGTATGCTTGACCTAGAAAAAATTATTTTGGGCGGGCATTCTGCTGGAGGTCGGATAGCTATGGAAAATGCTGACCCCAGATTTTATCCTCAAGTTGCAGCAGCTTTTGCCTATGGAACCACCTCTGTCGCTCCAGTGATTCTTGGGCATGAACTAGGAAAAATTTTGCCTCTAGCAGACTCACAACCACTACTTTTAATAGGTGGTACTTGTGATGGAGTGGTTGCAAAAATGAATGTTTATAATGGTTTCCCTGAAAATGCTACTATCGGTGTTGAGGAGACATTTGCTCAAGCAATTTCTGGGGGAAGAGATGATAGCTATTTATTGTTATTAGAAGGGGCAAATCATTTTACTATTTCCGATCCTTTTGACCCCACAACTGCTAGACCTTTTTTGGACTTTCCTGCAACTAAACCAGAAGATGAAATTCGTTCTCTCATGGCAGAAACAATAGGTTTATTTATTGATGCTCACGTTCGTCAACAGTCAATAGCATTTGATCAACTGAAGGAACTACTTAATAACAGTCATCCCCTAATTAAATCATTTGAACGCAAATAATGTCTGAAATGAAATCAACACAAATTAATCAACCCGGTCTCTTACTCACTCCTGGCGCTGAAGGTTGGTGGGACTCCGAACGCATCTCCTCACCGCGCGTAATTCATAGTCCAGATGGTACTTGGAAAATGTGGTATTATGGGCGCGATGCCAGTTTTGACCGTCAAATCAATTTACCAACTGGTCGTTGTGGTCTGGCTATTTCTGCTGATGGCATTGAATGGGAAAGAGTCAAAGGTCCTTTAACAATGGGAGCTATATTTGAACCTCACCCAGACGAAAATAGATTTGATTCTGCTCATGTTGGGGTGAGTGATGTCTACTTTAGTGACGGTCTTTACTGGATGTGGTATTTTGGTGGCGATCGCCAAGTTCTAGAAGTAGGAAAATTTCAAGCTAAAGGTATTCAAATGCTCCCTGGTTGTGCAGTTTCTCGCGATGGCATTAATTGGGTGAGATTGGAAGGTCCTCACCGAGGCGCATTCCTGAGTCCTGGTCAACCAGGAGAATTTGATGCTTTATTTTGTGCTTGGCCACAAGTGCTGAGAGATGGATCGTCCTGGAAAATGTATTACCACACCCTAAACCCAGAAAGACTATTTTTGGTAGGTTTAGCGGTTTCCCAAGATGGTTTTCAGTGGGAGAAAGTCGGTCAAATTTTAAGACCAGGAGAACCGGGAAGCTTTGATGAACGGGGTATTGGTACCCGTCACGTCCTGAAAATAGACGGTCAGTATTTGATGTTTTACGAAGGTGTTAACCAGAGTGGATATCATTCTATTGGTTTAGCTATTTCCTCTGATGGCATTAACTGGGAAAAACAACCAGGAGCAGAAGTTGGTGGGTCTATTTTTAGTCATGCTCCTAAAGGTTCTGGTCGTTGGGATGCACAGGCGATCGGTACTCCTTGTGTTGTACCGATGGCAGATGGTAGTTTTCGGATGTACTATATCGGTGCGAATGAAGGAGGCCACGATGAGTTATCAACTCAGCATCAAATAGGTTTAGCAGTTAGTGATGGTTCTAATTTTCGCAAGTGGTATAGATGGGGAGAATAATGAGGTACAATAGTACAAAATCAAGATAAATTGGAGAATCAAGTAACTATGAATTTACAAGAACAAAATTGGATTAACCTATTTGGAGATATTTCTCCAGAAGGAACAGCTTGGTATGGTATTTGGACTAGATATTCTCCAGAATTAGAAGTTATAAAATCTTTTCAAAGTATCAGGAAATTTTTGGCTAATGAAGATCAAACAGTTATTAATCAGCAAAATAATTATACTTATGCTGATGGTAGTACCGAAGAAAAAAAATGGCAAATGGAGAAAAAAATTGCTAATCAATCTGATGGGATTGTTCATCCAGCATCAGAATTAATGAGGGCATTATCTTTAAGTGAAGAAGCAAAAACTTGGATGTGTCCAGAATTAAAAATAGGGAATTATTTTAGTAGTGAATTTTTTTTCCAACATCAAAATTTTCGGACTAGCGTTAGTGTTATTTATGGAGAGAATGGTGAGCTAGTAAGATTGACACAAATTCGCGAACATCTCAATAGTTATCTTGAACAAAAACCAGGAGCAGAATTAAAGAATATATCGGGAAGTTGGGTGGGCAAAAAAGAGTCTATGACTCCCGATTTACAAATTTATCAAGAAGCAGAACTGACACAATTTGAGTTAGATCCAAGTGCAGGTCAAAATAAAACATTTTTTCTGCCTGATGGCATAGTTATTAATGTTCCTGAAAAGGTAAACATAGGAGAAGAATTTGAATTGATAGTAGGTAAGATGGTGATAGAAAATAGGTATAAACGGATGACTATTAAGTACGACAAAGATGGCAAATTTATTCAGTTAATTTCTGAAGTTTTTGACCGGAAAGATTAAGGAAGAATTGAGTATTTGTAGTGGCGTGTCTAGCTTGAAAATGTGGATTAAAAAACCTAACCCCCCAACCCCACAACTATCCCCCCTTGCCCCACGAGTGAAAGGGGGGAATTTCTCCCCTCTCAAGAGCAGGAGAGGGGAGGGGCAGGGGGGAGAGGTCTTCGTTTGTTGCTCGCTCCTAACACACCATCAGGACTTACGCATAACAACTATATGTAGTAGGGGCGTTACGAAGTATGCGCAGCAAACGGCCGTTCGCCCCTACAGGTGGTGTATGAATTGATATTTTGCGTAAGTCTTAACCATTTTAAGCTTGACGCGCTACTACTTTGAGCAACAAGACTTGCAAACCCCCAGGTTTATTGCTCTGATTTTTTGCTCTTAGGAAGTTTCGTTGATCAACCTGGTTTCTGTCTAAGTCTTAGTCGGGTTGAAGATTTCCCAAAAGCGATCGCTCTATAATTAATTAAATTATCTTTTAACTAACCCAAATGACCAATGGCCAGCAACCAACTTCTAGACAACCGATACCAAATTATTAACAAGCTGCATGAGACTGATTTGAGCATAACATTCCAGGGACAAGACACCAGAAGATTTAATCGTCTATGTCTCATCAAGCAACTTAAGACTTGCTACAAACTCCAATTACAACAAGAACTAGAAAAAAGATTTCAACAAGAAGCAAAAATTTTAGAAAGATTGGGAAACCACCCACAAATTCCAGATTTATACGGCTATTTTTCTGAAAATAATCAACTTTATTTAGTTCAAGAATGGATAGCAGGATGTAACCTCAAACAAAACTTTGACCAAGAAGGGAAACTGACAGAAACAGCACTCAAAGATATACTAATAAAATTATTACCAGTCATCGAGTTTCTGAAAGAAAATCAAATAGTTCACCGGGATATTAAGCCGAGTAATATTATGCTTAATGGAGAAAATTTACCTATATTAATAGACTTCGGTATAGTCAAAGAAATTTACACCATAGTTAATCAAAACATAGCTTATACTGTTGCGGGTATTGGAACTCCAGGGTTGACTTCTCCCGAACAAAAAAAGGTCAACCTACTGGACCGTTTCAGCTAAAACTGTGCATGATTATTTTAGGTTGTGGGAAGACAAGGAAGACAAGGAGGACAAGGAAGACAAGGTGGTAAGGGAGAAAAAAGCCTATTGCACCATTTAAGATGAAACAGTCCACTACCTATGCTAGCGATATATATAGTTTAGGATTAATAGCTATTTATCTTTTAAGAGGAAAAGTACCCGATGGTAAACTTTCCTGGCGTCAAGATGCACCGAATATTAGCTCAGAATTTGCCGATATTTTAGATAAGTCTATAGAAGAAAATTTGAGCGATCGCTATCAGACTGCTACAGAAATGTTAACTGCTATAAAAAACATCAAAACTTCTTATTCTATCCCTAATACTAAACAGCAAATTTCCCGAACCCAACCATCTCTAAAACCAACTCAAAAAATTTCCCCTGTAACTATAACGAACTCAGAAAATAGTCAGTGGTTAAAAACCGGAACAGTTGCTGCTATTTTCGGAATTATCAGCACAGGAACATTCACTTTTTACAACAACAAAATAGAACAACCTATGCTACAACTGGACGGACCGCCAATAGAAATTCCAGAACCTAATCGGATTAACCTCGCAGCATCAGAACCGATTACGGAAGAAGTAGCACGACTAACAATTCAAAGTTGGTTAGATGCCAAGACTTCTGCTCTTGGTCCTAATCATCAAATTGAACAATTACCAAATATTCTAGTGGTTCCAGCACTTTCTCGTTGGTTGCCTACAGCTAATGCCCTGAAGCGAGAAAAATCTTACCGGAAGTATGAGCATGATTTCGACATCAAAAGTGTAAAGATGAGCAATACAGATGCTAATGAAGCTCAAGTAGATGTTCAACTAAGAGAAAAGGTTGAGTTTTATGACGAGAATGGTAGATTGACTAATTCTGACAACGAAAACTTACTTGTTCGTTATAATTTAGTTCGCTGGAACCAAAAATGGTACATTAGTAATTGGAAAATACTGAGATAATTTTAACTGTAGGAATAGGCGTTGCTGATGCATGGGTATGATTTGTATTTTTTTGTAATTTATAAACCATTGAATAACAACTATTTCAAATTGTTCAATTTTTATTTTCATACCTTGATTCAGCAAGGCCTAGAAATAATTATGGTTAAACTAAGCAGACCTATTTCGGGGTAATTCCTTTATTGAACTCATTGGATGTGTTGGGTTTCACTTCGTTCAACCCAACCTACTTTGATCGAGAGGAATTGCGCACCTCTCCAAGAAACCGGGTTTATTACCCTGATTATTTTCAAATAATGATTTCAGGACTTACGCAAAATATCAAATCACACACCATTTGTAGGGGCGATTCGCGTTTGCGCAGCATTCCGCAGGAAATCGCCCCTACTAGATATGGTGGTTATGCGTAAGTCCTGGATTTGAGAAAAAAACTGTAGGGGTTTGATCTCCAAACCCAAGGGGAAATGGGATTTGGAAACCAAACCCCTACGGTTAAATGTTAAAACCTATTTAGGATTGCTATGTCTGCTTTTTTTTGCTATATGATATAATCAGTCAATTACCAAAAATTAAAATTAGCAATGGCAATAGACATCTCCCATAACAAACCTCTTCCTAACTGGGAAGAATTACTACAGGTTGCACAACAAAATACCACAGCAAAATGGATATTAAGAACAGCTCAAAGTCCAAGCACTACCACAATATCTAGTTACCTCGATCGCCTCAACCCTGGAGAAAAACCTTCTGTTTTGCTTTATCGAGATACTAATGCTTGGTGTCCTTTCTGCGAAAGAGTTTGGTTAGCTTTGGAAGAAAAACAAATCCCTTTTGAGGTTGAGTTGATTAATTTAAGAGACAAACCAGAATGGTACACGGATATGGTGCCAACTGGATTAGTTCCGGCGGTGAAAATTGAAGGGGAGTTAGTGTATGAATCTAAAGATATTTTACTTGCTTTAGAAAACAAATTTGATAGCTTTCCCCTATTGCCGAGGGAACCTCAAGAAATATCTGTAGCTTTAGAGATGATTGAAAATTTTGACAATAATGGTTTAATTCAAGCAGGATATCGGTTTCTCTCGAATTCTCAGTTTAATTCTCAGCAGAATACAGAAATGACACCGGAAGAAAAAGAGGCACAACTGCTAAATTTGCAAACAACTTTTGAGACTAAGTTAGAGCAGTTTGAGGAAAGATTAGGTCAGTATCCTGGTGTTTATTTGATGCACGAGTTTAGTTTGGTGGATATAATCTATACTCCTGGTCTGAGAAGATTAGCAGCAAATTTACCTATATTTCGGGGGTATTCTATCTATAATAATGATCGCTTTCCTAGGACCAATCAATGGCTCATTGCGATCGATCAACGTCACGCTTATCAGCGGGTTAAACCAAATGCTCGAACTAATAATTTGGTCATGCAAAAGATATTTCGTTTACAGTCTATTTACAACAGTAAACCAGAACCTCAAGTAGAATTTGCCAGTCTGGAAAAAGACTATCGGATGGAGGCAGCAGGGAGATTAAGTAGTAACTACCAAACTGTTGTTGCTGATATTCTCAAAAATTCGGGAATTAAAACATGGGTGAGTCAGAAGAGTTTGCCAAAAATTGAATCAGTTATTGATGTTTACTTAAGAGGTTTGGTTTATTATTTAATTGAGGGAAGTATTCCATCCTTTTCTGCACGAGCGGTTGATGCTCAAACTGAACAACAAAATGAAGTGAAGGAGAAAACCTCTGCTGATGCTGCCATTGGAGCGATCGCTCTAGCTTTTCTCAGAAATCGGGTTTGTGTTCCCCGTGACATGAGTGCAAATGCTGCGGTTGCTTTTCAAACAGCAATTGATACTATGTTATCTTGTATTTACTAAATTTCTCTTTGAGCATAGAGAAACTGGGTTGATCTAAAATGCCTAACCATAGTAACATCCCAGTAGTGGACTGTTTCATCTTAAATGTTGCAATAGATGTAGGTTGGGTTGAGGAACCGAAACCCAACAACAGTCTTTCTCTCCTACTCCCCTACTCCCCTACTCCCCTACTCCCTAATGCACAGTTTTAGCTGAAACAGTCCAGTAGGGTGCGTTAGCGGAACGGAGTGGAGAGTAACGCACCATTTTTGATGTTGTTAGGTACGTTACGCTGTCGCTTTTGATGTCGCATAGCAAAATAGCACCCTACTGAACTAATGAGGTACAACTGATGATCGGGAATATTTTTTGCTTCCATACCTGTTCCCTATTCCCTATTCCCTAATTGCCTATGAAAATTCTCTTAGTTGAAGATGATCAACAAGTTGCCGATGCTCTATCAGAAGCATTGGGCGATCGCAATTATGTTGTAGAAATTGCTAAAGATGGAGCTGAAGGTTTAGAACTGGCCAAAACTTTTACTTACGATTTAATTATCCTCGACCTAATTTTACCTAAAATAGATGGAATCACTGTTTGTCAGCAGTTACGAAGTTCGGGCAACCGGACGTTAATTTTAATGCTGACAGGTAAAGATACTAGCGATGACAGAGTTTTAGGATTAGACGTAGGAGCAGATGATTACCTCGTTAAACCCTTTGAAATGAAAGAATTATTAGCCAGAATTCGCGCTCTATTACGACGTCAAGAAACCACACTTTCTCCCATTTTAGAATGGGAACGACTCCGTTTCGATCCTAGTCATTATGAAGTTAAGTATAACGACAAATTATTACAACTGACTCCCAAAGAATATGCTTTGCTAGAATTATTACTCCGCAGTAATAGTCGCATTCTCAGTCGTCGTGCTATACTTGATAATCTTTGGGAATTTGAAGATTCCCCAGGGGAAGAAACCGTTAAAGTTCATGTCCGTGGGTTGCGCTCCAAGTTAAAAGCGGCAGGTGCACCTGCAAATTTTATTGAAAATATTTATGGAGTCGGTTACCGACTTAATCCAAATGTCTAATTTTAAACAGTTAAAATCAGTACAAACGCAACTTTTGCGTTCCTATTTGGGAGTAATGATAGCAACTTTAGGCGTATCATTTTTAGTCGTGGAACGTTGGGTAAGTTACGATCTCAATCAACAATTTAATGACTACTTATTCCAATTAGCAGAAGCAGCATCTCAAACTCTAGAAATTGTTAAGCACGAATCTAGGGAACATGAAGAGGGAGACTACAACAAAGACGAACTACCAGAAGAACATTACCGAAGTTATTATCCCAAAACTTATCCGAAAAATGAACGCCAACAGGGAGAAGATGACAAAGACGAATCACCAGAACAACATTATCAAAGTAATTCAAAAACTTCTGGCAAACTTGCCGATCTAATGGCAGGATATGATCGCCACGGAACTCTTGCCATTCCCAAACACCATCCGCTTTACTATGCTCAAGGAATAGAATGGTTTGACGAAGAGCAAGAACTGATAATTCGAGAAGGCGATCTGAATGTTAACTGGTCACTCTCAAAGCATTTAGAGCATTCTAGTAAAATTCTAGAAAAAAATAAAATTCGTAGTTTAGCTCTGCCAGTATTTTACACACCTCCTAGAAGCGAGACTGAAATACTATCAGGTTATATCCGCGTCAGTCATGTTACTGAAGTGTTGGATGTACAGTTAGAAAGACTGCGATGGGGATTGATCTTTGGTAGCATGGTTGCAGTTGGTTTAACTGCATGGGGTGGAATTTGGTTAACCAACAAATCTTTAGAACCCATTGGTGAAAGTTTTCAGAGACTGAAACAATTTACTGGTGATGCGTCTCACGAATTAAGAAGTCCGCTGACGGTAATTCAGAGTTCAATTTCTGTACTGCAAAGTCATCCCGAACGGATCGATCCAGTAGATAAAAATAAAGTAGATGCGATCGCTGATGCTAGTCATCGCATGACACAATTGGTAGAAGATTTATTATTGTTAGCTCGTTTAGACGGTTCAGTAGCGTTGATAGGTGTGGAAAAAATTCCCCTACCGTTGGATGAAATTCTGGAAGACACTATTGAATTTGCTCACACTGCAGCAGAACAAAAAGAGATTGAACTGAATTCAAGTCTTGATTCCAATATCTGGGTTTTGGGAGATGGGCAACAACTACAACGGGTATTTTCTAATTTAATTGAAAATGCCGTGCAATACACGCCAACAGACGGAAAAGTAACAGTTTCTTTATTTACTGATACTGATAATCAAACAGCAATTATTACCGTAGAAGATACAGGAATTGGCATTGCACCAGAGGACTTACCCCACATATTTGAACGTTTGTGGCGCAGTGAACGTGCCAAAATTGAACGCCGAGAAGGAACAGGGTTAGGCATGGCGATCGCTCAAACTTTAGTTCAGGTTCACGGAGGCAAAATTGATGTCACCAGTAAAGTAGGTTTGGGGAGTTGTTTTTGGGTAAAACTACCAATTTTAAAGAGTAGGGGATTTATTAATGGATAATGGATAATGGATAATTATATCAAATTCGGTTGAATAGTTATTAGAGTTGTTGGGAGTACGGTAGGGACGTTTTGCTGGCGCATAACTCCGTTAACGCTATGCGACATGGAAAGCGTAGCATTCCGTAAGGAAAACGCATTAATGCTCAAGCAAGGTCCGTACGGGAGTAGAGGAGATTGAATACTGAAAATTATAGAATTATCAACATATACTGTATAACCGGATTCTATATTACCTCTCCCTGTAAATAATTAAGCATAAATACTTGCTTGATTGATGACTCAATTACGGCAGCTATGATTTTCTTCTAAAATTCTGTCTCCTGTCTCCTGTCTCCTGACTCCTGATTCCTAATTACCACTTTAATTTTCGTTACATACTTAAGTTTTGTTACAGTTTTTTACTGAAAATCTCAAACCATAAAAAAATAATAATAACGCCATATCTTTCCTAGTTTTTTACTTTTGATCGCTAATCTAAGAATCAAGTCTAAATTAACGTCAAGAAAGATTCTATGATTACACAGTCTCAAGACACTCAAGAATCATCAATTCCTCGACCTATGGATATTGCCACCATCTGTGTTTATGGGTTGAGTTTCCTCTCAGCAGGATTATTTATGTTTCTACCTCTCGTGAACCTATTGAGTCCGAGTCCCTGGCAACGTTATATGGGAGCAATACATGGTTTTGCCGCCCTATTAGCAACAGTTGTTATCTCTTATGCAGGACATCTAGCATTTCCCCTATTACGAGGAGTTCGGAAAATTCTGCCTCAAATGCGTACCCTTACTTTTTGGTCAACCTGTTTGTCATTTTGCGCCATTGCTTCGGGAAATTGGGTATATATGCGCTATCGCGCTCCTGCCAACGGTGCAAGAGCATGGTTGCGGGAAAATACTCCTCTAGTGCATTACCTGTTTATGGAATATCACGAATTCACCGTTCTATTTACCCTTCCTTTAGGTGCTGCCTGTACCTGGGTTTTGTGGAAATATGGCGACTCAATTTTAGAACAACAAAACCGTCCTGTTCTTACCGGAACTTGTTTAGCATTGATGGCAATGATGTTCTTCGGTATTGGCGGATTAGTCAGTGGTTTAAATGTTGCCAGAATGCACTCTCTTTAGTCAGTTATCAGTTACCAGTTACCAGTTACCAGTTATCAGTTAATCTTTTTACTGTTAACTGTTTCAAAAATAAATCTAGACACCCTCAAATTAGGATAACAATCATGCAAATTTACGATCGCGACATTCATCATTTACCATTTTACGTCAAATTTTGGAATCAACTCAAACAATTTCCTCAAGGTCTGGCAACCGGAGCAAAATCCCACCCTACCGTATCTGGTCCGGCAGCAGCAGCACTTGTGAGTGCAGCTTTCAGTTGTTTTGCATTAATGGTTAACCAGCATTTTTGCAGTCTATTTAAAGTTTGGGAAACAAAAGTTTGGAGTTTAGGTGATTGGATACCAGGCAGTCACAACCCCGATCCCTTATACGGTGAAATTGGTAGTTACTCAGGTAAAGAAACAATAATGTTAATCGCTTGGTTATTTAGCTGGTTCCTGCTTAGTCAACTTTGGCAAAATAAACAGGTTCCGTTTTCAACTATCTTTTTCTGCCTGTTTACATTTCTCGTTGCTGCAACAGTAATGAATTGGCATCCTCTGTTTCCATATCTACCGTTAATGCCTAAATAGAGCTTGCTGAAAAAAGCAAAGTGTGGGAGGTGTGGGAAGTGTGGGAAGTGTGGGAGGTGTGGGAAGTGTGGGAAGTGTGGGAAGTGTGGGAAGTGTGGGAAGTGTGGGAAGGGTGGGAGAAATAATTTTTCCTTGATTTTTCTGCTATAGTTACCCCAAAGTCCTGACTTTATGCAGCTCTTTTCACCGAAAAACAGGTACTTTTTCACGACTTCAAATGGCTAAAACCTCTATATGTAAGTGCTTTGATATTTAATCAGCAAACCCTAAATAGGGAGCAGGGAATAGGGAATAGGGAATTATCGCGGAGCATTTCCGCAGCGAAAACTTAGTTAGAGGTTACTTTTGACTTTAGACATCTCTAATAATCAAAAATTAAATCAATTCTTATTGATAAATTATCAATTACTCTCCCCTGTTCCCTCTTTTATGGAAATGTCTTTTGAACTTTAAATCTCATATTGTTTGGAGGTACAAAACTATGTTACAAGCTAGTGAATACAAGCAAAGTGAATACAAACAAAAAGTTGTGACAGCACGAGGCAAGCAAAAGTTGCACAAATATGTCTCAATTTGTGTCGGGTTATTACTTTTGATGTTAGCAACATTTCCCATCGCATACTTACGAGTTAGTAGCAGTGGTAAATATAATGGTGGTGCGTTTAATTCTTTAACTCTTGAAGAAAACGAAAGACCTGAACTAAAAGGCGATCGCTAATACTGGCACATATTCATATCAAATCCGGTTGAATACTTATTATATAGTTGGGGGTGGGGAGTGTCGTCTGTACAGGACTCAAAAAATGTAGGGTTGTCAATATTCTAGCTCAGACAATGAATGAGCAATGCCTGCTCCCCCGCTCCCCTACTCCCTCTTTTCTAGAGATACGCTTAGGGGTTCTATAGTGCTACGCATTACAGCGGTTTTCATGATTAGTAAACCACAGTAGGGACGTTCCATGGAACGTCCCTACAATGTTTTGCTTGTGAAGATGTGGTTCATCAAGAAAGAAAAGCGCTGTAAGGTTAGGACATTTATAAATCCTCAAATCCTTTGACAGTTTACTATTCCCTATTCCCTAGCGCTATAAGTGAATTTTTTTTGACATACTCCCGACGTTGCCCTTCTATTCCCCCCTTTGAAAGGGGGGTTAGGGGGGATGGACAACGCGGGATTCTGAGCGTCTGGGAAACCCTGACCGCGGAGCATGACAGAGGTGATGTCCTCCCCCTGTGTTGACATTGATAATAACAAAATGCTCCTAGCTTGTGTCTTGGGCATATAAACGTTTAGCTTATGAAGGTATCCGAATCCGGGCCCTGGCTTTCATCCCGACGCTCCCCCTCCCCCCTATGCACGGGGGGTTAGGGGGGATGGAGAGCGCGGGACTTCCCGCCAGGAAAGTTAAGTTAAGGTAAAAATCAGGTAAAAATGAAGTAAAGTGAAAAAACTAATTTTTTATGAATTTTTTAGGTGATGATGCTCAACTTACCTGGTTATCAACAAACAAACCAAATATATGCTGGCCAACGAACCTTAGTCTATCGGGCAATCCAGGAGAGCGATCGCTATCGAGTAGTGATCAAAGTTATGCGGAATCCCTTTCCCCGCTTCAATGACTTAGTGCGCTTCCGGAACCAATATGTTATTACCCGCCACTTGGAACATCCTACCATTCTTCGGCCTCTTGCCTTGGAACGCTACGGCAACGGTTATGCCCTCGTAATGCGAGATGAAGGAGCGATCGCCCTCTCTAAGTATTGGCCTAACTCCGAACAAAACCTCATCGACTTTTTCACCATGGCTATTCAACTGGCTGAGGCACTTCATTATCTGACTCAACAGCGCATTATCCACAAAGACATTAAGCCTAGTAATATCCTCATTCATCCCCAAACCCTTCAAGTTCAACTGCTCGACTTCAGTATCTCCAGCTTGCTGCCCAAAGAACAACAACAACTCATCAACCCCAATGTTCTCGAAGGAACCCTCGCCTATATGTCCCCAGAACAAACGGGACGGATGAACCGGGGTATTGACTACCGCACTGATTTCTATTCCCTGGGTGTCACCTTTTTTCAACTCCTGACGGGAAAATTACCCTTTGACACAAGAGATCCGATGGAGTTGCTGCATTGTCATCTAGTCCAGAAGGTAAAGTTTCCAGTGGATAGCTGGCAGAAGCAAGTGCCGAAAGCTTTGCAGGGGATTGTTATCAAGCTGATGGCTAAGAATGGGGAAAATCGCTATCAGAGTGCCTTGGGGCTGAAACATGACTTAGAGCAATGTAGAGACGAGTGGGAAGCCACAGAAACAATTATCCCCTTTGATCTTGGGGAACGGGATGTATGCGATCGCTTCTTGATTCCTGAAAAACTCTACGGACGGGAAAGGGAAGTCCAAAGATTACTGGATGCTTTTAAACAAGTAGCTGGAAAGGGTAGCAAGGAAGTTTTCCGAAGCCAACTTATTTTAGTTACTGGTTTCTCAGGTATCGGCAAAACCGCCGTTGTCAATGAGGTGCATAAACCCATTGTCGAAAAACGGGGCTACTTTATCAAAGGAAAATTCGACCAACTCAATCGCAACATTCCTTTTTATGCCTTTGTGCAAGCCTTTCGAGACTTAATGAAACAACTGCTGAGTGAAAGCGATGCTGAACTCGAAAGTTGGAAGTCTAAAATTCTGAGCGCTGTGAGAGAAAGTGGGCAGGTAATCATTGATGTCATTCCCGAACTACAGCAGATTATTGGACCGCAACCTCCTGCTGTTGAGTTATCTGGTACTGCTGCCCAAAATCGGTTTAATTTACTCTTTCAGAGATTCACTCAAGTCTTTTCAACGCCAGAGCATCCGTTAGTGATATTTTTAGATGACTTACAGTGGGTAGATTTGGCGTCTCTGAACTTGATGAATTTGTTGATGACAGATCTAGAAACAGGCTATCTGTTATTAATTGGAGCTTACCGAGACAACGAAGTTTCACCCACCCATCCCTTGATGTTAGCTTTAGATGGGCTAACCCAAGCTGGGGCGATCCTAAATACCATTACCCTACAACCCTTAAGTCAAAATAGCCTCAATCATCTGGTAGCTGATACACTCCATTGTGGGGAGGAATTCGCCCAACCTATTACGGAGTTAGTGTATCAGAAGACTCAGGGAAATCCATTTTTTGCCATCCAGTTTCTCAAGGCTTTACATGAAGATGACCTGATTGAGTTTGATAGGCAAGCTGGCTATTGGCAGTGCGATATCGTGCGAGTCCAGGATGCAGCTCTGACGAATGATGTAGTGGAATTTATGGCCTTGCAGTTAAAAAAATTACCCATATCTGCCCAAGAGATTCTCAAACTGGCAGCTTGTATTGGCAACCAATTTGATTTGGAAACGTTGGCTATTGTTTCTGAGCGATCGGACATTGAAACGGCAACAGCTTTGTGGTCAGCATTGCAACAAGGTTTAGTTTTGCCTCAGAGTCAGATATATAAGTTTTATGTGGGTGGGGAAGAGCAGAAGTTAGAACCAGAGTCCCAGATCCTCCATTACCGATTTCTCCATGACCGAGTGCAGCAAGCGGCCTATTCTCTGATTCCTAATGACGAGCAGAAACAAACTACCCATCTGAAAATTGGACGGTTGTTACTGAAAAACACTCCAGAGGGGGCGCAGGACGAAAATATTTTTGCCATTGTGAATCAATTGAATTATGGAGTAGACTTGCTAACTACTCATAGCGAACGCGATCGTTTAGCTCAGTTAAATCTGAAGGCAGGACGTAAAGCTTTAGCATCAACAGCTTATCGGGCAGCAGTTGAATATTTCAGCATTGGTAGAATGCTCTTACCTCAAGATTCCTGGAACTCTTCTTACTCTCTTACTTTGGCATTATACGAGTCAGAAATTGAGGGAACTTATCTGAATGGTGACTTCGAGGAAATGGAGCAACTGGCGAAAGTATTAGATAGTCATACTGCTAACCTTCTAGATCGCATCAAAGTCTATGAAGTGAAGATCAGAGCTTACTCAGCCCAAAATAAACTCAAAGAAGCGACTAATCTTGGGTTTGTCGTTTTAGAGCAGTTAGGGGTGAGTTTCCCGACTCCAGTGACTCCAACTCATATTCAGGAAGGTTTCCAGGAAATTGCTCCCAAGTTGAACGATATAGAGATTGATCGATTAATTGATTTACCGGCGATGACTACACCAGAAAAATTGGCCGCGATGCAAATTCTCTCGAATATATTTATCCCTGTTTATATTGTCGAGCCAAATCTACTTCCTCTGGTGGTATGTAAACAAGTTCTTATTTCTCTTGAATATGGTAATTCTCCCGAATCAGCAGTTGCTTATACAAATTACGGGTTAATTTTGTGTGGAATTGTGGGAGATATTGAGACAGGTTACCAATTTGGAAAACTAGGTTTGTCCGTTTTATCAAAACTAAATATCAACCAACTTAAATCTAAAATATTTAATGTAGCTTATGTTTGCGTTATTCATTGGAAAGAACCATTGAGAGCAATTTTAAAGCCTGTTGCAGAATCTTATGCCAATGGAATAGAAACGGGAGATTTAGAATTTGCTAGTTATGCAGCTTTTGCCTATTGCTATGTTTCCTTTTTGGTGGGAAAGAATCTTGGCGAAGTGAGAGCAAATATGGAGAAATACTATCATGCACTCCAGAAAATCAAGCAAGAAACAACTTTAAATTATATCGCTATTTTTTGGCAATCTGTGCTAAATTTACAAAACCAATCTAAAAATCCGTGCCATTTAAAGGGTGAGGTTTATAATGAGGAGCAAAAGCTATTGCACCATCAAGAATCCAACGATATTACAGCGTTCGGTAACTTGTATTTTAATAAATTGCTCCTATGCTATTTATTTGGAGAATTTGCTCAAGCTCTCAAAAATGCAGCAGAATTTGAAAAATATTTAGAAGGACAGACAGGTCTAGCTATCATACCGATTTTTTATTTTTATGATTCTCTAACACGCCTTGCTTTATGTAACGAGACTAAGGTTGATGCTGAGGAAAGGGAAAGTATTTGGCAGCGGGTTGCTGCCAATCAGGAAAAGATGAAAAAATGGGCACATTATGCACCGATGAATCATCAACATAAAGTCGCTCTAGTAGAAGCGGAAAAATGTCGCATCTTAGGACAGCATTATGAAGCTGGAGATTTTTACGATCGAGCTATTTCCGGTGCTAAAGAAAATAAATACCTTCAAGAAGAAGCTCTTGCTAACGAACTTGCAGCCAAGTTTTATTTGGATTGGGGTAAAGAAAAAGTCGCTGCTGGTTACCTGCAAGAAGCTTATTATGGCTATGCAAAGTGGGGCGCTAAAGCTAAAAATGATGACTTAGAACAGCGCTACCCCCATTTGTTGCAGCCAATTCTAGAACAGGTAAGCTTAAGCAATTATCTCGAAACCTTAGCCGAACTTGCTACCGTTCCAACTCTCTCGCTTCCTAACTCCATTGCAGATAAATCCTCTTCAAGCAACAACCTTAATACAACCCTAGATTTAGCTACTATTATCAAAGCGTCTCATAGCATTTCCAGCATAATTCAACTCGACGAACTTCTGCACCAACTAACTAAAATTATTCTGCAAAACTCAGGGGGCGATCGCTGTGCCTTAATCCTCCCTGACACTAAAGGAAACTGGCAGGTTGAAGCCATCGCTACACTGAAAAGCACTGAAGTTGGGACACAGACTCTAGAAGGTAATCCTAACCTGCCCATCAAGCTGATTCACTATGTCAAAAATACCCAAGAGATGGTAATGATTGATGCTATGAAAACCGATTTACCAGTCATGGATGGTTATCTGAGTCAGCAATTACCCCAGAGTGTTCTCTGTTTGCCACTGCTGAATCAACAAAAATTGATTGGAGTTCTGTATTTGCAAAATCAATTAACGAGAGGTGTCTTTACGAGCGCTCGCCTTCTAGTTCTCAAATTTCTCTGTACCCAAGCTGCCATTTTTCTTGAAAAAGCAAATCTGTATAAGCAATCCCAATCCTATGCCCAGCAGTTAGAAGTTTCCTTGAGCAAATTACAGGCCAGTGAAACTCGCTTTCGCCATCTAGCTACAAACATTCCTGGTATGATTTATCAACTCTTAATTGCAACCGATGGCTCAACAAGGGTTTCCTATGCAAGCTCTGGTTGTTTTGATATATATGAGGTGTCTGCCGAAGAAATGATGGCTGGCAAATATAGTCTTCGAGACTTTGAACATCCTGAAGATCGCCTGCTAATCGATCGGATTATTGCTGAGACTCACGAGACATTGCAAAAGTTCAACCTAGAATTTCGTATTGTTACACTGTCGGGAATAGTAAAATGGATTCATGCAGTATCCCATCCTGTTAAACAAGCAGATGGCTCAATTATCTGGGATGGTGTAGTGATGGATATTAGCGATCGCCAACAAATCGAAGCAGAGCGCCAAAAATTATTCTTTGAATTAGCCCAAGTTAATCGGGAATTAGAGCAAGCAAACCAGGAATTAGGTAATTATTCTCAGACATTGGAGCAAAAAGTTGAGGAGCGCACTGCCGAACTTAAAGCAGCCCAACAACGCATTATTGCCCAGGAAAAATTGGCCTCTCTAGGGACTCTCACCGCAGGTGTGGCCCATGAACTACGGAACCCTCTCAACTTTGTCAAAAACTATGCTGAAGGTTCCATCGAACTTTCTCAAGAACTATTGGATACCCTCGAACCTGTAATTTCTAGCCTGGACTCAGAAACTTTAGAATTGAGTAAATCTATAATTGATGATTTGCAGGAAAACGCTACAACTATTTGCCACCATAGCGTTCGGGCTACACAAATCATTGAAACCATGATGCAACATACTCGTGTAGAATACAAGCAATCTATCCCCCAGGACACCCATCTCCATGACTTGCTAGATCAAACTGTAAAGCTAGTTTCCCACAGCAAAAAAGAGCAGGATAAGCCTTTTAATCCCTCCATTCGCACTAACTATGCTGCCAATTTGGACTTGATTAAAGTGATTCCCAGCAGTTTCATCCGTGCCTTGATTAACTTGATGGATAATGCCTTTGATGCTATGCGCTCTAAGCAAAATCAACTCAGAGCTAATTCTCCTCTAGGAACAATTGACTATACTCCTACCCTGTTGGTATCTACCCATCTCCTATCAGAGCAAGTGGAAATACGAATTCGTGATAATGGTTGTGGCATTGAACCAGCGATAGAGTCAAAAATATTAGACCCATTTTTTACAACCAAACCACCCGGAGAAGGGACTGGATTGGGCCTATCACTGACCCACGATATCATTGTCAAACAGCATCAAGGTAGTATAAATATTGACAGTAAACTGAGTGAGTTTACGGAAGTGATTTTGAGACTACCTAATTATATTATGTCCGGTAGCATCGGTATTGTAAAAGGGTAAGAATTCAGAATTTAGAATTGAGAATTCAGAAATTTCCTTTGGGAGGATGGTGAGGTACAGTGTAATATCATGTCCGGTTGAATAGTTATAAATAAAAATGGAGGAGTAATGAGTAATGAGTAATGAGTAATGAGTCAGGATGGAAGAAGAGGGAGGGAAGAAGAGGGAATTTTAAGCTATAAAGAAGAGAAAGTTTTTTTATCACGCTCTTATCCGGACATGATATAACACAGCCTTCAAGGCTGTAACAACCTGAAAGGTTGAACTGCCACTGATTACTAACAGGTTTCCACCTTTTAACAACAGGATTGTGTATTAAGTAAGCGATCGCTTAATTTTTTTTACTAATGTAACTGTGAAAATACTTTCGGCAATTTTATAGTTATATTATATAATAATATTATTATATTCTAAATGTTAGATGAATACTATTTTTTCTCAATCAACAACTCCTGAAGAACAAAAAACACAAATAGCAAAAATCCTGGTCGTCGATGATGAAATTGAGCTTCAACGCTTAATTAAACAGCGCTTCCGGAAAAATATTCGAGCCAAAGAATTTGATTTTATTTTTGTGCAAAATGGGATAGAAGCTTTGAATAAGCTCAAGCAGGAAGGGCATATTGATGTTGTAATCACTGATATTAATATGCCAGAAATGGATGGTTTAACTCTATTAAGTGAGCTATCCGATATTGATGAGAACATTAAAGCAGTTGTGCTTTCTGCATACGGGGATCTGACTAATATTAGAACTGCAATGAATTTGGGAGCATTTGATTTCCTAACCAAACCCATTGATTTTCAAGACTTAGAAATCACGATCAGAAAAACTGTACAGTTTGTGCAAAAGATGCGAAAGAAGCAAAAGCAAATTGAAAAAATGTATGCTCAACTCGAATACGATGCAGTTCACGATGCTCTCACAGGATTACCGAATCGAATATTGTTAGATAATTTATTACAGCATAATATTTCCCGTTCTCAACGCTACCCTGACTATTTATATGCTGTTTTGTTTATCGACTTAGACCGCTTCAAAATTGTTAATGACAGCTTGGGACACTCTGTGGGAGACAGTCTTCTGGCAGCAGTTGCAGAACGATTAAAAGTTTCTGTTCGAGCTTCAGACACAGTTGCTCGTTTTGGTGGAGATGAATTTGTGATTATACTTGAAGCACTCAAGGATATCCATGAAGTAACCTATATCACCCAAAGGATTCAGGAACATTTCAACCAATCCTTCTTACTCAATGAACATGAAATTCATCTCGGAGCTAGTATTGGGATTACTCTTAGCACTAGACAATATCATCAACCAGACGAGTTGCTCCGAGATGCTGATGCTGCCATGTATTGTGCTAAAAAAGCCAAAGGCCAAAATCAGTATGTCATTTTTGATCCGACTATTCAAGCAACTGCGATGGAACGATTACATCTGGAAAATAAACTTCGACAAGCAATTGAGCGGGAAGATTTTTCTCTGTATTATCAACCAATTATTGAAGTGACTACAGGTTATTTGAGTAGTTTTGAAGCATTGATTCGCTGGTTTACTCCTGATGGAAGCATTTCTCCAATGAAGTTTATTCCGATTGCAGAGGAAACTGGATTGATTTCTCCTTTAGGATGGTGGGTGTTTCAAGAAGCTTGTCGTCAGCTACAATATTGGCAAAATAAATTTCTTCAACAGCAATCCCTGGTGCTAAATATTAATTTCTCAAGCATCCAGCTCAAGCAAAGCGATCTAGTGGAGAATATTCAAGCTACTCTAGATGCTACTGAGTTACTCGGAAGTAGTCTGAAACTAGAAATTACTGAAAGTTGTCTTTTAGAAAATTCCGAAGCTCAGATTCAGGTGCTACAACAATTGAAAGACTTAGGAATTAATATCTGTGTTGATGACTTTGGTACAGGTTACTCCTCACTCAGTCGCCTCCATGAATTTCCCATTGACACTTTAAAAATTGACCGAGCATTTGTGAGACGGATGGAGGATAATTCCGGTGGTTTAGAAATGGTTAAGATGATTATTGCACTCGCTCATAGTCTGAACATGAATGTTGTAGCAGAAGGAGTGGAAACAGAAACTCAACTACAACAATTGAAAGCTTTAGGATGTGAATTTGTCCAAGGATATTTCCTAGCAAAACCTTTAGATAAAGTTGCAGCGGAGGAGTTTCTACAGTCAGGGAATAGGGAATAGGGAATAGGGAATAGGGAATAGGGAATAGGGAATGAAATTGTTGATTTCATAACAAGGAGTCAGATCATGTCCGGTAGCATCGGTATTGTATAGAACTCATTTGGGATATATTATTGGGAGGTGTGGGAGGTGTGGGAGGTGTGGGGAGGTGTGCTCCGTACAGGACTCAAAAAATGTAGGGTTGTAAATATTCTCTGACGACAATGAATGAGCAATGTCTACTTCCCCGCTCCCCTGCTCCCCTACTCTCCTACTCCCTCTTTTCTAGAGATATCAAATGGGTTGTATAGAGAAGGTAAGGAAAAAGGAAAAAAGATATTTCCCCAACTTTTACACCCTCCGATACTAACGGACATGATATAAATTATAATATCATGTCCGGATCAGAGCGTGATCAAAACACTTCTTTCTCCTGGTACATTCTTTTCTCCTGTCTCCTGTCTCCTGTCTCCTGACTCCTCCCTAATTATTTATAACTATTCAACCGGTCATGATATAACTTCAGACTTCAGTTGACTTCTTACTTTTGACTTCAACTGTATCCGTTCCTGCGGTCAAACTTTCCAGAGTAGCAGCTACATCAATACCAGCAGTTTGCTTTAACTCCTCAAAGAAAGCAGCCATTTTTGTGGCATTGCTCCCACCTTGAGAATTAATCACAGTCACATTATCCATATCTACCTCTGGCACAGTAGAAACCATAATCTTCAACAACTCCTCCAATTTCTGATACAGAAAAACCTCCCGTGCATTTGCACCAGCACCTTTCCAAGATTCCGCTAACTTACGAATACCCTCAGCTTGTGCCTTCCCTGGTTCCACAATAGCAGCAGCATCACCCTTCGCCCGAGCGATCGCTCGCTTACATTCGGCCTCCGCAGGGGCAACCACATCTGCCTGTAACTGTTGTTCAACCTGTTTGATTCGCTCCTTCTGTACTGCTACCTCAGCTTGAGTCCGCGCTACTTCTGAGCCGATATCTGCCTCAGCTTCAGCAACCACAGCTTGCCGTTTTGTCATCGCATCTTTAATCCGCCTTTCTGCCTCTGCACGAGCCATCTCGATCTCAGTTTCAATCTGTTTGAGAGAAGTATTTTTATGGTTTTGTGCCTCCCGGATAATTGATTCTGCCTGAGTTTGAGCTTCAGCAATGCGAGAATCTCGTACAAGTTCCGCCTGTTGTTTACGCCCGATAGAATCAAGATATGCTACTTCATCGGAAATATTCTGAATTTGCAGAGTATCTAATACCAAACCTAATTTTTCTAGATCATCTTCTGCTTCTTCTAGTAAGTTTTTGGCAAAAGCAATTTTATCCTCGTTCACCTGTTCTGGTGTTAGAGAAGCTAACACACCGCGCAAATTTCCTTCTAGAGTTTCTTGCGCTAATTTTTCAATTTCCTGGCGAGATTTTCCAAGCAACCGCTCGATCGCATTATGAATAGTAGGTTCCTCACCAGCAACTTTGATATTTGCTACACTTTCCACCGTCAGAGGAATACCACCTTTAGAATAAGCATTATTAACCTTGAGTTCAATAATCATATTACTCAAGTCCATGCGAAAAGCTTGTTCTAAGAGCGGGACGCGGATACTACTACCACCTTTAACCAGACGATACCCAACTTTTTTCTTAGTATCTCCAACACGGTGACGACTACCAGCAAAAATTAGGACTTCACTT
Organism: Okeania sp. SIO3I5; assembly: GCF_010672085.1. Lineage (GTDB taxonomy): Bacteria > Cyanobacteriota > Cyanobacteriia > Cyanobacteriales > Microcoleaceae > Trichodesmium. The sequence continues at coordinate 46,276 of NZ_JAAHHT010000038.1, forward strand.
GGTTGACAGATGTAATAAAGGTTCCGAATTACAAATACACCTGCACCAGTTCCTAGTCCGAAAACTCCTAGTAATGCTATTACTATTTCCATGATTTTTTGACTCCGTAATTTTAGTTGTTGATAGGGAATAGGGAATAGGGAAGACAAGAAAGAAAGAGGACAAGGTGAACAAGGTAACAAGCAAGAAAAAAGCAATTGTCATTACTAGATTAAATGCTTGCGTGATAGATAACTAAATTGTTATAAGTTTGAATTTGGAGGCGTTTGTGCTTCCTTGTCTACTTTTCCCCCAAGTCTACCAACTTTAACTCTATTTATAGTTTGCTTCCTTGTCTACTTTTCCTTACCGAAATAATTAATAATTAAACAATTAAATAATTAGATAATTCAGGTTTAAATCCTCCCCAATAAAGGGGAAAAAGCGGTTGTTAGCGGAGCTTCCCGTAGGGAGGGATGGATAGGTTACCGGCGCCATATCCAATCAACCAAGAGAAATAAATCTTTTCCTTCTTGGTCAATTCTCTCCCTTTTAGGGAGAGGTAATTATCCATTATCCATTATCCATTATCCATTATCCATTATCCATTAATGAACCTATTTCTCAGTCTGCAGAGATTCAACTTTTTTGCGATTCTGACTTCTGAGTTCTGTCATCCCTGTGACATCAACGCCAAGGGTTTGATTAACATTGTTAAGGAACTGACGGAAGATTTCAGGATAGGCATTTACCAAACTGGCGATCGACTTACCATCCCCACTATCAATAACTTTAACATTTTCTAGCTTAACTTGTCCTGGAACTTTAGCAGACTCCCGCAAAATCATGCTAATCTGCTGTAAGTAGAATAACTCGGCAGCATCCTTACCAGTTTCCTGCCAAACCAACGAAAGCATATCGTTAACTAAAGCTTCAGCTTGAGCATTTTCTGAGAGTGAAGCAGCATTTCCTTTAGCTAACAATTCTCTAGCTTGCCGTTGCGCGTCTGCAGGCAATACTTCATCTGCTTCCAGACGTAACCTTTCTAATTCGGCGCGGACTGTTTGCAATAATTGTTCTGCTCTCGCCCTAGCTTCTTTCCCTGCTGCTATAGTTCGTTCTTCTTCTGAACGTGCTTGCTGTTCCAATTCAGCTTTGATTTTGCGAAGTTCGTTTTCTTTCTGAACTATTAATGTAGCTGCCTGAGTTTTGGCAATTTCTGACTCTCGTTTGGACTCTGCTTCTATTTGCTCTGCTTCTGCTTTGGCGTTAGATTCGGCAATTTCTGCATCTCGGCGAATCATGGCAATTTGTTTGCGCCCAATGGAGTTTAGGTAGTCTACATCATCGGAAACACTTTGAATTTTCAGAATGTCGAGTTGCAGACCCAATTTAGCTAAGTCACGACTCACGTCTTCGGCAATACGTTCGGCAAATTGAAGACGGTCTTCGTTTAATTGTTCTGGGGTGAGGGTGGCCACAACTCCCCGGAGATTTCCCTCTAGGGTTTCTCTGGCAACACGGGTAATTTCTGAGCGATCGCGATCGAGAAATCTTTCTATGGCATTGCCTACCACTTTAGGATCATTAGAAACTTTAATATTAGCGATCGCTTGAATATTCAGCGGAGTACCGCCTTTGGAGTAGGCATTTCGTACTTCTACAGGAACCGGCATTGTTCGCAAGTCCATTGTTTTAGTTGTTTCCAGAATTGGAATCGGAATTGCTCTACCACCGAAAATTACGCGATAACCAACTGTTTGACCCTCTTTTGTGCGCCGTTTACGACCAGATAAAATTAGAATTTCATTAGGTTTACAAATTCGGATGAATGTATTGATAAACCAGATGAGTACTATCACTCCAAATATGGATAAAGCAACGGGTAAACCTGTATAAACTTCTTTTGTTAAACTATTAGTTTGGTTTGTTTCTAAAACTCTAGGAGTTTGTGCAATTTCTACTGTAGTTATTTCGGTTTTCCCAGGCTCAACAAATTGACTTTTCATTAGCTAAATTTCCTCATTACAAAGTTTGAAATCAATAGAGATATCCAAAAATAAAAAATGAAATCAATTCAAGATCTGAAATCAACAATTTCATTCCCTATTCCCTATTCCCTATTCCCTATTCCCTGACTTCTGCAAGAAGTCTAATTAATAGTTTGACAGAATACAATCTTATTCCTCGTTATGAAAAAATGATGGAGAAACTACCCACACCTGATTATTTTCCGTGCCTACAACAAATACTTTTTCTCCCTTAGTAAATTCTTTAGATTCTTCTGTGCGGGCAATTAGTTCAAGATTCAATCCCTTAATATATAGGCGTACTTTTCCCCTACTATAAACATCAAAAGGAATTTCTACAGTGCAAGGTAGACCCAAAAAATCTTGAGGACTAACCAAACTATTTATAACTTGTCGTTTGCGAAAAATCGACAACAACAATACTATTAACATCCCACTAAATATTCCCACTGCCACTGAGATATAAGCTAGTATTAAAATTTGATTTTTCATTGCTATCTATAATATAGGTAAAAAATCTTAAGATTTCTCCTCAGACGATTTAGCCATCCAATCTTCTGATACTACCCATACTCTATTATTTTCCACTCCTACTATAAACACTTTTTCTCCCTTAGTAAACTCCCTATTTTCTTCACTAAAAGCAATAAATTCTACCATAGATTCCTTAACATTTACTCGAATTTTGCCTTTACTATTTTTATTAAAAGGAATTTCGACTGTTCCCGAAAGACCTAGCAAATCATCACTACGTACCAAGCTATTAGCGGGACGATTTTTTAAGGTATGTAATACATAAGCCATGATTGTGCCACATAAAAGACCAACTATTATAGAAATAATAGCAATTATTGTTGGTGAAAGACTGGGAGAAAGATTGGATAATAAAACTCCAGTTAAGCCAAAAAAGCAACTGCCAAAAGTCCAAAATTTCAAGCTCAAAAATGGTAACCATAATCGCCGACGAGACTGATTATATATTGAGGTATTACCTTGTTTATTTCCTTGGTCAATTATTTCTAGGTCTGGCTCAAAGTCTTGGTCAAAGTCTACACCATCTAGGCCTGAAAATGCCGAAAGTGCCACAAATGCTCCACCAATAATTAAACAGAAAAGATAAGTTGATTCCATAAGTTGTCCTTCATAAATTTTTAGTACCTTCTTGTCTATTTATATTCTGACAAATTAGTCTTCCGATCGATACTATTTGTAAAAAAAATTTGTATTTTTTTAGGAAAGTGCCTGCTATATCATCAGCAATAATCTTAATTATTTTTAAAACTTTCTTTCGCCATTACTATTTAGAGACTGTTTGTAAAATAAATATTAAGGAACTTGTCTCATAACTAAATCTTAAAGTTTGAATAAGGTCAGGGATTGAAACCCGTCTACAGGTGCAGGGGTAAAAGTATTAATATTCCTAAAATTATAGTGAATTTATTTGTGAGAAATAATTGTTTTTTCACCTATTCCCTATTCCGAATTATATCAAATCTGGATAATTACTATACCCAAGTCATTGCGACTTACACTCCGTGGAAGGAAGCAATCTCCGTGCGCGTCTGAGATTGCTTCCTATCGTCGCAATGACCACTGTTCAACCGGATTTTATATTACAGCGGTTTAATGATGAATAAACCACAATGATACTGACTCTTCACTCCTAACTCTTGACTCCTGACTCCTAACTCCTAACTCCTGACTCCTGACTCCTGACTCCTGACTCCAAGATCATGAATTTAGTGGTCTACTCAACTGAAAAGCGCTGTAAGTGTTCCCTATTCCCTATCTTCATTTTTTATATTTCCTGATACATTCAATCTCTTATACCATTTCTCCATAAAGTTGCGCTTAATAAAAGATATAAAACTATCAGTAAAATTCAAGTTTGGGTAATAATTATTAAGGGCATTGTTACAGATAAATGATATTAGGACATTATTGAGTTTCTCAAATTTAGTCCGTGGTGCGAATTTAACTTCTGAATTCTGACTTCAGCTATACTTCACCAGTATAAGAATTACTATAGCAATACAAGATGCTGAAAATTAGGATTATAATCAGGCAAAATATCTATACTAGGTTGAGTTACTCGTAAAGTTAATGATAGTCGAACTTGACTACTGGTATTACATATAGACCGAGGAATAAGTTCATCTGTAAACATTACAAATTCACCAGGTTTGAGAACAACTGGTATGGCTTTTTCTGCTAATGTATTTGTAATTTTAAAGAAATTATTTCCACTAAAATGATCTTTCATTTTCACAGATAAATTATTGTCAATCTGACTATTAGGTATCAACTCAAAGCCATTAAATTCATTGACTTCAGTTAGGGCAATATAAACATGAATTGTTTGACCGACTCCAGAAATTAATTTGGGATAAGAGTCTCTATGCCACAACGGGATTAACTGTTTTGCTGGATAATTTACCCATAATTCAGAACGCCATAATACTAATTTTTTTCCTAAATATTCTTGCAATTTTTGCAGTAAATTCTCATCCTGACATAATTTCCATACTTCAGGGGAATCAAGATGTCTTTCCATGTGAAATTCTTGCTTCCAAATTTGAATTAATAATATAGCAATTCCCAAGAAGCGTGAGGTACAAAATTCCTTGGTTTTAGGGAACAGGGAACAGGGAACAGGGAATAGGGAATAGGGAATAGGAAACAGGGAATAGGAAATAGGAACAAATAAAGATAGGTGTACCTCACGATTGCTGAGAAACGCTATATAAAAGCAGAACCAATTTTGAGTTTAAACATCAAACTCAAAAACTTCAATAGTAGTAATTTACTGGGAGGTTTAGGTAAGACTTATTCAAAAATTGTTTGGCTAATATGACTGAGTTCGGTACGATCTAATTTGAGAGAGTAAAGACCATAAATTCCCCAAAAATTATCATAATTTGTAATAGGATTAATTATTTTTTTCTCGCATCCAGTCCAGAGCAAACTTTTTTCCCATAGTGTTTTAGCAAAGTCAATATCTGTTGCTATTTTTGGCAAAGGAATTTCCTGGCTTTGAGAGTCTAAAAATTTTCCAGTCACATCTTTTAGTTCATCGGATTGGGCACAAAATAATGTACTATTAGCACCTTTTTCTGGTGAAATACCTAAACCTAAATATTTACTCAAACCATAGAAAATAGTAATATTAGATTGTACAAATCCTGGATGAACTGCATTAACAGTCACATTTGTATTCTCTAGCTGCCTTGGGAGTTCATTTGTCAGAAGTAATAGACATAATTTAGAGACAGAGTAAAGTTCTAAAAAATTAATAGGTGTTTTTTTTACTAATAAATTCCAGGGAATAGCTTTTGGTTTTAATGCCAGATCGGAAGCCACCATAATAATTCTACTAGAGCCAGAAATCTTCAGTTTTTCAAGCAAAAGATAGGTTAATAGAAAATGACCTAAATAATTAGTTCCCCAAATTAATTCAAAACCTTCTTTAGTAATACCTTTGTGATTAAAAATGCCAGCATTATTAACTAAAATATGTAATGGAAGTTTTCTGGCTAAAAATAGATCGACAAATTGGCGCACTGAATTTAAAGAAGCTAGATTAAGGGGCAAAAATTCAACATTTGGATTTGCACTATTCTGACGAATATAATCTACAGCTTTCTCAGCTTTAATAAGAGAACGACAGGCAATAAATACATGACACCTTGCTTTTGCCAAACCAACAGCAGTCATTAAACCAACACCAGAATTACCACCTGTAACAATACATACTTTATCTTCTAATATCATGTCCGGATAATTAGTTATAAAAAAACTTTCTTCTTCTTCTCCTATTCTTCCTCTTCCTTCTTTACTTCCCTCCTGACTCCTGTACGGACGTTGCATAACAAAAATGCGTTTTCTTATAGGGAATGCTGCGCAAACATGTCGCGCAGCGTTAACGGAGTTGTGCTTTAGCTAAACGTCCCTACCTCCTGACTCCTCCGTAGTTATTTATTTATCACTGTTCAACCGGACATGATATAAATGTTGATTCATAGTTTTGATCCTACAAAATCTTACTTTTAACTTTTGACTTCCGTGAAACAGTATACCAAATAGACACGGGGACGCGGAGATGGAGGCTTTTAATTTCTGATTAAAAGTTGACTTTTCACCATTTTACCATTTTAGTCAAAGCAAAAGGGACGCTTATTGACTAAAAAAAAAGCTTACTATTCCCTATTCTCTATTCCCTGACGAATGCAAGAAGTCTAATATTGATGACAGCGTTCCAGATAAATCTGGGCAACCCGATCGCCTTGATAATACTCTAAGCATTCTTGAAATAAACCCCCTGCTTCTTCAAATAACTGTTGATGAAATAACAAGACTGCCCTTTCAAACTTTTCTTTGGTCGTTATTTTCGCATCCCGTAATTCTGTCGAGTCCGCCGAAAATACTTCAAATAAAGCAACTGATTTCGTTTTTCCTTTAGCTTTGACTTGAGCAATAAATCGCAAATCGTATTTTAAGGGATCATTTAAGTGTGCCAAGGTTTTATCAGTAATTAAAAGGGAAACTCCATAGGTTTTGGTTAACCCTTCCACTCTAGACGAGAGGTTCACCGCATCTCCGATCGCCGTTCCATCCATACGCCCAAACCCGCCGACAGTACCTAACATTAATACTCCTGTATGTAAACCCACACCAATACGCAAAGGTTTAAGATGATTTTCTTGCCGAGATAAATTATATTTCTTCAATTCTTGCAACATAGCGATCGCGCCTTGCACTGCGTCATCAGCAGAATTAGCAAACAAAGCCATAATAGCATCACCAATATATTTATCAATAAACCCCCCATGAGCTTGAATTTGGGGTTCCATATAACCAAGATATTCATTAATAAAAGCAAAGTTTTCCGCAGGAGTCATCTTTTCGGAGATAGTAGTAAAATCGCGAATATCGGAGAATAAAACCGTCATTTTTCGTTCCACTTGATCTCCTAGTTGCACATCCACAATGCTGTTTTTGTCTAAAAAACTGAGAAACTGAGCCGGAACAAAACGCTCATAAGCTTGATTTAATTTAGTTATATTATTATACAGTCGGGCATTTTCTAATGAAATAGCTGCTTGAGAAGCAAGAGTTCGTAACAGTGCCATCCGTTCTCTGGTAAAAGCTCCAGTAGTCAAGTTATTTTCTAGATAAATAATACCCTGAAGTTTACCTTGATTGATTAAAGGAGTGCAAGCAATAGACTGACATTGATATTGTTGAATGTAGGGATCGTCAGTAAAATTACCTTCACAAGTAGCATTGTTCAAAACAATAGTTTTACGAGTACGGGCAACATAATAGACAATTTTTGACGCTACCATTTGAAATTCAGACACAGGAATAGACTGCAATACTGAAATTTGATCTGAGTTTTCCTCCTTCGTTGCTTCAATAAACAAACCTTCCCCATGAACCAAAATTAATATTCCTCGTTGCGCTCCTGCATTTTCAATGAGAATATCCATTAAAGTTGCCAGCAATTTTTCCAAAACAATCTCACTAGAAATGGCAGTCGTAGATTTAATCACTGTAGCTAAATCTAAAAATTCAGTATCATTAGAAGTGCTTGTACCCTGAAACGATGTTGTCCTATCTGTTTTGCTCTTGGAAGTTTTCAACAATTGAGGATAGTTTTTTTCCAGGTGTTTGACTTTTGCTATTGCTCCCCATTGACTATAGCAGTAATGTGCTTCCATCATGTAAACGGAAGCAATTTTTTCCTGCTGCCAGTCAAGATAAAATTTCGCTGCTAGTTCATTTGCTAAAGCTTCTTCTTGAATATACTCATTACTCCTAGACCCTGATATCGCCTTGTTATATAGCTCAATTGCTTCGGCTTTTTTGCCTAAGATGCGACATTTTTCAGCTTCTACTAAATCAACTTTATGTTGATAATTCATCGGAGCATACTTTGCCCATTGCTGTTGCAGTTCCCTTTGATTTTCTGCCACTCGTTCCATCACCTCTGAAATTTCGTTTTTGTCATCACTCAAACTTGCTAAAGCTATCAAAGAATCATAAAAATAAAACAATGGTTGATTTATAAATCCTTGACAAGTAAGCATATACCCCTTAATTTCTTCTAGATAGTTTTGAATAGATTCAATTTCCTCAAACAGATAACACAGCATCATCTTATATAAGTAAAAAAATGATAACCCAAGGAAGTCATTAACAGAGAACATTTGAGAGATAAATTCGGCTTCTTGCTCTGCATTTCCAGATAAAATAGTTGGATATTTAGCAATTCCTAGTAAATTTAATGTTGACTGCCAACAACTGCGACACCAATTGGATGCTGCCAATTGATTCAATTGTATTAACCCATTAAAGTAATTATGAGCTGTCTGTTCCAAGGTAGCCAGAGGTTGACTGCACCAAAAAGAGTGCAAACAAAAAGCATGAGCATTGTAGCCTGCCAATTCTAAGTTTCCCACTTCTAAACTTATTCCATATCCTTCTTGCAAGGAAGAGAGGGCTTCTCTCATGTGGGACTTACGATGCAGGAGAAAGAACATCAGTGTATTTATTACAAATGGCTTCACCACTTTCAAATCCAGTTTGGACGCTACCTGTAGTGCTAGTTGACCAAACTTGAGCGCAACATCAATATCTTGCAAGACATTACAAGCAACGATACTATAGCAAGAATAAGTAACAGCAGAACCCTCAGTATTTCCATATTGAATAGACAGCTTGAGTGATAAAGCAACCAATAATGGAAATAACAAAGCCCCAGACTGGTAAGCAGATGACATAATGCTACTGGCAATTTTCACAATAGCAATTTTTTCTCTATCCTTCATTATTGGCAGATTAACGAAATTTTCTATTTCTCGATTGCCGATCAATATTTCTATCTCCGACAGTGCCTGTTGAACATCATTCTGTGTAGGTGTTTCCGGAAAACTTACACCTAATTGTCCTAAAAATTGTTTAGCAGTAGCAATAGCTTCCGTCAATAAATTTCTAGCACTATATGATTGTAGTTGAATTCGATAAACATTCATCTGTTCTAGTAAAGAGCGAGTATTGGCAATCACTATCTCAATTAACTCTTCCATCACCTCAAATTTACCACCCAGAAAAGCCAATTCCGCCCCTAATTCATAGAATTCTAAAGTCAGATCATATTGTTGCAACCAAGCATTTTCTCCCAACAAATCCAACCCTATGCTGGCATATTCACGAGCTGTTTGATAAGCATTAGCATCTTTAGCTTTGCGACAGGCAACCAAGTTAAGTTTAGCTAATTCATTTCGCTCGGTTTGCCCTTTTATTAAAGTTGTTCCATAGTTGAGTTGGTTGACAAGTTCAAAAATCCGTTCTTCTTTGGTTTCTGGGGGTATCTTTTGTAAAAGTAGTTGTCCTATCTGATAATGAGTATTGTTTTTTTCTTCATCAGGAATTAGAGCATAAGCAGCTTGCTGAATGCGATCGTGACTAAATTTAAAAGATTGAATCAGAAGATTTTCATCTAATTCTGACTGGGATAAAATTAAATTGCGCTCTAGAGCAATTTTTAACAAATGAAAAGTTTCTGGGGCAGAATTTTTGACTACCAAAGTGAGAGTTTTTAAGTCAAATTCTGCTCCTAAACAAGCAGCAAGAGATAAAACTTCTTGGCTTGGTAATGGTAATTTTTGTAGCTTACTCACCATCAATTCCACAACATTATCTGTTAACCCCCTAGCCTTTATAACTTCTATGTTCCATTCCCAAACCCTTAATTTATGATTAAAATTTAGTAATTTTTCGCTATATAATCCCTGTAAAAATTCATTAACAAAGAAAGGATTTCCTCCCGTTTTTTCTCTCACCAACCAAGCTAAGTCGCAAACTTTTTCTGGATTATGCTTCAAGGTATCGCCGCTCAGACAAGCAATTTGATATACAGGTAATTTTTTCAACTTAATTTTGTTAATTCCTGCCTTGTTTTGCTTGAGCTTTTTGAGAGAAATAGTCAAAGGATGACTTGCTGAAACTTCATTATCACGGTAAGCTCCTAAGAGTAAAAGATATTTGGTTTTTCCTACTAATAATAGCCGTTCAATCAATGTCAAAGTTGCTAAATCTGCCCATTGTAAGTCATCAATAAATAGAGTCAATGGATGCTCGTAATCGCAGAAACAACTAATAAAATCACCAAAAACCAGATTAAAACGATTTTGCGCTTCAGTTGCTCCTAATGCAACAACAGGAGGTTGTTTGCCAATAATTAATTCGACTTCGGGAATCACATCAATAATTACTTGTCCGTTATTTCCTAATGCTGCCAATAATTTTTTTCGCCATACCTTTAATGTAGCTTTACTTTCTCCCAATAAATACTCAATCAACCCCCGAAAAGCGGAGACTATTGCTGAATAAGGAATATTCCTTTGAAATTGGTCAAATTTCCCGGAGATAAAATAACCCCGACGTTCGGCGATCGGTTTGAAAAGTTCTTGCACCAGGGATGATTTACCAATACCAGAATAACCTTTGACTAATATCATTTCCACTTTTCCTGTTTCCACCACTCTCTTAAATGCTTCCACTAAAGTTCCGATTTCTTTTTCCCTACCATAGAGTTTTTGGGGAATTTGGAAGCGATCGGAAAGATCCTGTTCACCTAATGGGAAGAAATTAATGTTTCCTGTTTCTTCTAGTTGTCGGCGACATTCCTCTAAATCTGCTTTTAATCCATAAGCACTTTGATAGCGATCCTCAGCATTTTTGGCCATCAATTTCATCACAATATCTCCCAGCACTGAGGGAATTTGTTTCTGCGCTTCTTGTGCTTTACTAATAATTGCAGGAGGTGGTTTAGCAATGTGGGAATGAACTAACTCCAAAGGGTCTGAACTTTCAAAGGGCAATTTTCCTGTTAACATTTCATAGAAAGTTACTCCCAAAGAATAAAAATCTGAGCGATAATCCAAACCTCGATTCATTCTTCCTGTTTGTTCTGGGGAAATGTAAAGTAGAGTACCTTCTAATACATTAGGATTTTTTAGGGTTGGGTTTTCTCGACTAAGTTGAGTAGCAATACCAAAATCAATAATTTTAAGTTCTTTAGTTTTAGGATTAAAAACAATATTGTCGGGATTAATATCTTTATGAATAACATTTTGAGTATGGATTTGTCCTATAATTTTGGTAATTGGGATCGCCAGGACTAAAAATTCTAAGGGGGATAAAATTTGACGCTCCTTTAACCATTGTTTTAAGGATATTCCCCCAAAGTCTTCAAAAGCGATCGCATAGCTTCTTTGCCATTCTTCTAAACTATAAGCTTTGATAATACCAGAAGATTCTAATTGGCAAGTCAGATAATATTCCTGTTTGTAGCGTCGAATTTGCTCCGGGGTTGGATACTCTTGGTTAAGAAATTTGAGGATAACCAACCTGTTATCCTTTAGTTTTCGAGCGCGATACACTTGTGAGTTCGCACTCTCATGAATTTGAGTTAAATCTGTGTATCCAGCAAGAATTACCATAAAATCTGAGAAAAAATTAGGCACTCTATTCATTTTAATGCAGTGGAGTTAATTCAGAAATAACTCTCAAGTTAAACAAATTTTGAAAATTAATATTTTTTTCAACTCAAAGTTGACTGTTTTTGCATACATTAAAAATGCTGAAATCTCTGTGATTAATGTCACAAAAAACAAATGTCAATAAATGTAAGTATTCATAAGTATTCAGCGGTCAGCTAGCCTCTTGCCTCCTTTCCTGGGGAATGCTGCGCAACATGAATGCGCAGCGTTTTCCTACGGAACATGAAAAGCGGAGCTTTGGGTCAGCAAAACGCTTTTCATGTCGCGTAGCCTTGCCGGATCTGAGCCGAAAAGCGTTAACGCGCGTTGTGCGCTAGCTAAACAGCTATCAGCTTTATTACCTTTACAGCGCTTTTCTTTCTTGATGAACCACATCGTCACAACCAAAACCCCGTAGGGACGTTCCATGGAACGTCCCTACTCTGGTCTACTGAAATGAAAACTGCTGTAAAATAGGAAAAAGCAATTGAGAGGTTTCAAAGAATTAAAAGTATGAGTCATTTCAGTTATCAGTTATAGCGCTGTGTTCCGGCAACAGGCAATAGGCACTCTTGCTACAGGGGGAATAAAAAACTGATAATATAAGACTTTTAGCTAAGGGAATAGGGAATAGGGAATAGGTATGGGGGTCCGAAGAAATCAAGACAAGTATTGGTGCGACTCGTTCCTATTAGGAGTCTCTGGAAACCAGAGGGTTATGAATAGGGTTCAACGAGGCCACAAAAAGAAGAGCCTGTATAGCTCACAGCTACACGAGGCCACCAAAGAAGAGCCTGTTGAATAACTGAGTTACGGATGTGAGTGAAAGTCTCACCCGCTGAGGGAAAGCGGACTCCCGACCTGGCCACACCGAGCTAGACTTACCACGCTTCAGAGTGAAGCTGGCCTTTACTGCCCCAATCAGAGCGTATAGTGATAGGCACACTGGGGGTAATGGGGAGACGGCATGGGTACATTACGGAATATCCTGAAAAAGCGTCTTATTTCTCGGCATGGAGTCACTTGATAAACTCCTGACCGCACACGATTATCCCCGCGTCAAGACAATACATTAGACGCATCCCTGGGGATCGTGTAGGCGAATTGGACAGCCCTAAACCGTCATAACAATCTGTGATTCGGAACGAGGAAAAACGTTGAGAGAGTCTCTAGAAAGGTCGAATAAGAGAGTAGGTGGGAAAGCACGGAAATCTCTCCAACGGGTAGGATGCAAGCGCAAATTGCTTGCAGGGTAATCAGCGTAGTGAAATAAGTCAAGAGAGTACGCTTAGGCACATGAGTAATCATAGTGAAGTCTGGAGCAACCAAAACTGGAAGAAATTCCAGAAAAATCTGTTCCGCCTCCAAAAACGAATCTACTTGCGCCATGCAGAAGGTCGATACTCGTAAAGTATTAAGTCTTCAACGCCTGGTGCTGAAATCCCATGCTGCAAGGATGCTAGCTGTAAGACAAGTCTCTGAGCTTAATTCTGGGATATTACTTGTGGGGTCGATGGACAAAAATCCTTAAACTTCAAGCAAAGGCTTAACCTAGCTCAAAAGCTAAAAGAAGCAAACCACTGGGAACATGAAGGATTAAGGGAAGTTAAAATCCCCAAGAAAAATGGGAAAATCCGAACACTAAAAATCCCAACCATCGCAGACAGGGCATGGCAATGTCTTGTTAAATATGCCTTAGAACCCGCCCACGAGGTAACATTCCACGCCCGAAGTTATGGCTTTAGACCCGGAAGAGGCGCGCAAGACGCACAAAAATACGTCTTTGATAACCTTAGAAGCAAGGTAAGTGGTCATAACAAAAGGGTAATCGAGCTAGACATTGAAAAATGTTTCGATAGAATTAACCACAAGGCGATTATGACTAATGTGATTGCCCCCCAACAAATAAAAATTGGGTTGTGGAGATGCTTAAAGGCAGGGGTATCACCGGAGTTTCCAGAACAAGGTACACCCCAAGGTGGTGTAGTATCACCACTACTAGCTAACATAGCATTAAACGGTATAGAGGATATCCACCCATCAGTAAGATATGCCGATGACATGGTGTTCTTCTTAAAACCAAGAGATAACGCTGAGAAGATTTTAGAAAGAATACAGCAGTTCCTGGCAAAGCGTGGGATGAATATATCAGCAGAGAAGACAAAAATAACGCGGGCAACGGCAGGCTTTGACTTCTTGGGATGGCACTTTAAAGTGCAAGAAAACGGGAAGTTTCGATGCACTCCCTCAGAGGAAAACTACGAAAAACTCCGCAAGAAAGCCAAAGCCATAGTCAACAACTCTGCATTAGCCACTACCGCCAAAGCGAAAAAGCTAAGTCCCATTATCAGGGGTTGGAGAAAGTACCACCGTTATTGCAAGATGGACGGGTCAAGGTTTAGTCTATGGCACTTAAGCTATGCAACCTTTAAAATGTTCCTCAAGGACAAGAACAAAGGTAAAAACGAAGCCACTAAACTCGCAAATCAAGCATTCCCGGCGGTCCCGTACTCCGAAAACAAGTTTGTTATGGTCAAAGGGAAAAAATCTCCCTATGATGGTGACTTGCTTTACTGGAGTCAAAGAAATTCCAGCCTATATAATGGACACACAACAAAAGCGTTAAAACGGCAAGGCTACAAATGTGGTCACTGCGGACACTACCTGGACGGAAACGAAAAGGTACATCTGCATCACATCGATGGCAACCACGACAATTGGAAACCTAAGAATCTCTTAGCAGTACATGAGTCATGCCACGATTATATCCACATGGGCAAAAGACCAAAAGTCTAAGATTATCTAGGAGCCGTGATGCGGTGAAAGTCGCACGTCCGGTTCTGAAGGAGAGGTGCGAGGGGTAATACCCTCCATCGACTCTAACAAGAGTTAAAATAAAGGGAATATATATACCTTTCCACCTCTATATCTAGAAAATTTCAATCTTTTGAAGTACCTTTTACTTTTAGATTTTAGTCACTCAACAACTCTCTTAAGACTTATTTTACAAACAGTTTCTTAGTCGTACAAAGTGTTTATAGATCAGTATAACAAAAGGAAATCTTTCAAAATATCCCCTTTCTCTTGGGGAAAAACCTTTTGAAAAAATTTTAGTATCAAGAATAACCGTATTAAATCTTTTTATTTGTATAAAATAATTTATATAACTAGAAATAAATATTTACTGAAACCTCTAGAAATTAGTAATCAATTTAACTAAACTAAAAAGTAGGAAAATTATATAGCGTTTCTCAAAAAGCTTGAGGTACAGTTATTTTTCTTCTTTATCTATTCCTATGGAGCGAGAATTACTACTCCCTGTTCCCAGTTAAGTGTTCCCTAAAACCAAAGAATTTTGTACCTCACGAATATGGGAATTGCTATATTTTTATATTATATTAATGTAAGTATTTCATAAATTTGGGCTACTATCTGGTATAGTAGGTAACAGAGAGCGGTGCAACCCCGCGGGGCACGCAAGACGCAAGCGGTGCGACTCCGCGATGACGTTTCGCTGCGCCACATGAAAAGCGAAGCATTCCGCAGGAAAGCCCCTCTGCCCATAGGCAAGTCGCAAGCGGGGATGGATGAGTTATATGAAATCCGGTAGCATCGGTGTAATATAGAATCCGGGTAATTAGTTATCGTATTACTGAGGAGTAATGAGTAATGAGTAATGAGTAAGGAGTTAGGAGTT
>NZ_JAAHHT010000380.1 GCF_010672085.1 Okeania sp. SIO3I5
TCTTAACTTCTACATCATTTAGTATTTGTAGCAACTTATTTTTGAATTAATGCTTAATTTAATTATTCATAAGTAAATCCTGCTTGACCTTCCTTAACTTCCACATCATTTAGTATTTGTAGCAACTTATTTTTGAATTTTTGATAACTTTCAACTTCATTATTGTACCACCATTCGTACTTTTTTTTCATATTTATAGCTGCATCACGAGTGCTAGCTATTAGCGATCGCTTATGACTAGCGTGAAAATCTTGAATAACAACTCTATCGACAAAATTTAACTGTCTAATAAAACCATCTTGTTCTTCTGGTAAAGTCGGCAATAAAGGAGTAATAGTAATAGAAAGTTTAGGCAAATAACCCGTTAAATCATTAATTTTAGCTTTGATTTTTTTCATAGCATTAAGTCTAGCTCTAATACTAGGTGTTTGAGGTTCAAAATCCTTTCTTACCACCTCACTACCCGTCGGAATACTCATATTAATTCGGAGATTTTTAAACCGTTGTAAAATATCAATATCTCTCGTTATCATCGGACTACGAGTTTGAATAACTAAAATTGGTCGATATTCCAACATTACTTCTAATAATCTCCGAGTTAATTGAGTTTTAGACTCTATCGGTTGATAAGGATCTGTCACGCTACTCATATAAATACTAGGTGATTTATCAGAATTTTTCTTTTGCCATCTCATCAACTCTTTCTCTAAAACTTCCGCTGCATTTTCCTTAATCAAAACCCATTTTCCCCACTCATTTCGCATTTTTTCATTAGGACTAAAAGCAGCAGCATAACAATAGGTACAACCATATTGACAACCCCGATAAGGATTCAAAGTAAAGTCATAAGCTTTAATAAAACCAGTAGCTTTATTTAATATTGATTTGGCATTTTGTCCGTAAACATCAGCACTACCAAATTTTTCACTAACCACTAACAATTGATTAGTATCTACTGTATACTTTTCGTCTTCAAATTGCATTTTAATATTCTCAATCAACTGACAAATTAATCAAGGTTTTTTACATCAGAAACTAAAAGAGGATTTAGGTGAATAAAACATCCAGTTACACCGCTTATTATAAATATTTGCTATAACAATCCTATTTTATTTGTGCATAAAAATATTACCGCTTTTAGGGAACAGGCAGGTGGGAGTTTCAACTTTTTTATCTACTTTTTGATTACCCGCAACCTACTTAGGATTGCTATACATATAGCGTTTCCCAAGCTCTCTGAGGTACAGTTGTTTTTCTTCTTTATCTATTCCTACAAAATCAGAATTACTACTCCCTATTCCCTATTCCCTGTTCCCTAAAACCAAAGAATTTTGTACCTCACGCTTTTTGGGAATTGCTGTATTAAGAATAATTATTATAAAGTCAGCTATTAGCGATTAATTCATTGCCCGATCAGCAAAAATTAGTATTGATAGATTTAAAGGGAATTAAAAGTATTGAAAAAACTGAAAAATGATAATTAATAGATAGAAATATCTACCCTTCTTTCCTACTTTAGTCTTGTTTACCTGATGTTTGTTATTTGTAAAAATATTTGGTAAAATTGAGATAAAATAATTTGATAAATAATCAGGGTAGTTAAAAAAGTTTAATAGAATTTCCCTTTAATCAAAAAAGGATATTCAAGCCAATAAACGATATTTAAACTAAATATTTATAACTCCTGACTTTTGTCTCCTGACTCAAGAGTGGTAACCTAAATATTTGTAGCAAAAATTTATCAAAATTGTATCAAATATAAATTATTTTTTGTCAAAGGTAGTAAGATGGTGTAAGCTGAAGAAGTTCAGTTAGTTATCTATCAGATTTTACCTGAAATATTATTAACCATTAAAATTTGCTCGCTCAAAGGTGATTATTAAATTTGTTTATTCATCAAGGGTAAGGATGTAAATATTATGTTGACAAGTGTAGAGCGTCTTTTATTTATTAGAGCTGTGCCAATTTTTAGAGAATTAAGAGATGATTTTCTAGTGCGTTTAGCTTCTGTGATGGACGAATTATCTTTTCCTACTAATCATACTATTTTCACTGAAGGGAAAGAGGGAAGATCTCTTTATATCGTAGTATCTGGTAGAGTTAAAGTTCATTTAGAAGAACGTGAATTAGCAAGGTTGCAACAAGGAGCTTGTTTTGGTGAAATGTCTTTGTTTGATGCTGAACCTCGTTCTGCTTCTGTCACTACTTTAGAAAATTGTGAGTGTTTGATGTTAACTCAAATGCAACTTTATGATGCAATTGATGAAACGCCAGAAATTGCAATTAATATTATTCGTCTATTGTCTCGTCGTATTCGTGAATTTAATCAAAAACTTAATGCTAGAGAAAGTAGTATTTCTTCCGATAATAGTAGAATACCTGAACTCCGTTAGAAATATGCGAAAATATTAGGAAATTGGTTTTGCATGAGACAGAACCAATATTGCTTAATATTATGAAAATTCACTTTTAAAGATGTCATTTCAGTTATCAGTTATCAGTATCTCCTATTGAAGCATTAGGATTGAAATACTAGGTGCGAATATTTTTTTCATCCCCTTTATTGAGGAGATTTGAAACCTAATTTTTTGCTCGAAAAACAAAAAAGTTTTAACTATCATAAATCTTAATGTATCACTTTTAACTTTTAACTTCGCTGAAACGGTACTAGCTAGGGTTTGCCGATTAAATATCAAATCCTTTTCAGGTAAAAAATTAAGCCTTTTTAGGTCTTGAAAAAATCCCAGTTTTTAGGTCTTTATAGGTTCAAAAATGAGCGTATTTTGGGCAGAGACTTAGACAGAAAAATTGAGGAACAATTCTTACTCCTACCTTCTCGCTCATTCCCATTTATCCTGACTCCTGACTACCCCTACCACAAGACTTTTTCAGCAAACCCTAGCTAGAATATTAACTCAAAAAAAATTCACTATAGTAGACGAAAAATAAATGGATATCGGTAAGGTTGATTTGGATTACTCATTACATTGAGAATAGCAATAATTGGCATGACAAAATTAACAATTGCTAACAAAACTAATAAAGGAAAGCCAATTAACAGCCAGGTTAATATACCAAATATAATACCGTAAATATAAATGTTAATATGAAAGTTGAGAGATTCTTTTGCGTTATCCTTAACAACAGAATCATCAATTATAAATAACATAGCTATTGGTATACCTACAGAGAGAATAGTTACGCTAAAGAAAATCGCTCCATGACATAAAGCTGAGAGAATTTTTCTTTTGTCAGTATCCATTAAATGTTCCTCCTGATTAAAATTAGATATCTGTATTTCCTACCTATACGATAATAAGTATAGCTGATTAATTTAATAATTTCAGAAATTGAGTTATTTATGAAGTATAATTATCGCTCTGTTATTGGGTTTGTATTTTCCCTCATAAGAATTTGAATATTTAATTCAGTCTCTTCACTCAGACTAATATTATTTGTCATAAATTACATTGAGTAGAATCCAAACTAAAAAAAATTGTAGCTATAGTAGATGAAAAATAAATGGATAACGGTAAGGTTGGTTGGGATTATTCTTAACATTAATAATGGCAATTATTGCCATCACAACAGCAAAAATTGCTAACAAAACTAATAAAGGAATTCCGAAAGGAAACAAGACAAATGAAATAATTCCGTTGAAAGGAAATCTCCAACCAAACCATATTAATATACCAAATACTAAAGCATAAATATAAATGTTAATATGAAAGTTGATAGATTCTTTAGCGTTATCCTTAACAATGGAATCATCAGTTAGAAGTATAATAACTATTGGTATGACTATAGATACGATATTAGTTACACTAAAAAAAATCGCTCCATGACATAAAGCTGAGAGAATTTTTCTTCGTTCACTATCCATTAAATAAATGTTCCTCCTAATTTAAACTAGATATATGTATTTCTTAGTAAGCATTCAGCTATCAGCTATCAGCTTCATTACCTTTAGTTAACAACTCAAGCTTATCGTTTTTGTGCTTCAATTCTCTGGTTAAAGATTTAGTATAACTTAAACTAATGCTTGCTTCATTCATTTTTATTTTTATTGTTGATAGCTAACTGCTAATAGCTGTTTGCGCAGCATTCCGCAGGAAATGCTTACAAAATATAGGTTAATAATTAAGTGGTTCTGAAATTCAGTTATTTAAGTCTAACTCCCCACCCTCCCCACACTTCCCACACTTCCCACACTTCCCACACTTCCCACACTTCCCACCCTCCCCATACTTTTCACTGCTGAAAGGGAATTTCAATAATAAATTTAGTTCCTTGTCCTACTGTAGAAGTACAATCTAATCTACCTTGATGTTTTTCAACAATAATTTGATAACTAATAGATAACCCTAAACCAGTACCACTACCTATAGGTTTAGTAGTAAAAAATGGGTCAAATATTTTGTTACGAACTGTTTCTGTCATACCCATACCATTATCAGAAATTATAATTCTAACTGCTTGAGATGATATAACTTTTGTATTAATTATAATAGTAGGTAAACTTTCTGGAATATCTGAATTTTGATTCATCCCACTGGGATTAAATTTTTGACTTCGTTTTTCTGCTAAAGCGTCAATAGCATTAGAAATAATGTTCATAAATACTTGATTTATCTGACTAACGTAACATTTTACGTTGGGTAAGTAGTCATAATTTTTAATAATTTGAATTGCTTTTTCTTGTGGTTTATATCTGAGTTTATTTTGTAAAATGAGGAGAGTGCTTTCTATTCCTTCGTGAATATCTACAGATTTTACTTCAGATTCATCCAAGCGAGAGAAGTTTCGTAAAGATAAAACTATATCAGCAATGCGGTTAGATCCTACCTTGATAGAATTTAAAATTTTTGGTAAATCTTCAATCAAAAAATCTAATTCTATAGCTTCTATTTCCTCTTGAATAACTGTAGGTGGAGCGGGATAATTTTCCTGATAAAGATGAATTAAACTGAGTAAATCTTGGGTATACTTACTAACATGAACAATATTACCAGAAATAAAGTTAATTGGATTATTAATTTCATGGGCAATACCAGCAACCATTTGCCCTAAAGAAGACATTTTTTCAGTTTGAACAAGTTGTGCTTGAGCTTGTTGGAGTTTCTTCAAAGCTTCAGATAATTTCTGAGCTTGTGCTTTAGCTTGAAAGGCAACTTCACGACTTTGATTATATAGTTCTGCCTGATCAATAGCGATCGCTAATTGATCTGTTACCCCTTTTAAAAGTTTTACTTCACTATCATCCCAGTTATGAATAAAGGTATGATGGGCACAAACTAAAACTCCTATTTTGCCGGACTGAGTTTTAATTGGTATAGACACAAAAGAAATTATACCTAAAGCAAGTATAAAATGTCGCATTTTTCTGTCATTAACAAGACTAATATTATCAACCCTAACAATTTCTAATTGTAAGAATCTTAAAGCCCAAGTTCCTACCTGTTCGATTGTATATTTACCAAGTAAGCTAGGGAAATTTTCTGCTTTTGACTCATTGACAACTTCCCAACTGTCTAGAAAATTATTATTAGTTTTGTCTACATTCGTACTACTATCAAAACGATGCCAAATAAAATGACAACGATCTATTTTTAAGATAGTACGAACTTGATGGACTGTAGTATCTAAAATTGTATCAATATCGAGAGAATTACGAATTTGATTTGCCAAATGATTAAGCAGTTCTTCATGGCGAGCAATTTGTCTAAATTTAGTCTCTGATTCTTGAAGTTTTTGTTGAGCTTGCTTACTTTCTGTAATATCTAAACCTAAAGACATTAAACCAATAACTTCATTATCATCATCTTGAATTTTGACTTTAATTACCTCTAGATTATGCTCTTTACCATCAATAAATTTAAAAGTTTCTTCGGAGTGGCATGGTAAATTATTTTCCCAGCAATTCTTATCAAATTGATGAAGATTTTCTGCTTCTTTTTTAGG
>NZ_JAAHHT010000381.1 GCF_010672085.1 Okeania sp. SIO3I5
CATTCGCAGCACGGACTAAATTTGAGGGTTTAAGAATGTCCTAACCACTTACCTATCTTCAAGACCTTAGTATTTCCCACCCTCCCCACACTCCCCACACTCCCCACACTCCCCACACTCCCCACACTCCCCACCCTCCCCACACTTCCCACACTTCCCACACTCCCCACACTCCCCACCCTTCCCACCCTTCCCAAACTCCCTATTCCTTGGTATATAATAGTAGATTGTGAGTTTGAAAAAGTATGATGAAAGCCCAAGAAATAATATCCGCAATTGAAGCTGAAGAAATAGAAAAATTCCAGCAAGGCTCGAAAAAGAAAATTCCTGCACTATATGTAGGTGACACTGTAAAAATCGGAGTCAAAATTATAGAAGGAGGAAAAGAACGAGTCCAGCCCTACGAAGGTACTATTATTGCCATGCGGAATGGAGGTATAAACGAAACCATTACAGTTCGTCGTGTTTTTCAAGGTGTAGGGGTAGAACGGGTATTCTTGATCCATTCTCCTAGGATTGCTAGTGTTAAATTGATTCGTCGGGGTAAGGTGCGTAGAGCTAAACTCTACTACTTGAGAGATCGTGTTGGTAAGGCCACTCGCGTGAAGCAAAGATTCGATCGTCCTTTATAGTTTGTTTCAAAAAGAATCTCAAAAATTTTCTCCCACTTGATAGAAAGTTATGTTAAACTAAAAAAAGTCGAGGCTGATTAGATTACATCTAACACCTCAACTATGCGCTCTTAGTTCAGTTGGTAGAACGCAGGTCTCCAAAACCTGATGTCGGGGGTTCGAGTCCTCCAGGGCGCGCTGAATTAGTGAAAAATTTTCTCTGATGTATACCATGTATCCCGTGGTTAGATATTCGCTGAGCCCGACGAGATACTAATAGGGCGACGAAGATAGAATCCAATACTATTTCCCAAATTTAGTGCGGAATGTAGGTTACAACTATTTAACTAAGTGAAGCCTAGTAAAGAGTAGCTCTAAAGCTATGGCGGAGAGTATTTTAAAGAATTTCTAAATAAATATATGCCCGGAGGTAAGTTCTATACATTGGTATATGTAGAGGTTTGGTCAGTAGATGGCTTTTGAAACACTACAGGCCGAGGCTTCAAGTTGGGATATTTACGATTATATTCGTTATACTGTAAGTGTGAATGATAGAAGAATATCACAAACTTAGGGGGGAAATAAATTATTGTGGCCAAAAAAGAGGAAATAAGAGTACAAGAAAGTAAAGAAGGTTTAAGTCCTGTAACTTTTTTCCAAGAAACAAAACAGGAACTAGATAAAGTAGTATGGCCAAGCAGAGAGCAATTAATAAGTGAGTCTGTAGCTGTACTATTGATGGTTATTCTATCAGCAACAATCATTTACCTAGTAGATGAGTTCTTTAGTTGGGCAGCTGGGGTGGTGTTTGGATGAAATTATATTCAGAAGAAACACAAGAGACAACACAATCAGAACAAGTAGAAGAAAAAACTAAAGAGTTTGCTAAAGGAGAATTGCGATGGTACGCAGTACAAGTCGCCTCTGGATGCGAAAAACGGGTTAAGACTAATTTGAGCCAGCGTATTCAAACTCTTGATGTTACAGATAAGATATTGAAAATAGAAATTCCTCATATACCTGCAATTAAGCTTCGTAAAGATGGTAGTCGCCAACATAGTGAAGAAAAAGTTTTTCCTGGGTATGTATTGGTACAAATGAAGCTCAATTGGCATGAGGAACAGAAAGAATGGAGAATTGATGATGAAGCATGGCAGGTTGTCAAAAGTACCCCAAATGTGATTAACTTTGTAGGGGCTGAACAAAAGCGTAGCTACGGAAGGGGTCGCGGTCATGTTAAGCCACTACCTCTAAGTTCTTCAGAAGTAGAGAGGATCTTTAAGCGCGCTCAAGAACAAGAGCCAGTGCTAAAAGTAACAGTGGCAGAAGGAGACCACATTACGGTACTTTCAGGGCCATTTAAAGACTTTGAAGGTGATGTGATTGAGGTAAGTCCAGAAAGAAGTAAATTGAAGGCGCTATTATCCATTTTTGGACGTGATACGCCGGTAGAATTAGAGTTTAATCAGGTAGAAAAGCATAAGTAATGGCAAAAAAAGTCGTGGCAGTTATTAAGTTGGCTATTACGGCAGGAAAGGCTAACCCTTCTCCGCCGATCGGTCCAGCTTTAGGTCAACATGGTGTGAATATTATGGCGTTTTGCAAGGAGTATAACGCTAAAACTGCAGACCAAGCTGGTACAGTGGTACCAGTAGAAATCTCGGTTTATGAAGACCGTAGTTTTACCTTTGTTCTGAAGACTCCCCCTGCAGCAGTTTTAATCAAAAAAGCAGCAGGGGTAGACCGTGGTTCAAGTGAACCACATAAGACAAAGGTAGGGTCTATTACTCAAGCTCAACTCCAAGAAATTGCTCAAACAAAAATGCCAGACCTCAATGCTAATGACATTGATGCTGCAATGAAAATTGTGGCAGGTACAGCAAGAAATATGGGTATTACGATTACTGATTAATGAATTTAATTAATCAATTTCTAATTCCCTATTTCAAATTTAACTTTCTTGGCGGGAAGTCCCGCGCTCTCCCGCAGGGGAGCGTCGTATGGGAAAGCCAGGGCAAGGATTCGGATACCTTCATAAGCTAACGTTCATATCCCCAAGACACAAGCTAGGAGCATTTTGTTATTATCGATGTCAATACAGGGGGAGGACATCACCTCTGTCATGCGCAGCGGTCAGGGTTTCCCAGACGCTCAGAATCCCTATTTTTTCGCCAAAGGGCAACGTCGGGAGTATGTCAAAGTAAAAGTAAAAAATATTAGGGGGAGAAGCAGAGCTTCGTTAAGTACCCCAGGAGGATTAAATGGGAAAAAAAGTCTCTCGTAGATTGCAAGAATTGAAAAAAAAAGTGGAAGAGCGACCTTATGAACCACAAGAGGCACTCCAACTTTTAAAAGAAACGGCTACGGCAAAATTTCCAGAAGCAGCAGAAGCTCATATTCGTTTAGGGATAGATCCTAAATATACAGATCAACAACTACGAACTACGGTAGCCTTGCCGAAGGGGACTGGTCAAACTATCCGAATTGCTGTTATTGCTAAAGGTGAGAAAGTTAATGAAGCTCTAGCAGCAGGAGCAGATTTAGCAGGTTCAGAAGAGCTAATCGAACAGATTAGTAAAGGTATGATGGAATTTGATCGGTTAATTGCTACGCCAGATGTGATGCCTCAAGTAGCTAAACTAGGTCGTATACTAGGTCCTAGAGGTTTAATGCCATCTCCTAAAGGCGGTACTGTAACTTTTGACCTGGCACAGGCAATTGACGAATTTAAAGCTGGTAAGTTAGAATTTAGGGCAGACAGAACTGGTATTGTTCATGTTATGTTTGGTAAAGCTTCTTTTTCTGCAGAAGATTTACTGATAAATTTAAAAGCTCTACAAGAGTGTATTGATCGGAACCGTCCTTCTGGAGCAAAGGGTCGTTATTGGCGTACTATATTTGTATCGGCAACGATGGGGCCTTCAATTGAAATTGAAGTTAGTAGTTTGCGGGATTTAAAATTGGCTGAAGCAGCTTAATTTAACTAGCTATCAGCTTTTAGCAATCAGCAATCAGCTTTAGCTCTGCTTCTATAAGTACGATTGTTTACCAGTAGTAATTTGCTTCTAAATAAAAAAACAATCTTGCTGAGTGCTGAGTGCTGACTATTTTTTTTACTAAAAAATCAAAATCGAAGAGCTGTAGACAGCAGGTGCTAATAGCTTAATTTCCTGCCGAGGTTCAAGAGTTAATTATTCAAAGATAACAATGGAGGGTTTTGTAAAAGACCCTAATTTGATTGCTTAATTTGGATTTTATAATTCTTAAGCCCTGGCAGATACCAAAATCTGTCGGGGTTTTTGATTTTGGCATTGCTGAGAAGCAGAATGAATATATAGATCATGCTGTGCAAACAAGCAGTTTTTTTACTAGAAAATGTCTAAGTATTATTAGAACATTGCTAAGGAATGAGAATTACAGCAGTTTCGGAGGCCCGTGAGGTACAAAGCTTTACTATTTGTTAAAAGCTGGAAACCTGTTAGTAATGAGTGGCAGTTCAACCTTCCAGGTTGTTACAGCCTTGAAGGCTGTGTTACAATGTTCCTCACTATCCTCATGCATTGCTGTAAATAAGATCCAAAGTTTTTGACGAGAAGTATTGCACTGAAATACTTCTGTGCAGGAAATCTAGAAGTTAACAAATCCTCATTCCTAAATTCTGAAAATTAGCTAGATATAACTGCTGACTTCTCACTTCTCATTAAGATAAATATGGGCAAAACTAAAGAACAAAAACAGGAAATGTTGGCAGATCTCAAGCAAAGCTTGAGTGAAAGCCAGCTAACCCTGGTGATTGATTATCAAGGATTATCTGTTGCTGAGATAACAGACTTGCGCAGGAGACTAATACCTACAGGTAGTGTTTGTACAGTTGCTAAAAATACTTTGATGGGAATTGCCGTTAAAGAAGATAGTAACTGGCAACCTATGGAACAGTTACTGGCAGGTTCTAATGCTTTCCTATTCTTGAAGGACGATATTGGTGGTGCGATTAAGGCATACCAAGACTTCCAAAAAGCCACCAAGAAAACTGAATTTAAGGGTGGCGTTATGGAAGGGCGTCTGCTGAATCAAGATCAAGTTAAAGCGATCGCCGATCTGCCATCTAAGGAAGAGTTACTTGCTCAAGTGGCTGGTGCTCTTAATAGTGTAGCTACTAAATTAGCTGTTGGCCTCAATGCTGTACCTACTCAGCTTGCTACTGGTATTAATGAAGTTCCTGCTTCTGTAAGTAGACTTATTCAAGCAATCTCAGATAAAGAACAACAAGGGGATACTGCTTAATTATAGTGACACGCTGATGGGAGCTTTCTCCTGGGCGATGTACAAAAGTAATCTTAGACTTGGTTTGAGCATTTAGGAATGTCTGCGCTTTTTGCTGCGACTGCTATTCCCAAAAACGATTTTTTTGGCTGATATTTGATAGAACAGATGACTAAAGTTCAGATAATAAATAGTCAAAATTATCGCCAACAAATAATTGTAAATTAACAACAAATAGGAGATTAATAATGTCTGCAAAAACTCAAGAAATCCTTGAACAACTTAAGTCACTTTCTCTACTAGAAGCATCTGAGTTAGTAAAAGAAATTGAAGAAGCTTTTGGTGTTAGTGCTGCTGCAACTGGTGGTGGTATGATGATGCCGATGGCTATGCCAGGAGCACCTGGTGCAGCAGCAGCAGAACCAGAGGAAGAGCAAACTGAATTTGATGCAATTCTTACTGAATTTCCTTCAGACAAGAAAATTGCTATTCTGAAAATAGTCCGGAGTATTACAGATTTGGGTCTGAAAGAAGCAAAAGAGTTGGTGGAGTCTGTACCTAAGGCACTGAAAGAAGGAATTACCAAGGAAGCTGCTGAAGATATCAAGAAACAATTAGAAGAGGCAGGAGCTAAGGTAGAAATTAAATAGTTATCTTTGGGAAAATATTTAGTGGATGATATTCACTATAAAATTAGACAAATTTCTCTATAAACTTAGAGAATATTGATATTTTTTTAAAGCCTGTATCATTGATATGGGCTTTTTATTTGGAAATCATAGGAGTTTTGATTAACATAGAATACAACTATTAGACCTATAACTAGAGTTTAGACTAAATTTATAGGATATTCAAATAATCTCTCATATTATAGCAATTCCCAAGAAGCGTGAGGTACAAAATTCCTTGGTTTTAGGGAACAGGGAACACTTAACTGGGAACAGGGAATAGGGAATAGGGAATAGGAAAAAATTAAGATAGGTGTACCTCACGATTGCTGAGAAATGCTATATAACATTTTCAAAAAAGAATGTTAGGAATAGTAAGGGCAATAAAAATAATTTTAAC
>NZ_JAAHHT010000382.1 GCF_010672085.1 Okeania sp. SIO3I5
CTGTTTCATCTTAAATGATGCAATAGGCTTTTTTCTCCCTTACCACCTTGTCTTCCTTGTCCTCCTTGTCTTCCTTGTCTTCCCACAACCTAAAATAATCATGCACAGTTTTAGCTGAAACAGTCCACTACAAGTTTTGCTTCGGTGGTTGCTCGCTCCTTACCCATAATTTTAGTCTAGACGAGCTACTACTGACAGCAGCTAGAATTCCTACCTAACTCCTATTCCATAGAAAAACTTTACCAAACATCATCATCATCCGAATTACTCGTAGGTACAGCAGGAATTGGAACAGCTCCAGCAGCAGGGACAGGAGTTGCTACCGTAGTGGGCGTAGTGGCAGATGAACTTGAAACTACGGTTGTTGGCGGAGTTCCCATTTGACTAGCTGGAGAAGAAGCTGCTTTTAAGACTGCAGTAGAGGCCCATTTAATATATCTGACCAATGCCTCAGCATTATTAGCCTTTAAAGGTCTCAGTTCTGGATGATCGATAAATTTTTGCAGAGCATCTTCGTCAGCATCTTGACCGACAGCAATAGCAATACGAACAGCTCTTTTTCCCCAAGGTTCGTTCATCAACGCTCTCAGGCCACTACCAAAGTCATCAGTAGGTTGACCATCACTAATAAGCACCAATACAGGTGGTAGAGCGCGGTCTGTCATTGGTGGCATTTTTAGTTGTTCTGCAACCAATAACAAAGCTTTGCCCAAATCCGTGAGACCTCCCGCTTCTAAATCTGTCCAATTAAAACTATTGACTGGAGTTTCAGTAGGGACGTGCCATTGAGCGCCATCAGAAAATTTAACTGCTCGCACCAACACATTAGCATTGGGATTATCATCAGCTACCCGTTTCATTTCGGGAAGACACTCACGAATGGCTGTATTCAGCGCTTCTATTTTGCCACCAATTGACATAGATCCAGAACAGTCACACAGCCAAATGAAATGTAGGGGCCGGTTTGATATTTCGCCACCAGGTAATGCCATAGTTTTTGGTTCCTCAGATTTTTTTGTTAAAGTTTACTGGTTTTTTTGACTTGATCGGGCAAGTTATTAGTTTAGAAAAAGTTATATAGCAATCAGGAATGAGATGTGAGAAAAAACTGTAGGGGTTGGGTCTCCAAATCCTTAGAGCTTGGGTTTATTCTCCAAACCCCTACGATAAAATCTTACAACCTATTTAGGATTGCTATAGTTTTTTTAGGAATTTATTTGACCTTTGACAGAGCCAAATTTAATTTGAGTACCTACTGCTAGCTTTAAGGTTCGAGTAGGTTCAATATTTTTCGACTCACCATTAGCCATAATAGCAACCCAAGTTTGATTGGATAAATTTTGTAATCCCAATATATTAGGGTCTTTAGGATTAAGATTCACTTTGGCGACAATTCCATTATTTGATTGAGAGGTTAAACCGGAAATATCTCTTTCTTTGAGTTGAGTATTATGGTTCAGGTTAATTACCCGACCATTTATATTCAAAGAAAAACTGCTTCTTGATGAAAGTGGAGGCATTGTAGTTGATGAAGGTAAAGTGGAAGTTGTTGCTTGTGCACCACAAACTGTTACTTTTGCCCGACCTACATCTATTTGGTATCCTGGTTGAACACTTTGTTTGTTACCTGTTTCCACGTTTTCACAGAAAATGTTTCCTTGAGCGAGCTGAAATTTTAAAGCAACAGAAGGAGTTTCAGGAACATAAACGATACATAGTTCGGGGTTACTCCCTACAGTTACAATTTCTTTTCCGAGATTCACCGTCTTAATTTCTTTTGGACCATAACTAATTTCCAGCCATGCTTTCCGAAATAGAACTTCTGTAATCACAATCATTATACCAATACAGAATCCTAAGATGGCAGCACCTATTAATCGACCTGCTAGATCGCCAAAAGTTGTAGCGATAAATAGAAAGGCGATCGCTCCTAGGACACCGCCCACTGCTCCACCGACTAAGGCTCGTTTTCCCTGTAAGTTAGGAATAAAGAATGCCATGCCAAAAGCTAATAATGCTCCCAATATTCCCCAGGCAATACTCCTACCTGTTATAGATAAGAGGGAAATATCGGCCATTCCGCCATAAAAGAATTCTCCAATTCCTCCTGCGACTAAACCTGCTGCCAAACTACCTGCAACTCCAGCAGTTCCCTGGAAAAAGTTGAGAGAGGTTCCTAAATACCATTTTTGTCCTGTGGTTAGGAGAATAAATGTAAAAATAGCTAGTAAGGCAGTCCACAAGCTAGTAGCAATGATTAAAGAATTCTTTTGGTCGATCGGAATTTCTCCTGTTCCAATAGCAGAAGCGATCTTTTCTCCGATTTCTGGTAAAATTTTGTCAAAGTTTTGCCGAGCAGCAGCAGTCCTAGCGAGGGAAAAAATTTCACCATCAACTTCTCTTTGTAACGGTTGGAATATTGAACGGTATTTATTGCTAATCACTAGATGAAGTTGGTCTATTCCTTGGTCTCGTACCAATTTTTCCGCTGCTGCTACAGAGGGAGTTTCTTTATCTGGTATCTTGGGCGAAGCATCAGTAATTAAAAGAATAACTTTGGTGGCATCTTCGCGAAATGGCTGTCGCGCTCCTAAAACTAGGGCATCAAGACTACTTTCTGGCCAATCTACTCCACTAATCATTCCTATTTTGCCTAATTCGGTTCTAAAGCTATCTATATCTTTGGTAAAAGGTTTTCCCTCAAAAGAGAGAATTTCAGGTTCTGCTCCGTGAAAGCGATCGCGAAAGGCAATTAATCCTACTTGTGAATCTAGCTCTCTTGAGTTTAAAGTAGTGACAAAGTTACTGATACCATTTTTTACACCATTGATTTCTTCTCCCATACTCTCAGTAGCATCTAATACAAATAAAACATCAATTTGCTGAAGAGTAGGAGTAGGCACAATAAATGGCAATAATAACTCACCAATAATTGCACCTATTAAGCAACCAAAGGCTGCTAAAATTCCGAATATTAAAATCTTTTTTAAGGCTGCTATTTTTTGATACATGATTCATATTTCCTTGGTATAGAAATTCTTTAACATAAGAAGTACAGTTTTAGATCCCCCCTGCCTCCAGATCCCTCCTAACCCCCCTTTGTAAGGGGGGAACCGCTTAAAAAGGGGGGAGCTTTCAAAGTCCCCCTTTTTAAGGGGGATTTAGGGGGATCGTGAATATACTTCAGAACTATAGGAATTGCCATAATACAAATTCATTTTTTCTGATTTAGCATTTCAACAAACTTGATATTACTCATTGTATATGAAATACAGATATTAACAATTAAATGTTCCCAGTCGGGCATCTTGCCCGCCATAGCATCTTGCCCCCTTCAGGGTGTACCTCACCAAGGTGGAGTCCTGCATAGTAATGGTATACAAGGAACAAGGGATGCTTGGCACGGGAGCAAGATGCTCCCACTGTTCTTGTAACAAAAATAATGCAATACACGACCATTACAATGGACCACCACCATTTTTTTAGGCATTTATTTGACCTTTGACAGAGCCAAATTTAATTTGAGTACCTGCCACTAACTTTAAAGTTCGAGTAGGTTCAATATTTTTCGACTCACCATTAGCCATAATAGCAACCCAAGTTTGATTAGATAAATTTTGTAATCCCAATATATTAGGGTCTTTAGGATTAGGATTCACTTTGGCCACGATCCCATTGTTTGATCGAGAAGTTAAACCGGAAATATCTCTTTCATTTAGTTGAGTATTATGGTTCAGGTTAATTACCCGACCATTTATATTCAAAGAAAAACTACTTCTTGATAAAAATGCAGGCATTGTTATCGGTGAGTTAGGTAAAGTGGAAGTTGTTGCTTCTGCACCACAAACTGTTACTTTTGCCCGACCTACATCTATTTGGTATCCTGGTTGAACACTTTGTTTGTTACCTGTTTCCACGTTTTCACAAAAAATGTTTCCTTGAGCGAGCTGAAATTTTAAAGCAACAGAAGGAGTTTCAGGAACATAAACGATACATAGTTCGGGGTTACTACCCACGGTGACAATTTCTTTTCCGAGATTCACCGTCTTAATTTCTTTGGGACCATAACTAATTTCCAACCATGCTTTCCGAAATAGAACTTCTGTAATCACAATCATTATACCAATACAGAATCCTAAGATGGCAGCACCTATTAATCGACCTGCTCGATCCCCAAAAGTTGTAGCGATAAATAGAAAGGCGATCGCTCCTAGGACACCGCCCACTGCTCCACCAACTAAGGCTCGTTTTCCCTGTAAGTTAGGAATAAAGAATGCCATACCAAAAGCTAATAATGCTCCTAGTAATGCCCAGGCCATGCTCCTACCTATAATTGCAACATCAGCTATTTCTCCATAAAAGAATTCTCCAACTGCTCCTGCGACTAAACCTGCTGCCAAACTACCTACAGTTCCAGCAGTTCCCTGGAAAAAGTTGAGGGAGGTTCCTAAATAGCGTTTTTGTCCTGTACTTAGGGCAATAAAAGTACCAATAGCTAGTAAGGCAGTCCACAAACTAGTAGCAGCGATCAAAGAAGTCTTTTGCTCGATGGGAATTTCTCCTGTTCCAATGGCAGAAGCAATCTTTTCTCCGATTTCTGGTAAGATTTTGTCAAAGTTTTGCCGAGCAGCAGCAGTTTCAGCGAGGGAAAAAATTTCACCATCAATTTCTCTTTGCAATGGTTGGAATATTGAACGATCTCCATTGCTAATTACTAGATGAAGTTGGTCTATTCCTTGATCTCGCACCAATTTTTCGGCTGCTGCTATGGAGGAAATCTCTTTATCTGGTATTTTGGGTGGAGCATCAGTAATTAAAAGAATAGCTTTGGTGGCATCCTCGCGAAATGGTTGTCTTGCTCCTAAAACTAGAGCATCAATACTACTTTCTTTTGTATCTCCTCCATCAACCATTCTAATTTTACTTACTTTGGTTTGAAAGCTATTTGTATCTTTGGTGAATGGTTCTCCTGCAAAGGAAAGAATATTTGGTTCTTCTCCCTCAAAGCGATCGCCAAAAGCTATTAATCCTACTTGCGCGTCTAGTTCTCTTGAGTTTAAAGTAGAGACAAAGTTACTGATGCCATTTTTTACACCATTGATTTCTCCTCTCATGCTACCAGTAACGTCTAATACAAATAAAACATCAACTTGCTGAAGGGCAGGAGTTGGCTGAATAAATGGCAATAATAACTCACCAATAATTGCACCTATTAAGCAACCAAAGGCGGCTAAAATTCCGAATATTAAAATCTTTTTTAGAGCTGCTATTTTTTGATACATAATTCATATTTCCTCGATCATACAAATTCTTTTTTTCTGATTTAGCATTTCAGCAAATTTGATGTTATGCCAATTGGAAAAAAGAATGTTTCAAATGGTGAGGGCGAATGCCATTCCCCCCTACGACTTTTGACTTTTAACTTTTAACTTCCGTGAAACGGTATTACTCATTAGCAGGAGTAGATTGTTGTTCTATATACCATTGCCAACCAATGAAGGGTAATAATCCAAAAATAAAGCAAAAAATTAACGTTCCTCCTAATATTAACATTCTGGTTATAAAGGGTAAACTAGGGATATTGTTAATCCTAAATTTTTCTTCTGCTGAAAGCTCTCCTACAGTAATTTTAACAGTTTCTTTTTCGTATTGTTTAATAGAAGTAGGTTGATAGCGAATTTCATATTCTCCTAATAGAGAGACTAAAAATGTGTCTAATGCCTGATTAATTTCTGTAGAATTAGCAGAAAAGAGGAATATTCCTCCAGATGCTTGAGCAAGTTTTTTTAGAACTTCTGGATCTATTTCACTATTATTACCTTGAGAATATCCATAACCCAAAGTATGTATAGTAATTTCAGGACTTTCTTTAATTAA
>NZ_JAAHHT010000383.1 GCF_010672085.1 Okeania sp. SIO3I5
GACAACATAGACAAGTTATGTTTTAGTCTTGAATCGGCTTTTTCAGGAGAAAAGTGTATTGAAAAACACACTTTTTTATGAATGTAGACAGAATTCTTCCTCCCCCTCCTCCCCATCCTCCCCATCCTCCCCCTCCTCCCCCTCCTCCCCATCCTCCCCATCCTCCCCCTCCTCCCACAAGGGTTTCAAGAGTTCCTTATAAGGGATAGCTTTGAAAGGGGAGAATAGAAGGGCAACGTCGGGAGTATGTCAATATTACAATCTGAAGTGCGGAATGTGGGTTTTACAGCGCTTTTCAGATTGATGAACCACATCGTTACAAGCAAAACCCTGTAGGGGCGATTTCCTAAGGTCATGCTCCTAATTACGCGGAAAGCCACAGCATTCGGAACGAAATCGCCCCTACGACTCCTGACTCCTCAAAAACCTAGATATTTGTAGCAAACATTTATCAAACTCGTATTACTTCAGCTCGTGGCCTAAAAATTGGATGTACATTTTACCACAAAAATCCAAGAAAATGTTGATAATTATTTCAATTTAACTAAATTGTAAATATTCAAGTTGAAGCGATTATTTAAGATTTGTGGAAATTAGTTATCAATAACTATATATGCCAAATCTATATATTATTATCATTCTTGTGATGTCAGGTTTCTCTGGCCTAGGCTTATGTTTGAAGATAATTTAAGAAGTAAACTGGGTATGTCCTTTCATTAATGGATAATGGATAATGGATAATAGATAATGGATAATTATCTCTTCCTAAAAGGGAGAGGATTGACTAAAAGAAAAAAATTTATTTCTCTTAGTCGATTGGATATGCCGTTTAGCTAGCGCAAAACTGCGTTAACGCTCCGCGATATGTAACGCGTAGCGTCCCGGAGGGAAGGAGACCCGAAGAATGCAGAGCCGCTTCCTCTTACAGAGGAGCTGCGCTAACGCTAACGGCATCCCACCCTTCGGGAAGCTCCGCTTTTCATGTCGCGCAGCGTTAACGTAGTTATGCGTAGCAAAACGACCGCTTTTTTCCCTTTTATTGGAGAGGCTTTTAGAGCTGAATTATTTAATTATTAATTATTAATTATTAATTATTAATTATTCGGTAAAATTCTGGACTATTGACCTAGACAACTTTAATCTTTGTCATAACTAATTTATTAAGTTAAGTAAAGGAGTACGATCGTGGAAGAGAAACAGGAGACTACACAACAAGTAGGAGTAAACCCTACAGAAGTTGGTCCTTTAGCTAAAGTGCCAAATTCAGAAGAAACATCCGATGGGTTTCAAGATGTCAAGAACCAAGTATTGGAAATATTATCAGAACTACCAGCAATTATTACTGGTTTTTTTGGACAATATCAAAAGCCAATTGTTACTTTGGGTCTAATTGTGGCAGTCATTATTAGTTTGAAGGTAATGTTGGCAATAGTTGAGTCATTAAATGATATTCCACTGCTAGCTCCAACTTTTGAGTTAATTGGTATTATCTATTCAGGCTGGTTTGTATATCGCTATTTACTTCGTGCCTCTAATCGCCAGGAGTTATCAGCAGAACTTCAAGCTTGGAAAGATCAACTATTTGGTGATAAGCCATCTGATAGTTAGGCATTCTTGATTGAAATTTAGAATTGAAAATGTAGAATTTATAATTCAAGGTAAATCAGGACTTACGCAAAATATCAAATCATACACCATCTGTAGCGGCGAGTAGCGACTCGCCACTACTAGACATGGTGGTTCTGCGTAAGTCCTGTAAATTTACCAATTCTGAATTCTACAAGGTAAATTTACCAATTCTAAATTCTAAATTCAGAACTCTCAAAGGTGAATATCTACAGGAAATTTAAATTGTTTTCGGGTTAATACCCTTAATTTCTAGATCAATCAAGCCTTCATTCCAAATTTCTAAATTCCAAATTTCTAAATTCTAAATTCTTAAGTACAGATTTCTTGTAGAGTCTGGGCAAAGTTTGGGTAAGAAATACTAGCAACTTCAGCTTGATTAATGTTCGTAGTTCCAGTAGCATTCAATGCAGCGATCGCTAAACTCATAGCTATTCGATGATCCCCATCAGTCTCAACATCCGTACCAGTTATAGAAACACCACCAGTAATTTCCAAACCATCAGGCAGCTCAGTAACTCTTGCCCCCAATTTTTGGAGCTGAGTGGCCATAACTGCCAGGCGATCGCTTTCTTTAACCCGCAACTCAGCAGCATCGCGAATCACAGTTGTCCCCTCAGCAAACATAGCAGCTACCGCCAAAATCGGAATTTCATCAATCAACCTAGGAATTATAGAACCTGAAATTTCGCAAGCTTTCAATGGACTGTAACGTACTCGTAAATCTGCCACCGGTTCTCCCGCCACAATTCGCTGATTTTCCTGTATAATATCAGCTTCCATTATTTCCAATACTTCCAAGATACCTGTACGAGTAGGATTAACACCAACATTTTCAATTACTAATTCTGACCCAGGAACAATAGCTGCTGCTACTAACCAAAAAGCTGCCGAGCTAATATCACCAGGCACAACTACATCTTGGCCTTTAAGTTTAGTTGGACCTGTCACCGTCACACTATTAGTTTCTGGGTCAACTTGAATTTCTGCTCCAAAAGCTTTTAACATTCTTTCACTGTGGTCTCGCGATAGAGCAGGTTCAGTTACCGTAGTTTTCCCCTCTGTCATTAAACCAGCAAACAAAATACAAGATTTCACCTGAGCTGAAGCAATGGGAGAATGATAATGGATTGGTCGTAACTTTTGTCCCTGAATTGCTAGAGGTGCTAAACTATTCCCTTTTCTTCCCCATATTTGACTGCCCATTTGTGTGAGTGGCTGAATAACACGGGACATTGGACGTTGTACTAAGGAGCTGTCCCCTGTCACAGTAAAGAAATGTTCGGGATGGGATGCCAAAATACCTAACATTAGTCGCATTGTAGTGCCAGAATTACCACAGTCCAAAACACGAGATGGTTCTGTGAGATTATCTATCCCTACGCCATGAACTTCTACTAACTCTGTATTGAGTTGGGAAATATTAGCACCAAGAAGAGAAAAACATCTTGCAGTGCTATGGGGATCTTCTCCTAGGAGTAAACCTTGAATATTAGTTTGGCCTTCAGCGATCGCTCCTAGCATCAGAGCGCGATGAGAAATTGATTTATCTCCAGGAATTGAAATATTACCTTTGAGAGATAGACCATTATTTGGTCTTTGAATTATCAAAGTTTCCTGACTATTTGTAGTTTGTATACTAACGACGGCAGCTACCATAAAATCAACTATAATTTGGCACGGCCATAATATTATAAAATAGAGGGGACTGTAGCGAGTGAGTACAATAACTAATCATCCATCAATAGACATCTCTAGAAAAGAGGGAATAGGTATGGAGGGAATAGGGGGAAATAATTAATGATTTATGTATAATAATTGATTGGATTTTTTATTGTTGGAGATGTCTAATAGTAATTGTCTGATCATAATTTCCTCAAATATTGCAGAGCGTGATTTAACAGGTCATTTCAGTTATCAGTTAGTAGTGACACTTCGCGAAATAAAATCAGGTTTAACACTTAATTATATATTTGAGGGAGATTGTTCATAGAATTTTGGGTCCGATTGAATATTCAAGTAATTACAGAACTATGAACATATTTTAGATCGCCCAATTCAAAATCATCCCCAAATTTCAATAACTATAACGTTGCAGTTCAGGGTCTGACCCCTCATTTAGTTCCCTAACCCTCATCTCATATCAAATCCGGTTAAATAGTTATTCTATAGTTGGTCGGAGGGTCGGAGGGGAGATTAAATATTCAAGTAATTATAGAATTATCAACTTAATGTTATATAACCTGATTCTATATAAAATTAGGTTGAAGACTTAATTTTATATTTGAGGGAGATTGTTCATAGAATTTTGGGTCCGATTGAATATTCAAGTAATTACAGAACTATGAACATATTTTAGATCGCCGATTCAAAATCATCCCCAAATTTCAATAACTATAACGTTGCAGTTCAGGGTCTGACCCCTCATATAGTTCCCCAACCCTTATCTCATATCAAATCCGGTTAAATAGTTATTGTATAGTTGGTCTGAGGGTCCGATGGTCCGATGGTCCGATGGTCCGATGGTCCGAGGGGAGATTGAATACTGAAGTAATTGAAGTAATTAGGGTTTGCTGATTAAATATCAAATCCTTTTCAGGTAAAATTTTCAGCCTTTTTAGGTATTGAAAAAAATCCAAGCTTAATGGTCTGTGCGGTTCAAAAATGAGCGTATTTTTGGCAGAGACTTAGACAGAAAAATTGAGGAAAAATTCTTACTCCTACCTCCTCGCTCATTCCTCGTTCCTACTGACTCCGTACGGACGTTGCTTGAGCATTAATGCGTTTCATGTCGCTCCGCGTTAACGTTTGCTCCGCATTCCCTATATGAAAGTTGTGCTTTAGCTAAACGTCCCTACCTCCTGACTCCTACCCCGACCACAAGACTTTTGAGCGCAAACCCTAATTATAGAATTATCAACTCATGTTCTATAACCGGATTCTATATAAAATCAGCTTGAAGACTTAATTATATATTTGAGGGAGATTGTTCATAGAATTTTGGGTCCGATTGAATATTCAAGTAATTACAGAACTATGAACATATTTAAGAGCGCCCGATTCAAAATCATCCCCAAATTTGAATAACTATAACGTTGCAGTTTAGGGTCTGACCCCTCATTTAGTTCCCCAACCCTCATCTCATATCAAATCCGGTTGAATAGTTATTGTATAGTTGCTCTGAGAGTCCGAGGGTCCGAGGGTCAGAGGGGAGATTGAATATTGAAGTAATTACAGAACTATGAACATATTTTAGAGCGCCCGATTCAAAATCATCCCCAAATTTGAATAACTATAACGTTGCAGTTTAGGGTCTGACCCCTCATTTAGTTCCCCAACCCTCATCTCATATCAAATCCGGTTGAATAGTTATTGTATAGTTGGTCTGAGGGTCCGAGGGTCAGAGGGGAGATTGAATATTGAAGTAATTACAGAACTATGAACATATTTAAGAGCGCCCGATTCAAAATCATCCCCAAATTTCAATAACTATAACGTTGCAGTTTAGGGTCTAACCCCTCATTTAGTTCCCCAACCCTCATCTCATATCAAATCCGGTTGAATAGTTATTGTATAGTTGGTCTGAGGGTCCGAGGGTCAGAGGGGAGATTGAATATTGAAGTAATTATAGAATTATCAACTATATAACCTGATTCTATAGAACCCATTTGGGATCTATGATTGGTCTGTCTGGTCCGTGTGGTCTGTGTGGTCCGTACAGGACTAAAAAAATGTAGGGTTGTAAATATTCTCTGACAACAATGAATGAGCAATGCCTACTCCCCCGCTTCCCTACTCCCCTACTCCCCTACTCCCTACTCCCTCTTTTCTAGAGATACCCTTAGGGGTTCTATATAATAACCGCTCTTATTAATTGGTTTTCCAATTGCGCCGCTCCCCTCCCCTAATAGCTGCCCCTAGGCGAGCCAACGGGAGAGCGCGGGTCAAGGGCTAACGTTGAGATAAATAAAATAGGAAAAAAGGTTTTAATTTGACTATATCTAGGATATAGGCTCTATCTCCAAGAACAAGAAATGCCAGTTTTGACATACTCCCGACGTTGCCCTTACGGGACTTATAGGGATTCTTCAGTCTGGGAAACCCTGACCGCTGTTTAGACAGAGGTGATGTCCTCCCCCTGTGTTGACATTGATAATAACAAAATTCTCCTAGCTTGTGTCTTGGGCCTATGAATGTTTAGCTTATGAAGGTATCCGAATCCTGGCCCTGGCTTTCATCCCGAC
>NZ_JAAHHT010000384.1 GCF_010672085.1 Okeania sp. SIO3I5
TCGTATAGCTGCGAAAGAGCTTCTTCTGGTTTTTCTGGATCTACTCCTAATTCAAATAATATTTCGTAGTTAGAGTTAATACGTTTTTCTAATAATTCCACGTGAATTAATTTATTGATGTAGAAAACTGCCGAATGTCCGAGATAAAAAATTAGAGGATTTCTCAAAGGATCGGGATTGAAATAAAATGTTTCTTCTGCGACTAAACTATTCATCAAAATCTCTTCAAGTTGCCAAGCATTCTTAAAATATTCAAGGATATCTTTGCGTAGATTACTGTTAGTATGACAACTATCAAGTTTTGGTAGGATTAGTAGATTTTATCTCGTTCATATTGTTAGAAATTGATTTTTTTTCATGGGTAACTTTTGTAGGATATTTAAGATTTAGAGACTTAGTAAGTATTCACCTATAATAGTAATCCTAAATATATTGTCAGATTTGATCAAATAAAATAGTAATCCTAAATATATTATCAGATTTTATCAAAAAAATTGGGTCGTGCAACCCCGCCTTGATCGGCGAAATGTTTTTGGGGCGTTGCTCTAATGAAAACTGCTATAAGGGGAAAAAATAAATTTTTTTCCTTTTATATCATGTCCGGATAAGAGCGTGATAAAAAAACTTTCTCTTCTTTATAGCTTAAAATTCCCTCTTCTTCCCTCCTGACTCCGTACGGACGTTGCTTGAGCATTAATGCGAACGTCCCTACCTCATTACTCATTACTCCTCCATTTTTATTT
Organism: Okeania sp. SIO3I5; assembly: GCF_010672085.1. GTDB lineage: Bacteria > Cyanobacteriota > Cyanobacteriia > Cyanobacteriales > Microcoleaceae > Trichodesmium. The sequence goes on from NZ_JAAHHT010000384.1 coordinate 744, forward strand.
ATAACTATTCAACCGGACATGATATTAGTCAATCCTCTGCCTTTTAGGGAGAGGTAATTATGCATTATCCATTATGTATTATCCATCCTTTTTTTATAAATAATATATTTATATAGATAATTAAGGTTAGTTAATGTACTTTTAGCCAGAGTAGAAAATAAAATTTCAGTCTTTCAAAACTGCCTTATAACTTCATTTTGTACAAAGCTAATTGCTGAGAGCTGACGTCTAAATCTTACCGAAAAATCAAGGTATAAAGCCTTCTATTTCAAGAGAAAAAGTGGTCCTTTGCGGAGCATAAGTAGGATGGGATGTTGAGCAAACCTAGCCATATTCAATCTCCCAAGAGAGAAAAGAAATAATATTCCTTATATTCAATTCCGTTGCGGTTGTAACCAGAGGTAATTATCGATTATCCATTATCAATAAATTCTGTCCGAGTTGAGTAATATTCAGGTAACTCACAAATTTTTTCAAATAACTCAGAGTCGTAATCGTCATAAAAATATTTGGGGGGTCAACACTTGGGATTTTTAGTTAATCCGGCAATTAGATATTCTCCATTATTTTTGACAGCTTGATAACTGTTATAGCGCTACGCGAAGCCTGAACAGGGAACAGCGGTGCGACCCCGCGTCGCCGACAGACGCAAGCGGTCAGACCCCTTGCGCCTGTCGGCGCAAGGGAATGCTGACCAAGAGAGGGAACGCGCACCAAGAGAGGGAACAGGGAACAGCAGACTTTTAAAGGCTTTCAGGATTTAGAAATGTCCTAACCTCAATGCGTAGTGCTATATTGAGAATTTTCACAAGTTGTGAGGGCATTATTTAATTCCTGGATAGTTGGACAATTAAGAGTTTTGTCTTAACAAATTCTGGACAAAAATTTATCATCATAAAATTCTTCCAGCCAGAATTTTAGTACAGATTTTCCTGAGAGTAAATACACAAATAATTAAATTAATCCCTCCCCCTATACCCCCTTTATATCATTATCATAAACTAAGAAAAAAGTAAAATTGTACCATTTTCTGGAAGTAATTATCTACTGGTAATGGCCGAAAAATAATGATGAAGAAAGAACTGTTATTAAATATTGAGGACTCACTCTGGTAAAAGGAATAAGTAATAGGTATGGAGAGAATAGGGGGAAAGGAATCAAAGAAAATCAAGTTGTATAAAATAAAATTGTTTGTTATTACTAATGAAGCGGATATGATATTAGAGAAAATAATTTATAAGATAATTAATATCAGCAATCTAGAAAATATCAAAGTTGTAATTGTTTTATGTCTGTTCAAGTCAAACTGACTATTCTCCAAGGAAGTCTGATCGGCAAAGAATTTATATTTAAAGAAAGAACTATCTGTATTGTCGGTCGTCATCAAGACTGTAACCTAAGACTACCAAGTGATGAAGAACATCGTACTATTTCTCGTTATCATTGCATACTTGATATTAATCCTCCAGATGTGCGAGTGCGTGATTTTGGCAGTAGAAATGGCACTTATATTAATGGTAAAAAAATTGGGCAACGTCAACCAGACCATACCCCTGAAATTGCAGCGAAAATGCTGTTTCCTGAATATGATTTAAAATCAGGAGATAAAATTCAATTGGGTACAATTATTTTTCAGCTAAGTATTGAAGCTGAAACAGAGATGCCTCCAGAAATGATTTGTATATCCAAAACTTCTCAAGTAGAAACTGTAGAATTATCTCTTGAACCAGCAAAACTAGGAAATAATAATATGATTAAAATTCCTGGCTATAGGACAATTAAATTACTAGGTAAAGGTGGTTGTGGAGAAGTTTATTTAGCCAGAAATAATTCTACTCAAGAATTAATAGCTTTAAAAACAATATTGCCAGAAGTTGCTACCCATCCTGATGCTATAAGTCGTTTTTTTAGAGAGATCGAAAATACTAAGGCTTTAAATCATAAGAATGTTGTGAAATTGAAAGATTATAGTTATAGCGATCGCCAATTTTTTTTCACTTTAGAATATTGCAATGGTGGTAGTATTTGGAGTTTGTTGGAGCGTTGTGATTATCGATTATCTATTAATATGGCAGTACCAATTATTATACAAGCTTTAGATGGTTTAGAATATGCTCATAATGCAGAAATTCCTTATGTTAAAAAAGCAGATGGTAGTTTTGGTGAAGGGAAAGGTTTGGTTCACAGGGATATTAAACCAGCTAATATTTTTCTGACTAATATCAATAGTTCAACAGTGGTAAAAATAGCAGATTATGGATTAGCAAAAGCTTTGGATTTTGCTGGTTTAAGTGGGCAAACAATTACGGGAAATAAGGGGGGTACTTTTCCGTTTATGCCGAGACAACAGATGATTGATTTTAAATATGTAAAACCCGAAGTAGATGTTTGGGCAATGGCGGCAACTTTATATAATATGTTAACTGGTGCATATCCCCGGGATTTTGTTGGGAAAGACCCTATTTTAACTGTATTGCAAAGTAAACCTATACCAATTAGACAAAGAAATGTTTATGTTCCTCAATCATTGGCAGAAGTAATTGATTTAGCATTAATTGATGATCCAGAAATTTATTTTAAAACTGCTAAAGAGTTTAAGCACGCATTATTAGGTAGTGTGTTTTAAGAAATAGGGAATAGGGAATAGGGAATAGGGGAGTAGAGGGAGTAGGGGAGTTAGGGAGTTAGGGAGTAGGGGAGTTAGGGAGTTAGGGAGTAGGGGAGTTAGGGAGTTAGGGAGTAGGGGAGTAGGGCAGTAGGGGAATAAGGGAGTAGGGGAGTAGGGCAGTAGGGGAGATTGAATATTGAAGTAATTATAGAATTATAAATATAAAGCAGATTCTAACTTAGAGAGGTACACAAATCGCGGGCAAGATGCCCGCACTGTAAACATTTAATTGTTAATATCTGTGCTTCATAATATTGGGAATCTTTTGTATATTGTATAATTAGATTCTACATAAAATTTTACTTTTAACTTTTAACTTTTGACTTTTAATTATGGCTTTTTTTTGACAACTAAAGTACCAGCTATCTTGTCATGTAATCCTTGCTTTTTTTTGGTAAAAGCTGCCATGATAAATCCAATTAGTAGAGTTATTAACGAAATTGTTTTGGCTAAATACCTTGCATTAGCACGAGCAAATGATATGAGATTTCCATTTAAGTCTGTGACGATAATTCCCATTATTTTTTTCCCAATAGTTGCTTTTCTTGGTAAACTTTCAAGTCTCGTCAAATAAAACCATTTTAATATATTAGTGAATAAGATAAACGTTAGAGTAGCTATATAGAATGAATCGTCAAATCCTTCTACCTCTAATCCTAGTAAAATCATAAAAATAATACCGAAAATTCCTGTGGTTATACTGAAAGACCCCCAACCTATCCACCATCCAAAAGCACCTATTGAATTGATTATGTCATCAGGCAAAAATTTATTATTTAAAATTATTTTACCTAATAATCCCATTGCAATTATTAGAAGAATATTATCTAAAATAGAAGCCAAAAAACGGTCATAAAATCCTGCATATTCAGGAGCATAAGAAACTACTGTTTGTTGTTCTTGCTTCTGATTATTTTCAGGCACATTAGAACTCTGTTGTCCCTCATTTATATTGTTTAAATAGTTAAAAATATCTTGTGTGTTTTGAGGTCGATGCCCTGGAAAAGGCTTCATTAAATAATCTATAAAATCGCCCAAATCATTTGATACCTCAACACTATTTCGCCAAATTAAATCCCCCGTGTTAGGATCTTCAGTAAAACTATTAGGTTGCTCACCAGTTAATAAATAAACAAACGTTCTTCCCAAAGCAAAAAAATCAGATTGCTGCACAGCTTTTCCATTCACTTGTTCCAATGGTGTATAACCAGGAGAAATAATTCCTGTTACTTGTTGCCCTGCTAATTTTTGGAGATAAGTTTGAGTAACTTCTTTGACTGTACCAAAATCAATTAATACTAACTGACCATTTTCTCTAATCATAATATTCGACGGTTTAATATCTCTATGAAAATATTCTTGTTGATGAACTTCATGCAAAATTTCTATCAACTGTTTTAACCATCTAAACGCTGCCTTTTGAGAAATAGGTTCAAAGTTCCGTTGCTTCATATATTTTTCTAAATCCATCCCTTCAATTTTTTCCATTACCAAACAATGCAAATCTTCTTGACTACTTCTAGGTCGAAAAATGAAATAATTATCAGCTTCAACTCTAGGAATACCGGGGTGATTTAAACTACTTAAAACTTCAGCTTCTTGTCGAAATAATTCAACTGCTTTGGGATGATTATTATGCAAAACTTTTAAGACTTTCGGAATCCCACAGTCTTCCACTTCAAATGTTTTACCAAAACCACCGCCACCGAGGGGTCGAATGACTCGATAAATGTCTTGCAGCAATAGTTGGGAACCACAGCTTTGACAAAATAAAGGAGTGCCACTATTTTGAGGATTGGAACATTCAGGATTTATGCAGTAGCTCATAACAATTTGGTGAATGATATATCATTAAATTAATTATATTAACACTTATGCAGAAACCGGGTTTCTCAATAAAATATTCTAGTTTTAAAATATTGGAGAGTACAAAGTTCTTCTAAAAAAAAGATTCACTTTCATTCTTAAAAGTATTATTCATAAAAGCTTACAGCACATACAGCTCTTTCTAGAGAGTTTCTAACTTTGGGATTGCTGATATCCATTGCTAGCTTTGGAATAGCCATTGATAGCAATGGCTATTCCAAGAACTTTGTACTGTCTAGTTAAAATAGTCATATCAAATCCGCTGCTATTCAAATCTTTTCTTTCTCCTGTACGGGCGATTCGCTTGCTCGCCCCTACGACTCCTGACTCCTAGAGCGATACGATAACTAATTACCCGAATTCTATATTACCTCTTCTTATATAGAATCCGGTTATATAGTATATGTTCATTATTAAATCGGACCATCTCCCCCAACAATACACTCTTGTATTCAACCGGATTTGATATTACTCCTTACTCCTTACTCCTTACTCCTTACTCATTACTCATTACTCATTACTCCTCAGTAATACGATAACTAA
>NZ_JAAHHT010000385.1 GCF_010672085.1 Okeania sp. SIO3I5
GAACGATTATGGTTATGACTTATATATTTCAGGTCCTTGCCACATCGTCTATCGACCTTATAATCCAGCCAAATGTGGCGCTCATGTGTGGATTAATACTTTTGATCCAGTGCAATTTGTAGACACTGAATTTAATCTAGATCCAGCCACTGCAAGGCAAGCCTACAAAGACATTTAAGAGATAGTCTGGTTTCATTCGTCAGGCAAGTAAGGTCACCAAAAAAAATTTATTCGCTCACAGCAGCTTAACTGACAATAACTTCAGTTTGCTTTGTGCTGTTTGTTTGTGGGAAATCTTCACAGCATTAAGATTTTGATCTTCCTACTTTTTCACAAATTATTATATATTTCTATAGATACGCTTAGGGATTTGAAATTGCTTCCTAATTTTTATACATTAGTTTTGATAAGGGAAAATAGTGTATTTGAGTATTTTATTGACCAAAAAATAAGGTCTCAAGTCTCCCCTTTTAAGGGGATGAAAAGTGGTCGTTTTGCTACGCATAACTACGTTAACGGCTGTCACCGACATGAATGCGGAGCATTCCGTTAGGATGGGATGGCGAGGAGACCTCGCCATATCCAATCGACCAAGAGAAAATGAACTTCAGTATTTCAAGCCTCTGGGTTTCCTAGGTCATGCTACGCAAACAGCCAGAGGTACTGATAACTGATAACTGATAACTGATAACTGAAATGACTCCTCAGCTATTACTTCTCTCGAAGACGAGCGGGTATATTACGAACCAGATCAATAAATTTATTCAGGTTCGCTCCTGGACGGCGATTGGGTAGAGGAGGATAAGATGAAGTTTTAGAAATTGAGTAATCTTTGGCTAATAAACCTCTCTCGAAATTAAGATTTAACAACTTTATAGTAGCTTCAGGTGAATTATCAGAGATATCTGTCTTTTCTGTAGAAGTTTCTGCATCTAGAGATTCATCCTTACTCTTGAGCTCAACAACAGATAATTTTTGAAGAGCATCAATTTTGGGAGTAGTGCCTGAATCTTGAAGACTCGGAAGGACAGCAAGGTTGGTGAAGGTGAATTTGGAAAGTAACTCTTTTGCCATCATCCTGAATTCAGGAGGAATATTTGTTTCAGGAGGTAAAACAAAAGATTCGGGATATGAGTCAGGAATAGGGCGAAGAGGAGGAATACTACTGGGATTATTTTGGATCAGATTAGTTTGTAATTTGGGACTGGTATGTTCCAAAGTTGACTTATCGCTACTACAAGCAACTCCTAATAATGGGAATGAGTGAGTAAAACCTACTACATTTCTGCCCGTTTGGGAGGAGTAACCTCGGAAGTAAGGGACTTGATCGTCTCCAAAATTTTGGATATATTCCTCGCTATCAATATAAGAATCAATTTCTGCTTCAAAACCATCTTCTGTCAAGATTTTGATATGTTGAGCAATTTCATCCTGGCTTTCGGGAGCGCGACCCAGTAAATGTTTAAAATTCAATTCTATAGTGGTTACATTAGGGCATTTTTCCCAGAATAATGCTTTATATCGCTCTGATTTTCCTAATTTTCGGATAAAATCGCTAACTGTTATCTGACCATTGCGAAACTGAGATTCAATTTCTCTCGATCGCTCACTTTCCATCAGATGAGCATTACCAAAAACTTGTTTGTAAGCAGTTCTAATGAGTAATTCCACATTTTCTTGCGAAGCAGAATCACCATTAAATGTTACAGGAGCAGTGTCAGGATAACTATCGCGGTATTTTTCAGTCAAGGTTTTTGTTTGATCCTGTACTGAAGCCTTGAATAGAGATTGAGCTTTCTGAGGTGATTTAGATTTCTGAGATTTTTTCACTGGGTTAGGTAAACTTTGAAGCATTATTCAATATAGATATAAAAAAGATAATTTACAAGAATTTCTGTGACAAAATTACAGTCTTACATTTACAGAACTTTTGAGAATAGTGAGGTACAGTTGAAGATTAATCTCTATTTTTGCAGTTCAAGCATCCTACTTGTTACAGGCTGGAAGCCTGTGTTACCAAAACTACTAAATCAGGACTTACGCAAAACTGCTATATTTAGTAGGAGCGAACGGTCGGAAAGCCCCTACAGATGGCGTATAACCTGGCATTTTTCGTAAGTCCTGTAAATCAAATTTTGTACCTCACGCGCCTCCGAATTCTATCACAGATGCTAAATTCTTCAACCTCGTCATTAAATAAGGTTAAGGACTTTTCTAACTAACTGAACGGTATCAGTAATAGGTTGACTATCATTAACAGATTGAAGAATATTAGGATTGTTAGACATTAGCTGATTTTGTAATTTAGATTGATTTCCGCTAAAAGTAGCCTTATCACTTGTAGAGAAACTTTCAAACATCTCGAACATATAGGTATATCCCGCTACGCTCTTACCTGTTTGAGTTTTATACCCTCGATAGTAAGGGACTATATTTTCCCCAAAAGCTTCTTCATACTCTTGACTATCAATGTAGGAATCAATATCAGCTTCATAACCTTGAGTATCTAGAATATGACTGTGATAGACAGTTTCTTGATAACTGTCGGGAGCGCGACCAAGAAGATGCTTGAAGTTTAATTCATGGGAACGATAGCGGGGACAATTATCAATGAATCGAGCTTTATACAATTCTGATTTTGCCAAACAACGTACAAATTCACGAACAGTAATATCACCGTTTTTTAATTGAGATTCAGCAACAGTTAATCGTTCACTTTCCATAATATGAGCGTTACCCAAAACCTGTTTGTACAAGGCTCGAATAACTAATTCTACATCTTCAAATGAACTATCAGGAACAAACTTAAACTTAATCGGACTAGCATTTACTTCTTTATATTCGTTTTGGCTGATAATAGCCCTTTGACTTACAGATGTTCCATTATAAACAGGATACTCACTAGGTGGTATTGGTTGAGACTCGACACTTTGGCTACTTAGATCGTTAGCATTAGAATCTCCAGAAAAGTCTGTAATTTGATTAGAGCGATCGCTAAGTAGGGTTTGATCTAATTCAGCATAAGTATCTTGGGAAATTGATTTATCGCTACTAGAAGCGCCACGCAACAATTGGAAGGAATAGGTAAATCCAGTCAGATTTTTACCTGTTTGAGTTTGATATCCGCGATAGTAAGGAACTATATTGTCCCCAAAAGTTTGATAATATTCATCACTATTTAGGTAAGAATCTATTTCTGCTTCAAAACCACCTTCTGCCAAAATACTAATATGCTTAGAGATTTCCGCGTAATTTTCAGGGGCGCGACCAAGCAAGTGTTTAAAGTTTAATTCAATCACTCTTAAATTAGAGTATTTTTCCCAGAATAAGGCGCGATATCGTTCTGATTTAGCTAATTGACGGACAAATTCCATCACAGTGATTCGACCACTGCAGAGTTGAGATTCAATTTCTGGCAATCTCTCGCTCTCCATCAGATGAGCATTACCAAAAACTTGCTTATAAGCTGCTTCAATGACAAGTTGTTGCTTTGCAACGGAATCTCCAGTAAATAATTCTATCGGTTTAGTATCTGCAAAAGCCTTGATATAGGGATCGCTGATTGTAGGTATCTGAGAACCCGGTTGGTAAATACCAACACCTAATTCTTTGGCTAAGTTAAACTCTTCGGGATTGAAAACTATTGGTTTCTCAGCTTTTTCCAGTAAAGACTGCTCTAGCTGAGAACGCTTACTAGATTCAATAGAGGAGGCAATAGAGCGATCGCTACTACTTTGACCTTTAATTAATTGGAAAATACGATTATATCCAGCTACATTTTTGCCAGTTTGTGTCTCGTAGCTAACGTAATAAGGAACAGTATCCTTACCAAAATTCTCCTCGTATTCTTCGCTATCAAGATAAGAATCAATTTCAGCAGCCAAACCCTTCTCAGCTAATATAACAATATGTTCGGATACCTCTTGGAAGTTGTCTGGAGCGCGACCAAGCAAATGCTTAAAGTTTAATTCTATCGCTCTGACATTGGCGCAAGTCTCAAAAAATAAAGAGCGATATAAATCTGATTGTGCCAACTCCCGAATAAAATCTTTAACAGTGAATTGTCCATCTTTTAACTTTGATTCAGCAATCAGTAATCTCTGACTTTCCATCAGATGAACATTACCAAAAACTTGCTTATAAGCTGCTCGGATAACTATCTCCAGTTCCTCGCCAGAATCACCATCAAATAATTTAACTGGTTGACTTTCCCTAGCAGCAGGAAAAGTAGCAGCAGCTTCACGAGCTTTATACTCTTGCAACCAAGTATTTGGTGAAACAGGAGTTGTTAAATACTCTGCTGATTTATACTTATAGCCACTAAGTTCGAGGTCTGTAAATTTATATTCTACTTCTTTTACAGGGGATTTTTTTCGTACTGGGGCAGCTATGGAAAGAGGTTGAATTTCAGTAGGTTTGTCATCAATCAGTGCTTCTTGTAGTTGAGGTGAAGAGCTGTTCAAAATTGATTTATCGCTACTGGATGCACCCCGCAACAATTGGAAGGAATGAGTAAATCCAGCTAAATTTTTACCAGTTTGAGTTTTATATCCCCGATAGTAAGGAACTATATTTTCCCCAAAACTTTGACAATATTCATCACTATCTAGGTAGGAATCTATTTCTGCTGCAAAACCCCCTTCAGCCAAAATCTTAATATGCTTAGATATTTCCTCATAATTTTCGGGAGCGCGACCAAGCAAATGCTTAAAGTTTAATTCTATCGCTCTTAAATTAGTGCATCTCTCAAAGAACAAGACTCGATATCGCTCGGATTTAGCTAACTGACGGACAAATTCCAGAACAGAGATTTGACCACGGCGGAGTTGAGATTCAATTTGCGGTAATCTCTCACTTTCCATCAGATGAGCATTACCAAACACCTGTTTATAAGTTGCTTCAATGACAAGCTCCCGTTCTGCTTCAGAACTGGGTTCGATTAACTCTATTAGTTGATCATCCGAAAAAGCATTGATATGACTTTCAGCAGGTTCTTTCTTTTCAGGAGGCGGAGGAGCATTTAAAGCAATTTTTCTCCTTTTTATAGCTTTTGCTAAATCAAAACCTTCCGGATTGAATTTTTCTCGAGCAGCTTTGATTACAGAAGGGCGAAATAAAGTATTGTTGATCATATATCTTCATAAGTCGGGGTTAATTAAGCTAAGAGTTTGTAAGTTTATAGACAAATATTCATCTATTATCAACTCACTTTTCCAGGTGTTACCCTGAATGGAATTACTCCTAATCCCTCTATTCCATCCGCTATAGCATTTGGAACTGCCTTTCATAATAATATAGAATATATCCTAAAGCATGAATAGATTAACATAATTATCTGTAAATGTCTATAGCAGTCCTAAATTGGTTGTGATAATTTTTCTAATAGTTAATTGGAGCCGAAAATCTTGAGAATTATGACTATTAACTACTAATATTATGTCTCAGTGACATCCTCCCGACGCTGACTTGACGGTACAGCGCGGGCTTCCAAACCTCACAGTTTGGTATTCCTAGTTTTTCTCTCCCGAGGTTTCGCCTCTGACCTAGACGGAGGCAACTCCGTCCCTGGCAGACCGACTGCATAGGCATTTTCTATTCCCCAGAGTCCCTGGGTACTCAATTTTTCTAGACCACGCAATCTGATTACTTCTGATGCTGCATGATCTCTGTCTGTCTCGTATCCACATTCACTACATCTATGTCTCCGTTCCGAGAGTTCTTTCTTTCCCGTATGTGTTCCACATTTAGGACAAGTTTGAGATGTTCC